>NZ_JALPKR020000002.1:600000-900000 GCF_023195515.1 Variovorax sp. S12S4
CTTGCCGGTGGTGAGCGCGAGCGCTTCTTCCCAGGTGGCCTCGCGGAAATACTCGCTCCAGTCGTCCGGACGCGGCGTATCGCCGAAGTCCTTCGGCGCGCCGGCCTTGCGGATCAGCGGCTTGGTCAGGCGCTGCGGGTGGTGCGCGTAGTCGAAGCCGAAGCGGCCCTTCACGCACAGGCGGTTGTGGTTGGCCGGGCCGTCGCGGCCATCGACGCTGACGATCTTCTCGTCCTTCACGTTGTAGGTCACCAGGCAGCCCACGCCGCAGAACGGGCACACCGAGTCGACCTTGCGATCGACCTCCTGCGAGCCGATGTGGCTCTTGGGCATGAGCGCGCCCGTGGGGCAGGCCTGCACGCATTCACCGCAGGCGACGCAGGTGCTGTCGCCCATCGGGTCGTCCAGGTCGAACACGATCTTGCTGTCCGCGCCGCGCAGGGCATAGCCGATGACGTCGTTGACCTGCTCTTCGCGGCAGGCCCGCACGCAGCGGTTGCACTGGATGCAGGCGTCGAGGTTGACGGCCATGGCCGGGTGCGAGATGTCGGTCTTGGGCTGTTCGCGGCGCAGGGCCTTGAGTTCGGGCCGCACCGCGATGTCGAGCTTTTTTGCCCAGGCGCTGAGCTCGCCGTGCTGCTGGGTGGCGTCGTCGCCGATCCACTTGTAGCCCTGGTCGGGCATGTCGGACAGCAGCATCTCCACCACCATCTTCTGGCTCTTGAGGGCGCGCTCGCTGGTGGCCTTCACTTCCATGCCGGCCGTCACGTTGCGGCAGCAGCTGGGCGCCAGCGTGCGCTCGCCCTTCACCTCGACCACGCAGGCGCGGCAATTGCCGTCGGGGCGGTAGCCGTCCTTGAAGCACAGGTGGGGAATCTCCACGCCGTGGCGCTCGGCCGCCTTGTAGATGGTCTCGCCGTCGAAGGCCTGGATGGGCTGGCCGTCGAGCGTGAATTCGATGGTTTGCGGCATGAGCTCCGCGAGCTTGGACGGGGCGTTCATGCCACCTCCTCCGGAAAATATTGCTGGATGCAGCGAATCGGGTTGGGGGCCGCCTGTCCGAGTCCGCAGATGGAAGCGTCGCCCATCACCTGAGCAAGGTCTTCGAGCGTGGTGTTGTCCCACGTGGGGGCCTGCATCAGCGCCGCGGCCTTGGCGGTGCCGACACGGCATGGCGTGCACTGGCCGCAGCTTTCATGCTCGAAAAAGCGCATCACATTCAGTGCTGCATCGCGTGCGCGGTCGTGCTGGCTCAACACCATCACGGCGGCCGATCCGATGAAGCAGCCATAGGGCTGCAGCGTGTCGAAGTCGAGCGGAATGTCGTTCATTCGCGCCGGCAGAATGCCGCCCGACGCGCCGCCGGGCAGGTAGGCATACAGCGAGTGGCCGTCGAGCATGCCGCCGCAGTATTCGTCAATGAGCTCCTGCACGGTGATGCCCGCGGGGGCGAGCTTGACGCCCGGGTGCTTCACCCGGCCGCTCACGCTGAAGCTGCGCAGCCCCTTGCGGCCGTTGCGACCGAAGCCGCTGAACCAGGCCGCGCCTTTTTCGACGATGTCGCGCACCCAGTAGAGGGTTTCGAAGTTGTGCTCCAGCGTCGGGCGGCCGAAGAGGCCCACCTGCGCGATGTACGGCGGGCGCATGCGCGGTTCGCCGCGCTTGCCCTCGATGCTTTCGATCATGGCCGACTCTTCACCGCAGATGTAGGCACCCGCGCCGCGCCGAAGCTCGATGCGCGGCAGCGCGCACGGCGGATCGGCCTGGAGCCGGGCCAGCTCTCGCTCCAGCAGCGCGCGGCAGTCGTGGTATTCGTCGCGCAGGTAGATGTAGCACTGCTCGATGCCGACGATCTGCGCTGCCACCACCAGGCCTTCGAGAAAGCGGTGCGGATCGCGCTCGAGGTACGTGCGGTCCTTGAAGGTGCCGGGCTCGCCTTCGTCGATGTTCACGGCCATGAGCCGGGGCGCGGGCTGGTCGCGCACGATGCGCCACTTGCGCCCGGCCGGAAAGCCCGCGCCGCCCAGGCCGCGCAGGCCCGAGTCTTCCATCGTCTTGATGATGGCCTCGGCGTCTTCCTCGCCGTTGACCAGCGCTGAAGCGAGGGCATAGCCGCCGTTCGCGCGGTAGGTGGCGTAGTCGGTGAACGCCGGCATGCGCTCGATGGCGCCGGGCAGCGGCGAGACGCTTTTCAGCGCGAACTCGGCCGCGTCGAAATACGCGACCGTGGCTTCATCGGGGTCGGACTTCAGGGCCTGCAGCACCTTGGCAGTCGTCGCGAGCGGCACGGCCTGCCGGTCGACGACCACCGCGGGTGCCTGCTCACAGCGGCCGACGCAGGGCGCCGCAATCACGCGCACATCGTCGCCGTCGACACCCAGCAGTTCGGGCAGCCGCGCCAGCAGATCCTTGGCACCGGCCAGTTCGCAGGCCAGGCCGTCGCACACGCGCACGGTAAGGCCGGGCGCTTCGTCGCCGCCGCGCACCACCTCGAAGTGGTGATAGAAGGTCGCGACCTCGTACACCTCGGCCATCGGAATGTTCATTTCCTTCGCCAACGCCACCAGGTGGCGGTCGTGCAGGCAGCGGAAAGCGTCGTTCAGCTTGTGCAGGTGCTCGATGAGCAGGTCGCGCCGGTGGCCCTCTGCGGGGGCGCGCCGATGAGCGTGCGCACTTCGAGCAGCGCCGCCTCCTCGGGTTGCCGGCCCTTGAGCTTGCTCTTGCGGCGGATGCGCTCGCGCATTTCGTCGGCAGTGGCGAGCGGCACGATGGTGTGCGTCGGGGCCGCCTTGGTTGTCTCGCGGGTCGTGGCTGGGTGGTTGTTCACTGCCTGGGCCTTTTCTCGATGTCTCGGAACTGCCCCCAATGCTTGAGGGCTGACCGAGTGTGTGGGGCTGCCCTGGGCCCGTCAAATTCGATCGGCGCATCGATCGATTCAATAACTAAATGGCCAAGACAGGCCGGAACCGGCCGAAAACACAGGCCGGCGGAGCGGCTATTCGCCGAGGGCGCCGCTGTGCAGCCGCACCTGCTCCCGCCAGGCCGGCGTCTGCAGGAACACCAGGGCGGCGTCGAGCGCGCGCGAAGGGCGCACGCCGGTCTGGGTCATGAAGCCCAGCGGGGTCTTGACCTCGGGCCCCACCAGCGGCAGCGCCTCCAGCTCGCGGTAGCTGCGCACGGCCGCGACCATCGCCCCCGGCAGCACGCTGCTCACCGTGCCCGCCAGCACAGCCAAGGCCAGGGTAAGTACCGAGTTGGTCTCGATGGCCGGCGCCACCGCGGTGTCGGCTTCGCGCAACGCCTGGTCGATGATGGAGCGGTTGTGCATGTCGGGCGTGAGCAGGCAGAGCGGCAGCTTGCCGGCCTCGGCCCACGACATCGGCTGGCCGATGCGCAGCCGGTCGGCCGAGGGCCGCTCGGCGCGCCGCAAGAGGTAGTAGTGCTCCACGCTCTGCGGCCATGCCGTGAGCTTGATGCCCGGCAGGTGCATGCGTTCGGTGTAGCCGAGCGCCAGATCGACCGAAAGGCTTTCGAGCCCCGTTTCCAGGTCTTGCGAGCTCATCGACAGCACGGCCGGCACGATGCCCGGGTGCAGCTCGTGCAGCATGGCCGCAAAGCGCGACAGCATCGGAATGGCGGTGGGCACCGCCGCCATGCGCAGCCGCCCGCGCGGATGGCCCTCTTCGCTGCGCAGCTCCTGCTGCAACACCTCGTTGTCGCGCAGCATGCGCTGTGCCGTGGCCAGCACGCGCTCGCCTTCGTGCGTGAGGCCCACGTACACGCGCGCCCGTTTGACGATGACCACGCCGAACTCGCTTTCGAGCGAGCGCAGCGCGTTCGACAAGGCCGGCTGCGTGATGTGGCAGGCCTGCGCCGCGCGCCCGAAATGCTTGTGCTCGCTCAGCGCGACCAGGTAGCGCATCGAAGCCAGCAGGTTCACTTCGCCTGCTCCGGCACGTGCTCACTGGGCCTGGGCGGGCGCACCATTCTTCAGGTGTTCTTGCTGATGGAAATGGTCGGAAACTTCGACGAGAAGTCCTTGGCCTTTTCGGCGATGCCCACGGCCACTTGCCGCGCGACGGCCTTGTAGATACCGGCCACTTCGCCGTCAGGGTCGGCCACCACGGTGGGCTTGCCGCTGTCGGCCTGCAGGCGGATGTTGATGTCCAGCGGCAGTGCGCCGAGGTACTCCATCTCGTACTGCGCGGCCATCTTCTTGCCGCCTTCGGAGCCGAAGATGTGTTCGACGTGGCCGCAGTTGGAGCAGATGTGCACCGCCATGTTCTCGACGATGCCCAGGATCGGCACGCCGACCTTCTCGAACATCTTGATGCCCTTCTTGGCGTCGAGCAGCGCGATGTCCTGCGGCGTGGTGACGATCACGGCGCCGGTCATCGGCACGCGCTGGCTCAGCGTGAGCTGGATGTCGCCGGTGCCGGGCGGCATGTCGACGATCAGGTAGTCGAGGTCTTTCCAGTTGGTCTGGCGCAGCAGCTGCTCCAGCGCCTGGGTGGCCATGGGGCCGCGCCAGATCATGGCCTCGTCCTGGTCGACCAGGAAACCGATCGACATGACCTGCACGCCGTGGTTTTCCAGCGGCTCCATGGTCTTGCCGTCTTCGCTCTCGGGCCGGCCCTCGATGCCCAGCATCATCGGCTGGCTCGGGCCGTAGATGTCAGCATCTAGCAACCCGACAGCCGCGCCTTCGGCCGCCAGCGCCAGCGCCAGGTTGGCGGCGGTGGTGCTCTTGCCCACGCCGCCCTTGCCGGACGCCACCGCGATGATGTTCTTCACGTTGGGCATCAGCTGCACGCCGCGCTGCACCGCATGGCTGATGACCTTGGTGACGATGTTGACGGAGACGTTGCTCACGCCCGGCACCGTCTTGGCGGCCGCGACAAGCGCCTTGCGCATGGCCGCGTGCTGGCTCTTGGCCGGATAGCCGAGCTCCAGGTCGAACGACACGTCGCCGTCTGATATCTGCAGGTTCTTGAGCGACCGCGTCGCCACGAAATCCTTGCCGGTGTTAGGGTCCGAGACGGCCTTGAGCGCGTCCATGAGCCCTTCTGGGGTGAGTGCCATTGATCTAACTCCTGAATGGCGGGTAGTCTAGTGGGTCGCCCGCGCCCTTCGCGCACTTTGTGTTGCTTCGCCTTCCTCTACTTGGGGGCAACAACCGGCGGCCCGGCAAGGCAGGATTCCCCCACCCCGGAGCGCGAGCCCCTTTTTTCAACAGAAAACAGCAACAAGAAGATGCCCGAGACACCTCTCGCCACCGGTCTTCTGCTCACCGGCGGCGGCGCCCGGGCTGCCTACCAGGTCGGCGTACTCGAAGCCATTTCCGAAATCCGGCGTACAGCCGGTTTCTCGGGCCAGCCCAATCCCTTTCCCGTGATCACCGGCACCTCGGCCGGCGCCATCAACGCCGCCGCGCTGGCCTGCGGCGCCGACGATTTCGACGGCGCGGTCGCGAACATTGCGCAGGTCTGGAGCGACTTCCGCGCCGGGCAGGTCTACCGCGCGGATTCGCTCTCGGTCCTCGGCAGCGGCACGCGCTGGCGCATGCTGCTCGGGCTCGGGCGCTTTGCCGCCAACTGGATGCGCATCAAGCCGCGTTCGCTGCTCGACAACGCGCCGCTGGCCGACCTGCTGGCGCGCATGGTGCCGCTCGAACGCCTGCCGCAGCTCATGCGGGAAGGCCACCTGCAGGCGCTGGCCGTGACCGCGTCGAGCTACAGCTCGGGCGAGCACGTCACCTTCTTCGAGGCCGCGGTGCCGATGGAACCGTGGGTGCGCTCGCAGCGGCTTTCCGTGCGCAACCGCATCAGCCATGCGCATCTGCTGGCCTCGTCGGCCATTCCGTTCGTGTTCCCGGCTACCGCGCTGCCGATGCAGGGACACACCGAGTATTTCGGCGACGGCTCGATGCGGCAATCGGCGCCCATTGCGGCGGCGATTCACCTGGGCGCCAAGCGCATCCTGGTGATTGGCGCCGGCCGCATGCACGAGCCGCGCGACACCGACGCGCCCAACACCTACAGCGGCTACCCCACCATGGCGCAGATCGCGGGCCATGCGCTGTCGAGCATCTTTCTGGATGCGCTGGCCGTGGACATCGAGCGGCTGCGGCGCATCAACCACACGCTCGGTCTCATTCCCGAAGAAGCCCGCAAGTCCAGCTCGCTGCGCCCGCTCGACCTGCTGGTGATTTCTCCGTCGGAGCGGCTCGACGTGATTGCGGCTCGCCATGTCGATGCGCTGCCCGGCGCGGTGCGCCACCTGCTCGGTGGCTCCAAGGTTGCGGCCGACGTGAAGGGCGGCGCGCTTGCGAGCTACCTGCTGTTCGAATCGGGCTACACGCGCGAGCTGATGGCGCTCGGGCGGGCCGACGCGATGCGGCAGAAGGATGAAGTGCTGCGATTCTTCGGGTGGGACGCCGCCGCCTGAGGCAGATCAGCGCGCGCCGCCGCCGTTTGCGGACAGGCCCGCCAGGAGCAGATCCAGGCTCGCATGGAACTCGCTGTCGGCCGTGCTGCTGGCGGCCGCGTTCGCAATGTCGATCAGGTGCGCGAAACGCTCTTTCGGCAAGGCCCTGAAACGCGCGATGGTGAGCTCCGCCGATTCCGTGGCCTGCAGCGCCAGCGGCCCGGCCAGCTCGGCTTGCGCAAGCCCCGTGATCAGCGCCGACACCGCGCGGAATGCGACAAGCAGCCCCTCCCCCGAGCGCCCGCTGCGGGCCAGCGCGCGCAGCATCGCCTCGGTCACCTCGAACACCGCCGGCGACCGGCTTCGGCGCGTGAGGATCAGCGGAATGGCATGCGGATGCGCCCGCACAGCCTGCCACAACGCCGTGGCAATCGCCCGGACCTCGTCCTGCCATTGCGCATAGTCGACAAGCGGCCAGCGCGCCTCGCCGATCACCGCCTCCACCACCAGCAGATCGATGTCCTCGCGCTGCTTCACATAGTTGTAGAGCGTCATGGCGCCCGTGCCGAGTTCGGCGGCAAGCGCGCGCATGGAAAGCCCTGCGAGCCCTTCCCTGTCGACAAGGGCCAGTGCGGCGGCCTGGAGCTGCGAATGTGTGAATTTGGCGGGTCGTCCCATGGAGGCGGATGTTGACGCAGTTTGAAAGAGGCGAGTATATTTGAATACGTACATCGTACGTTTAAGGAAATTCAAATGAAACTCGCGCCCGGGGATGTGCCCCCGCCATTGCCGCAAGCACCATCCATGGCAAGCCGGTCGAAATTCCGGACCCGACGTCGCGCTACGTGCACCTGCAGTTCCGCCGGTTCGCGGGCTGCCCCGTGTGCAACTTCCATCTGCTCACCATGGGCAGGCGCCAGGCGGAAATTGCCGACGCTGGAATTCGCCAGGTCGTCTTCTTTCATTCGTCGCGCGAAGAAATGCTCAAGTACCAGGCGCAGCTGCCGTTCGACTGCGTTGCCGATGCAAGCAAGAAGCACTTCAAGGCGTTCGGGGTCGAAACGTCCGTGCGGGCGCTGCTGAACCCTCGCGTCTTCTGGAGCGGGCTGCGGTGGGTCCTCGCGGCCAGGCGCTTCTACACAAAGGCCGAGAACGGCATCTTCGGCCTGCCTGCGGACTTTCTGGTGGATGCGGAAGGCCGCGTCGTGGCCTGCAAGTACGGCGCGCATGCGGACGACCATTGGGAGGTCGACGAATTGCTGCAGCTGGCCAGCAAGGAGCAGCAGCCTGCTCGGGCGGCGCCGGTCATGGCGCCTGCATTGCCCGTCTAGCCGCCCACCGCCCGCACGATCGCTTCTTCTACAGGGCAGCGCGCCTGCGGCGGCGCATCGAGATTGAACGGTTGCGCGGGCAGCAGCGGCGGCTGGGCCATGAAACGCGGCCGCGTGCCGCGATGCGGCTGGGCCGAATGCACCAGGAACGGATGGCACAGGTACACGGTGCCCGCCGCCCCCGTCGCCAGCACCTCGGGCCGCGAGGCGGACTCGGCAAAGCCGTTGCGCGCCAGTTCACCGAGCGACAGGCCATCTTCGCCCGCCGGCGCCAGCACGCGGGCGATGTCGGCATGCGAACCGGCTCGAATGCGCGTGGGCGCGTCGTCCTCGCCCACATCCGAAAACAGGAAGAGCATCAGCAGCGCCCGCCCCTTGGAGCGAAGGTTCGCGCGCCATGACATGAAGTCCGGGTTCTCCAACCCGAAGCTCACGTCGATGTGCCAGCCGGCGTCGCCTGGATCTTCGGCAGAGGGAAAGCGCACGGGAAAGGTGCCCATGCTGCGGCACGGCTGCCACCGGCCGGGGCCGACGAGCAGGTTGAAGGCCTCGTGCAGGAGCGGTGTATTGGCGGCCTCGACGAAAGGCCGCTGCGGGTACATGCCGAGCCTGACAACAGGCTTGGTCCAGGTCGAAGGATCGTCCGGATTGCATCCGGTATCCCGCCAGAGAATCGTACGGGCCTCTTCTGCGAGTTCACGGGAGAAGGCGTTATCGATGCGCAGGAATCCGTCGCGGATGAAGGCTACGGAGCGCGGGTCGTCCGTCGAATGAGTTGGATGCCCTGGCACTTGAGTCAATTGAGTCCGAAGAGAACGATGATGCCCGTGACGAACCAGTTCGCGGTCGTCGCACGGGCCGCACTTTCCTTCGAGATCGGCACCAGCTTTGCACGCTTCCATGCCCACAGGTTGCAAGCAATGGCGAGCACCAGTCCACTGAAGAAGAACAGGGAAGAATGCAGGCCGAGCGCCCCGATCAGCGACACCACGAGAATCACGACGCCCGCGGCCCAAATGCCGCTCGAAGTGCTTGCCAGCACATGGCTGAAAGCGCCGCAGGCTTCGCAAGTGGCGGGCCGCCGCGGCTCGACCAGCGCTTGGCCAACTCGCCGACTCCCCGCTCGCGGCAACTCGGGCATGTATGTTTCATGTGCTGCGCAAGATACCGCAGTTCAGGTGCAACGCACAACCGGCTGCTGCTGGCGGCGCACCCGCTACCCCGCCTTGGAGATCCCGAGTTCGGAACACACCCGCCCCACCAGTGCCTTCAGCGACGCAAGCTCGGCTTCGAGCCGCGCCACGTTGGCCTTGAGCGCTGCGAGCTCGCCGAGCGACGCATCGTGCGGCGCGTAGGCACCATCGGCCGAAGCGCCGCCAGGTCCGGCGACCTCTTCCGCCGGCGCACCGCTCAGCAGATGCGCCCAGCGGCTTTCGCGCGCCCCGGGCAGGCGCGCGAGCTTGACGACCAGCGCGCCGGTTGGCCGTTCAGCGAGTTCGTCGAGAAAGCCCTCGACCGACGAGATGTCGGCGAAGTTGTGCATGCGGTCGCAGGCAATGCGCAGCTCGCCGGCCGTTTGCGGGCCGCGCAGCATCAGCACGGTGAGCAAGATGACCGACTGCGAGGGAATGCGCAGCACGCGGTCGATGTTGTGCTCGTAGCGAAAGGCGCGGCCGCCGCTGGTTTCCGCCACCAGGCTGTAGCCCTTCAGGCTGTCGATGGCGGCCTGCACCTGTGCCTCGCTCAGGTCGAGCACGGGGTTGCGGCTGGTCTTCTGGTTGCAGCCCGATACCAGCGAATTGAGCGTGAGCGGATAGCTGTCGGGCACGGTGCGCTGCTTTTCGGCCAGCACGCCGAGCACGCGGGTTTCGACAAGCGAAAGAATGGGTAAGGCCTGGGTCATGACTCGGAAATTCTGAATGAAAACATTGGCGGCAAAGGCCGGCTCACGGTGCGGTCACGCCGAGTATCGGACCCAGCTCCCTTGTGAGATCGCTGCGCCGCAAGGCAAGCGAGTACAGCGCCGAAACGGTGCCGTCGAGGTAGAGCGCATCGCGGCAATGCAGCACGTCGCGAAAGTAGAGGGCGAACTCGTAGAAGTTCACCGGCTGCTCGCTGATCACGAAAATTGCCGTGTGGCCCGATACGCCCACGCCGTTGCGGATCTTGCGCGAGTCCGAATGTGGAATGAAGGCCGGATGCACCACGCCATGGCGCAGCAGCAGGGGGCCCGATTGGGTCGCCAGCCGAACACCGCTCTTCGAAAGCGCCGGATATTCCGACGATTCGACCACGCGCGGCCCGGCATCGGACACCAGGAAAACGCCGTTCGGCTTGAGAAAGAAGTTGCCCGCGCCCCCCGACAGGTTGAGCGGCGAAATCTCGCGTCCCTCCTGCACCAGCAGGCCGACCGGCGAAAAGTCGGCGTGGTACATGCCGGCATTCATCGCGAACAGCAGTTGCCGGTTGCGCCCCGCTAGCCAGGCTTCGAGGCGCTCGAGACTCTTGAACTCGACGCCCGTGTCGTCTCGCAGGAACAGCTCGAGCCGTTCCGTGCGCAGGTCGACCCTGACGACGGTGTAGCGCGGCGGATCTTCCACGGCGGCTGCCGCGCTGGCCATGCCGGCGGCGCTGGCCACGCCGGCCGCGCAGAGCGCCAGCAGGAGCAGCAGCTTTCTCATGAAGTAATGGAAAGCCGCCTCCGCCTCAGCCGTTCTGGATGCGGCTGACCAGCGCCTTGGTGAACCCCGCCGTGTTGGCGGTGCCGCCGAGGTCGCCGGTGCGCACCTTGTCGATGTTGAGCGTGTCGTCGATTGCCTTGCGCAGGCGCGTGGCCAGGTCGGGCAGCTTGACGTGCTCGAGCATCAGCGCGGCGGCCAGCAGCAGCGCGGTCGGATTGGCAATGCCCTTGCCGGCGATGTCGGGGGCGGAGCCGTGCACGGCCTCGAAGATCGCGGCATCGGCGCCGATGTTGGCCCCCGGTGCCATGCCCAGGCCGCCGACCAGACCGGCCACCAGGTCGGAGAGGATGTCCCCGAACAGGTTGGTGGTCACCAGCATGTCGAACTGCCACGGGTTCAGCACCAGCTTCATGGCGCAGGCGTCGACGATGATCGAGTCGAGCTCGAACTTGCCCTTGTACTTTCTCTCGTACAGGTCGAGGCCCGTCTCCAGGAAGAGGCCGGTCAGCACCTTCATGATGTTGGCCTTGTGGACCAGCGTGACCTTCTTGCGGCCCGTGGCAATGGCAGTCTCGAACGCGTATTCGAGCAGGCGAAGGCAGCCCTGGCGCGTGTTGATGCCGGTGGCCATGCCCACGGCGTGCGGGTCTCCGTCGATGCGCACATAGTGCTCGTGGCCGATGTAGAGGCCTTCGAGGTTTTCGCGCACGACCATCAGGTCGATCTTGTCGAAGCGGCCGCCCGGAACGATGGTGCGGGCGGGGCGCAGGTTGGCGTACAGCTGGAATTCTTCGCGCAGGCGCACGTTCGACGAGCGGTAGCCGCCGCCCGACGGGGTTTCGAGCGGGCCCTTGAGCGCCAGGCGGGTGCGGCGGATGCTGTCCAGCGTGGCCTGGGGCAGCGGATCGCCCGAGGCCTTGACGCCGCCGAGGCCGGCAATCTGGCGGTCCCACTCGAACGGGGCCTTCAGCGCATCGAAAGCCGCCAGCGTGGCGTCGACGATTTCGGGGCCGATGCCATCGCCGGGGATCAGGGTTGCGGGAATGGGGCTGGTCATCGGAAAACTCGCTTTCTGTGTATCTATCTTGTATATCTCTTCGCCATATCAGGAGGGAGCGTTGGCGAAATGCGCGGCATGGAGCATACGTCGCGCCGGAGACACCCCGCCGGCTTTCGGGTCACTCGGGGTCCGGCAGCTCGTATTTGCGGCGCGGCGGCGAAGCCGTAATCCCGGCCAATCGGGCGGTGAGATCGGCGGCATTGGGCAGGGTGCGATGCAGCCACCTAAAATGCCCGGTTCCCGGAAGCGGCCGCCTCTGAAGCCAGTCAGCCACTCCCCGAAAGCGCCCTTCCCGATGTCCGCCCCGCGCAAGCTCTTCGTTACCACCGCCCTGCCGTATGCCAACGGCAAGTTCCATATCGGCCACATGATGGAATACATCCAGGCCGACATCTGGGTGCGGAACCAGCGAATGAATGGGGCCGAGGTCAACTTCGTCTGCGCCGACGACGCGCATGGCGCGGCCATCACCATTGCGGCCGACAAGGCCGGCGTGACGCCGCAGGCCTTCGTGGCCGAGATCGCGGCGGGCCGCAAGCCCTACCTCGACGGCTACTACATCTCGTTCGACAACTGGCACTCGACCGACGCGCCCGAGAACCACCAGCTCGCGCAGGACATCTACCGCGACCTGCGCGCCAACGGCCTCATCGAAACCAAGAGCGTCGAGCAGTTCTACGACCCGGCCAAGGGCATGTTCCTGGCCGACCGCTTTATCAAGGGCGAGTGCCCGAACTGCCACGCCAAGGACCAGTACGGCGACAACTGCGAGGTGTGCGGCGCCGTGTACGCCCCCACCGAGCTGATCAACCCCTACTCGGCCCTGTCGGGCGCCAAGCCGGAGCTGCGCAGTTCCGAGCACTTCTTCTTCAAGCTCTCGGACCCGCGCTGCGAGGCCTACCTGAAGGACTGGACCGCGGCCCCCGGCCATGTGCAGCCCGAGGTGCAGAACAAGATCCGCGAGTGGCTCTACAAGGACGACGAGGGCAAGGGCGGCCTCGGTGACTGGGACATCAGCCGCGATGCGCCCTACTTCGGCATCGAGATTCCCGATGCGCCGGGCAAGTACTTCTACGTGTGGCTCGACGCGCCCGTGGGCTACCTTGCCTCGCTGAAGAACCTGCTCGACAAGCGCTGCATCGAGCTCGGCGGCGACGGCATCTCGTACACCGAGTACATGGCGGACCCCGACCTGGAGCAGGTGCACTTCATCGGCAAGGACATCATCACCTTCCACACCCTCTTCTGGCCCGCGATGCTGCACTTCAGCGGCCGCAAGGCGCCTGATGCGGTGTACGTGCACGGCCACCTGACGGTGAGCGGCGAAAAGATGAGCAAGAGCCGCGGCACCGGCATCGACCCGCTCAAATACCTCTCGATCGGCCTCGACCCCGAATGGCTGCGCTACTACATCGCGGCCAAGCTCAACGGCCGCAACGAAGACATCGACTTCAACCCCGAAGACTTCGTGGCGCGCGTCAACAGCGACCTGGTCGGCAAGTACATCAACATTGCGAGCCGCGCGGCCGGCTTCATCGGCAAGCGCTTCGGCGGCAAGCTGGGCGAGATTTCGGCGGACGGCGACGCGCTGCTGTTTGCGCTGCGCGACGCGGCGCCGCAACTGCATTCGCTGTACGACGGCCGCGACTACGCCCGCGCGCTGCGCGAAGTGATGGCGCTGGCCGACAAGGTGAACGAGTACGTCGACCAGAACAAGCCCTGGGAACTGGCCAAGAAAGAAGGCCAGGAGGCGCGCCTGCACGACGTGTGCACGGTGTGCATCGAGGCTTTCCGCCTGCTCACGCTGTACCTGAAGCCGGTGCTGCCGGCGCTTGCCGTGAACGTCGAGGCCTTCCTCAAGATTGCGCCGCTGACCTGGGCCGATGCCGCGCAGGCGCTGCCGGTCGGTCATGCCATCGGCGAATACAAGCACCTGATGCAGCGTGCCGACGCGAAGATGGTCGACCAGCTGTTCGATGCGCCCGAGCCGGTAGCGGCAGCGGCAGCGGCAACGGCCATTGAAGCCACCACCGGTGCGCTGCCCGGCGGCGAGGCCATTGCGCCCACCATCACCATCGACGACTTCGCGAAGATCGACCTGCGCATTGCGAAGATCGTGGCCTGCGAGAAGGTCGAAGGCTCGACCAAGCTGCTGCGCCTGACGCTCGACGCGGGCGAGGAAAAAACGCGCAACGTGTTCAGCGGCATCGCCTCGGCCTACCAGCCCGAGCAGCTCGTGGGCAAGCTCACGGTGCTGGTTGCCAACCTGGCGCCGCGCAAGATGAAGTTCGGCATCAGCGAAGGCATGGTGCTGGCCGCCAGCCATGCCGACGAAAAAGCCAACCCCGGCATCCATGTGCTCGAACCCTGGCCCGGCGCCACGCCCGGCATGCGGGTTCGCTGATTTCGCGAGAGGACCGCACCATGCTGAAACGCACCATCCTTCTGTTGTCATTCGCGGCCATGCTGAGCGGCTGCGCGGTGGTGACCGTGGCAGGTACCGCCGTGAGCGTGGGTGCCGGCGCCGTGGGCCTGGCCGCCGATGCCGCCATTGGCACCGCGCGCATCACCGGCAAGGCCGTGGGCGCGGCGGCCGACGCGGTGATTCCCGACAGCGACTGAACCGCGCGGCCGGCCATGCCGGCATGGGGTACACAATGGGTGCCCCATGCATTCACCGCTGAACATCACCCGCTTCCGCCCACGCCTGCTGGACGCCATGGCGGGCTACGACCGGGGGCGCTTCTTCAAGGATCTGGGCGCGGGCGCCACCGTCGGCATCGTGGCGCTGCCGCTGGCCATGGCCTTTGCCATCGCCTCGGGGCTCAAGCCCGAAGCGGGCATCTGGACGGCGATCATCGCGGGCTTCCTGATCTCGCTCCTGGGCGGCTCGGCGGTGCAGATCGGCGGGCCGGCCGGCGCCTTCATCGTGATCGTCTACGGCATCGTCGAACGCTACGGCCTGGCGAATCTTCTGATATCGACCGCCTGCGCCGGCGTGCTGCTGTTCGCGGCGGGGCTGTTCGGGCTCGGCCGGCTGGTGCGCTTCGTGCCGCTGTCGATCGTGGTCGGCTTCACCAACGGCATTGCGGTGCTCATTCTGCTGTCGCAACTCAAGGACCTGCTCGGGCTCACGGTGGAGAAGATGCCGGCCGACGTGTTCTCGCAGCTGCACGCGATGGCGCTGCAGATCGGCACCTTCAACCCCTACGCCTTCGCGCTGGGGCTGGCCTGCGTGGTCGGCCTGATGGTCTGGCCGCTGCTGCTGCAAGGTGAGTCGAAGGTGGGCCATGCGGTGCAGCGGCTCGCGGGGCGCATCGCGCGAACCCGCGCGGTGCAGGTGGGCGCGCGCATGCCGGGGCCCATCGTCGCGCTGGTCACGCTCACGCTGGTGTCGTGGGGTTTCGAGCTGCCGGTGGAAACCATCGGCACGCGTTTCGGCGGCATTCCCGAAGGCCTGCCGACCTTCGCGCTGCCCGATTTTTCGTGGGAAACGGTCAAGCAGCTGGTCACGCCGACGCTGACCATTGCGCTGCTGGGCGCCATCGAGTCGCTGCTGTGCGCCCGCGTGGCCGACCAGATCAGCGGACAGCCGCGCCACGACCCCAACCAGGAACTGATGGCGCAAGGCATCGCCAACCTGGTGACGCCGTTCTTCGGCGGCATGCCGGCCACCGGCACCATTGCGCGGACGGTGACCAACATTCGCTCGGGCGGCAATTCGCCGATTGCGGGCATCGTGCATGCGGTCACGCTGATGGTGGTCGTGCTGCTGGCGGCGCCGCTCGCGCGCCATGTGCCGCTCGCGGTGCTGGCGGGCATTCTGGTGTTCGTGGGCCTGAACATGGGCGAATGGCGCGAGTTCACGCCCGGCCAGCTGCGGCACTTCAGCCGCCATTACCGGCTGCTGATGCTCGGCACCTTCTTTCTCACGGTCGTTTTCGACCTGACGGTGGCGGTGCAGGTGGGCATCGTGCTGGCTTGTGCGCTTTTCATCCGCCGCATGAGCGGGCTTTTCAGCGTCGAGCTGGTCACGATGCAGCCGCCGGTGCTTACCTACCGGCTGTATGGTGCGCTGTTCTTCGGGGCTGCGGCCAAGCTGGACGAAGCCGTGAATGCGGCCGAGAGCGCGCCGCGCGGCATGACGGTGGTGCTCGACGCCACGCACCTCATCTACCTGGACGCGACGGGCGTCGACGCGCTGCGCCAGCTGCACCGCGCGGTGCTGGCGCGCGACGGGCTGTTGCGCCTGGAATCGCTGCAGCCGCAGCCGCTCGAGGTGATCGTGCGCTCGGGGTTTGCCGAGGAGCTGACGAGCGGCCGGCCGCACGACGCGGAGGGCTAGGGCCCCCGTTCAGGCCTCAGTTCGCCTCGGTACTCCGGTCGGGCGAAGAGCCGCTGCGCACCACGCGCTGGTCGTCGTTGAGCGTGGCGGTAAACACCATGGGCGAACTGGGCGGCTGCACCCAGCGCCATTCCCATTCGGTTTCGCGCTTGAGCGCGTAGGGCGTGACCTTGGCGGGCTTGCCGAGCATCTTGCGCAGGTCTTCCATCATCATGCCCGGCTGCACCCTGGCAAAGTTCTCGGGCGTGAGCACCTGGCGCAGCGCGCTCATCTTGCCGTCGGCGCCGATGGTGATCATGTAGTTTTTCTGGCCCTGCGGCTGGCGGTTGTACTCGAGCACGCGGCCGTTGGGCACGTCCCAGATGTTCTCGGGCTCGCCGAACCGGGCGCGCACATCGGCCTCGGTCGAGACGCCCTCCTCCAGTTCGTCGATGCGCTGCGGGTCGCATCCCGCAAGCCCCATAACCACCGCCAGCAAGGCCGCTGCCGTGCCGATCCGCCACTGTTGTCGTCGCTTCATGCCATCCCCGGTAAAATTCGCGCTACAAAGGTCCAGTCTATGTCCATCTTCCGCCGCCCCCACTACACCTCCGAGATCACCAGCTTCATCGAGGAGATGAAAGAAAAGAAGCCGACGCTGGAAGCCGAACAGCGCGCCGGCCGGGCCCTGCTGTGGGACAAGCACCTCGACCGCAGCCTGCTCGAGGAATACAGCGAAGCCCGCGTGCCGCAGCAGCCGTACGTCTACCAGACCCAAAGCAAGTAATGGTGCCCAGCCGGCATCCATCGTTGGCCGTCATCGCGCCTGCAGCTATTGAAATGATAGCAAGCGCCCGATGAAGGACAACGAGGACAACGACACGCTCGTGGCCAGCATGCCCGAGGTGGTCGACCAGGTCGCGCTCGCCAGGCTCTATGGCGAGCCGTTGTTCGCGATGCCGAAGGACCTGTACATCCCGCCCGAGGCGCTGCAGGTTTTTCTGGAGGCCTTCGAAGGCCCGCTGGACTTGCTGCTCTACCTCATCAGGAAGCAGAACTTCAACATTCTCGACATCCCGATGGCGGGGCTCACGCGGCAATACCTGAGCTACGTCGACGAGATTCGCCAGACCAACCTGGAGCTCGCGGCCGAGTACCTCCTGATGGCCGCGATGCTGATCGAGATCAAGTCGCGCATGCTGCTGCCGCCCAAGAAGGTGGCCGACGGCGAAGAGGCCGAAGACCCGCGCGCAGAGCTGGTGCGCCGCCTGCTCGAATACGAGCAGACCAAGCTGCAGGCCGCCTCCATCAGCGCCATGCCGACCTACGGGCGCGACTTCTGGAAGGGGCAGGTCTACATCGAGCAATCGCTCAAGCCCCGCTTCCCCGACGTGAACGTGGTCGAGCTGCGCGACGCGTGGGCCGACATCATGAAGCGCGCCAAGCTCATTCAGCACCACAAGATTTCGCGCGAAGAACTCAACGTGCGCGAGCACATGAGCATCGTGCTGCGGCACCTGCAGGGGCAGCGCTTCGTCGAGTTCGAAAAGCTGTTCGACGTGTCTCGCGGCGCGCCGGTGCTGATCGTCACCTTCATCGCGATGCTCGAGCTTGCGAAGGAAACGCTGATCGACATCACGCAGGCCGAAGCCTTCGCGCCCATTTACGTGCGGCTGGCGTACTCGCCGGCCTGAGCTTGCCGGCACTTGCCCCTGTGAATTCCGCCGTGCGCGACTTCGACGTCCTCATCGTCGGCAGCGGCCTCGCAGGCCTCTCGGCGGCGCTGCACCTGGCGCCGACGCACCGCGTGGCGGTACTGACCAAGCGCGCACTGAACGACGGCTCCAGCGCCTGGGCGCAGGGCGGCATTGCGGCCGTGCTGGCCGCGGGCGACAGCTTCGATGCGCATGTGGAAGACACGCTGGTGGCCGGCGCCGGGCTCTGCGACCCCGAGGCCACGCGCTTCGTCGTCGAGCATGCGCCCGAGGCCATCGACTGGCTGCGCGAACTTGGCGTGCCGTTTTCCGCAGAAGCCGACGGCGGGCTGCACCTGACGCGCGAAGGCGGCCACAGCCAGCGCCGCATCGTGCATGTGACGGACGCCACCGGCGCGGCCGTGCAGCAGACGCTGATCGAGCGCGTGCGCCGCACGCCGAGCATCACCCTCTTCGAGCACCACACGCTGGTCGACCTGATCACCGGGCCCAAGCTGGGGCTGGCCGACCCGGCTTGCCTGGGCCTGTACGCGCTGGACGACGAGACCGACGAGGTGCTGAGCTTTCGCGCGCCACACACCATCCTGGCGACGGGCGGGGCGGGCAAGGTCTACCTCTACACGACCAATCCGGATACGGCCACGGGCGACGGCATTGCCGCGGCCTGGCGCGCGGGCTGCCGGGTTTCGAACATGGAGTTCATCCAGTTCCACCCCACGTGCCTGTACCACCCGCATGCGAAGTCCTTCCTGATCAGCGAAGCGGTGCGCGGCGAAGGCGGGCTGCTGAAGCTGCCCGAATCGGCGGGAGGCACCCGCTTCATGCCCCAGCACGACGAGCGCGCCGAACTCGCGCCGCGCGACGTGGTGGCGCGCGCCATCGACTTCGAGATGAAGAAGCACGGCCTGGACTGCGTGTACCTGGACATCTCGCACCAGAGCCCGGCGTTTCTGAACGAGCACTTTCCCAACATCCTCGCGCGCTGCGCGGAGCTGGGCATCGACATCACGCGGGAGCCCATTCCCGTGGTGCCGGCCGCCCATTACACATGCGGCGGCGTGCTGAGCGACCTGGCCGGCCGCACCGATGTGCCGGGCCTCTACGCCATCGGCGAGACCGCCTGCACGGGCTTGCATGGCGCGAATCGCCTGGCGAGCAACTCGCTGGTCGAGTGCATGGTGTTCGCGCGTGCCGCGGCCGGCGCCATTGCGGCGGCTCCGGGGCGCAGCAGCGTCGATCTGCCGCAGTGGGACGACAGCCGCGTGACCGATGCCGACGAAGCCGTGGTCATTTCCCACAACTGGGAAGAGCTTCGGCGCTTCATGTGGGACTACGTGGGCATCGTGCGCACCAACAAGCGGCTGGAGCGCGCAAGCCACCGAATTGCGCTGCTGCAGGCCGAGATCCACGAGTTCTACGCCCACTTTCACGTGACGCGCGACCTGCTGGAACTGCGCAACCTGGTGCAGGTGGCCGAACTCATCGTGCGCTCGGCGCAGGCCCGGCATGAAAGCCGCGGGCTGCATTTCAGCCGGGACTATCCTTCGCTTGCCGAGCCCTCCGCGCCGACGGTATTGACGCCGCCGGGGCGCTGACACCCCACCGCTTCAACTTTTCTTCACTCAAGGATGCCCGGCCACCGACGCCCGCAGGGAGAACCCCAACCATGTCGAACACCACCGCAACCCCTTCGTCCGAGACGCCGGCAGCCGCCACGCCCTACGGCACGCTGCCCCCGGCCTCGCCACCCGCAACGCGCAAGCCCGTGAGCCTGCCGCGCCTGGCCGACATGCATGCGCGCGGCGAGAAAATCTCGATGCTCACCGCCTACGACGCCACCTTCGCGGCCATGGCCGACGCGGCGGGCGTCGATTGCCTGCTGGTCGGCGATTCGCTCGGCATGGTCTGCCAGGGCCTGAACAGCACGGTGGGCGTGAGCCTGGACACCATGCGCTATCACACCGACAGCGTTTCGCGGGGCCTGCGCCGTGTGCAGGGCACGGCCTGGCTGATTGCCGACCTGCCCTTCGGCAGCTACCAGGAATCGCGCGAACAGGCCCTGCGCAGCGCCACCGTGCTGATGCAGGCGGGCGCACACATGGTCAAGCTCGAAGGCGGCGGCTGGACCACGGAGACGGTGCGCTTTCTGGTCGAGCGCGGCATTCCGGTGTGCGCGCACCTGGGCCTCACGCCGCAGACCGTGCATGCGCTGGGCGGCTACCGCGTGCAGGGCAAGGGCGATGCTGGAGCACTGCTGAAGCAGCATGCGCACGCATTGCAGGACGCGGGCGCCGCAATGCTGGTGCTCGAGATGGTGCCGGCCGCACTGGCCGCCGAGCTCACCGCTGAACTGAAGCACTGCGCGACCATCGGCATTGGCGCGGGCAAGGGCACTGCCGGCCAGGTGCTGGTGTTGCACGACATGCTGGGCATCAACCTCGGCAAGATGCCGAAGTTCGTGCGCAACTTCATGGCCGATTCCTCGAGCATCGCGCAGGCCCTCGAAGCCTATGTGCGCGCGGTGAAGGACGGCAGCTTTCCCGACGACCGACTGCACGCCTGGTAAGGAGCACAGACCATGTACATCGCACACACCATCGCCGAGCTGCGCGAGCACCTTTCGGCTTTCAAGCGCCCGGCCTTCGTGCCCACCATGGGCAACCTGCACGACGGCCACCTGGCGCTGATCGAACAGGCCAGGCCACTGGGCGACGTGACGGTGGCGAGCATCTTCGTCAACCGCCTGCAGTTCCTGCCGCACGAAGATTTCGACACCTACCCGCGCACCTGGGACAGCGACTGCGAGAAGCTGCGCGCGGCCGGCTGCGACGTGCTGTTCGCGCCGGACGAAAAAGCGCTCTACCCCGAGCCGCAGACCTGCAAGGTGCACCCGGACCCTGCGCTGGCCGACATTCTCGAAGGCCATTTCCGCCCCGGCTTCTTCATCGGCGTTTGCACGGTGGTGATGAAGCTCTTCCAGTGCGTGCAGCCGCGCGTGGCGGTGTTCGGCAAGAAGGACTACCAGCAGCTGATGATGATCCGCCACATGGTGCGGCAGTTTGCGCTTCCCATCGACATTGTCGGCAGCGAAACCTTCCGCGCGGACGACGGGCTGGCCCTGTCGTCGCGCAACGGCTACCTGAGCGAGACCGAGCGCGCGGAGGCCGTGCAACTCTCGAAAGCGCTGAAGGCCATGGCCTCGGCCGTGCAAGCCGGCGAACGCGATTTGGCCGCAATCGAAGCGCGGGCAATGCAGACGCTCACAGAGCGCGGCTGGCAACCGGACTATCTTGTGTTGCGGCGGCGTGCCGACCTGCAGGCGCCCACTTTCGGGCTGGCCGGCGAACCGCTCGTGGCGCTGGCCGCGGCACGGTTGGGCGGTACGCGGCTGATCGACAACCTCGAAATCGAGAACCCGGCTTCTTCATGACCTACAGCGTCAAGGAAATCTTCTACACCCTGCAGGGCGAAGGCGGCCAGGCGGGCATGCCTGCCGTGTTCTGCCGCTTTGCGGGCTGCAACCTGTGGACGGGCCGAGAGGAAGATCGCGACACGGCCGTTTGCCGCTTCTGCGATACCGATTTCGTGGGCACCGACGGCACGCTCGGCGGCAAGTTCAAGACCGCCGACCTGCTGGCCGACACCATCGCTGCGCAATGGCCGGCCGGCGATGCCGAGCACCGGCTGGTGGTGCTCACCGGCGGCGAGCCGCTGCTGCAGGTGGACGCAGCACTGGTCGACGCGCTGCATGCTCGGCGCTTTCGCATTGCCGTGGAAAGCAACGGCACGGTCGCGGCGCCCGAGGGCATCGACTGGCTCTGCATCAGCCCCAAGGCCGGTGCGCCCTGGGTGCAGCAGCGCGGACAAGAACTGAAGCTGGTGTGGCCGCAGGCCGACTTCGACCTCGACACCATGGCGCGCACGGGCGAGTTCACGCATCGCTTTTTGCAGCCGATGGACGGGCCCGACCGCGTGGCCAACACCGAACTGTGCATTGCCGAATGCATGCGACAGCCCGTATGGCGTCTCAGCGTACAAACCCACAAGATCACCGGTATCCGCTGAGCGCGGGGAGACTTTTCAGATGCGATTCACCATCAGCCAACGCTTTTTCTTCGATGCCGCCCACACGCTGAAGCGCGACATCGAGGTGGAAGGCAGCCGCCGTATTCACGGCCATACGTACCACGCCGAAGTGTGGCTCGCGGGCCAGCGCGATCCCATCACAGGCATGGTGGTCGACCTGGGGCTGCTGCGCCGCCGGCTGGACGACGTGCGTGAGCTGCTGGACCATCACTTGCTGGACGACGTGGAGGGGCTGCATCCGCCGACGTTGGAGAACTTGTGCCTGTTCATTGCGGACGCCCTGCCGGACTTTCGCGCTTCGCTCGCGCGGGTGCGTGTGTGGAGAGAGGCGCTGGGGGACAGCTGCACGCTGGAGTTCTAGGGTTTTGCTCCCTCCCCTTCCGGGGAGGGTTGGGGTGAGGGCAAGCGGCCTTCACATCGCCGTCGGCCCGTTCGGCGCCGCGAGCCCCCATCCCAGCCTTCCCCCAGAGGGGGAAGGAGCAATGCGGGGTCAGGCGGCGCCTATGCCTGCCACCAGGCTTCCAGGCGCCTGGCCATTCTTGAGGCCCGCCGTAAACGCCAGCATCCGGTCAATCGGCACCCGCGCCCGCAACCCCAGCGCCGGGTCCACCTGAATCTCACCCGCGCCCGTTTCCAGCGCATTCGCCAGCTCCACCAGTCCGTTCATCGCCATCCAAGGGCAATGCGCGCAGCTTTTGCAGGTGCCCCCATTGCCCGCCGTCGGCGCCTCGATGAAAGTCTTGCCCGGATTCAGCGTGCGCAGCTTGTGCAGCATCCCGCTGTCGGTGGCAACGATGAACTCGTTCGCGTCCATGCGCTGCGCCGCACTCAAAATGGCCGAGGTGGAACCCACCGCATCGGCCAGCGCAATCACGTCGGCCGGCGACTCCGGGTGCACCAGCACCTTTGCAGCGGGGTGCGCCTTCTTCAGCAGGTCAAGCTCCAGCGCCTTGAACTCGTCATGCACGATGCAGGCGCCGTTCCAGCTGACCATGTCGGCGCCGGTCTGGCGCTGGATGTAGTCGCCCAGGTGGCGGTCCGGGCCCCAGAGAATCTTGCGGCCTTGGGCATGCAGCGCGCTCACCACATCGAGCGCGCAGCTGGAGGTGACGAGCCAGTCGGCGCGCGCCTTCACGGCCGCGCTGGTGTTGGCGTAGACGACCACGGTGCGGTCGGGGTGCTGGTCGCAGAACGCGCTGAACTCATCGACCGGGCAGCCGAGGTCGAGCGAGCAGTTGGCGTCCAGGTCGGGCATGAGCACGCGCTTCTCGGGCGAGAGGATCTTGGCGGTCTCGCCCATGAAACGCACGCCCGACACCACCAGCGTCTGCGCTGTGTGGTCGCGGCCGAAGCGCGCCATTTCGAGCGAGTCGCTCACGATGCCGCCGGTTTCCTCGGCCAGGTCCTGCAGGTCGGGGTCCACGTAGAAGTGCGACACCATCACCGCATTGCGCTCGCGCAAGAGGCGGCGAATGCGCTCCTTCAGGGCGATGCGCTCATCGGGCGAAGGTTCGGGCGGCACGCGCGCCCAGGCGTGGCGGGTGTCGCAGGCCGACCCGGCTTCTGCCACCGGTTGTTCGTAGTCGACGTCGATGACGAAAGAAGAAGCCACGGCCGCCGTCCTCAGCTTTCCTGGAATCGCATCGAAAAATCGATGGCCTTCACATCCTTGGTGAGCGCGCCGACCGAGATGCGGTCCACCCCGGTTTCAGCCAGGGTGCGCAGGCCTTCGAGCGTGACGCCGCCCGATATTTCGAGCACGGCCCTGCGTTCGTTGTCGGCCGCGTCGTTGATGCGAACGGCTTCGCGCAGCGTGGGCAGGTCCATGTTGTCGAGCAGCACCATGCGCGCGCCCGCATCCAATGCCTCGCGCAACTGCGCCAGCGTTTCTACCTCGACCTCGACAAAGGCCGCGCGATCCGCCACCGGCGCCACGGCACACAGCGCCGCAGCCACGCCGCCGGCCGCCGCAATGTGGTTTTCCTTGATGAGCACCGCGTCGTAAAGACCGATGCGGTGGTTCACGCCGCCGCCGGTGCGCACCGCGTACTTTTGCGCCAGGCGCAGGCCCGGCAGGGTCTTGCGGGTGTCGACGATGCTTGCGCGCGTGCCGCGAACGGCGTCGGCATACAGCGCAGTCTTGGTCGCAACCGCACTCAGCAGCTGAAGAAAATTGAGCGCGGTGCGCTCGGCCGTCAGCAGTGCGCGGGCCGAGCCTTCAATCTCGAGCACCGTCTGGTCGGCCGCACAGCGCTCGCCCTCGGCGCACAGCCACTCGATGCGGGCTTGCGGATCGAGCTGCCGCACCGTGGCTTCGACCCAGGGCGCGCCGCACAGCACGGCCGATTCGCGCGCCAGCACGCGGGCATGGGCCCTGCGGCCGGGGTCGACCAGCGACGCGGTCAGGTCACCGTCGGCCACGTCTTCCTGCAAGGCGCGTGCTGCGTCGGCCTGGGCCAGCGCGGCCAAGGCCGGCGCCGAAAAATCAAAGCGAGGGCTCATGGCTCTTTTTTGTCTCTTCTGTCTTGTCAGGGTGAACCGCGGGACCCGTGCGCCCGGACGGTTTCCGGCACCGGATCACGGCCAGTGAGCGAGGCGACGGCTTCCCGCGGGCTCACCCGGCCGTCGAGCAGCGCAACCACGCCTTCGGCGATGGGCATTTCCACGCCCAGGCCGCGCGCGCGCTGCACCACGGTGCGCGCGCAATACACGCCTTCGGCCACATGGCCGAGCGAGGCCACCGCTTGCGCCAGGGTCTGCCCTTGCGCCAGCAGCAGGCCCACCTTGCGATTGCGCGACAGGTCGCCGGTCGCGGTCAGCACCAGGTCGCCCAGGCCCGAAAGGCCCATGAAAGTCTCGGCCCGGGCGCCGAGCGCCAGCCCGAAGCGGGTCATTTCGGCCAGGCCGCGCGTGATGAGCGCGGCGCGCGCATTGAGCCCGAGCGCCAGGCCGTCGCACAGCCCGGTGGCAATGGCCAGCACGTTCTTGACCGCGCCACCGACCTCGACGCCGACGATGTCGTCGTTGGCATAGACGCGCAGGGCCGGGCCGTGAAAGGCGTCGACCAGCGCATCGCGCACCACGGCGTGCGGGCTCGCGGCCACCAGCGCGGTGGGGCGGCCTTCGGCCACTTCTTGCGCAAAGCTCGGGCCGCTGAGCACGCCTGCTATCAAATCTGGAGCAACCTGCGCCCAAATCTCGTGGGCGAGCAGGCCGAAGGAAGTGGGGGAAGAAGCGTCGAGCGCGGGCTCCACGCCCTTGCAGAGCCACGCAACGGGCACGGTGCAGCCACGCAGCGCAATGAGTTGTTCACGCAGGGCCGCCATGGGCGTGGCCACGATGACGAGGTCGGCGCCGGCATGCGCCTGGCCGATGTCACCGGCCCGCACGGCAAGCGAGGCCGGCAGCGCCAGCCCCGGCAGGTAGCGGGTGTTTTCGCGCGCCTTCGAAATGGCATTGGCCTGGGCGGCATCGCGCGCCCAGAGCGTGACCTCGTGGCCGACGGCGGTGCTGAGGGCCGCATTGACGGCCACCGCCGTGCCCCAGGCACCGGCGCCATGAACGCAGATCTTCATCGGCGTTGGCGGCGTTGTGCCGGTTTACTGTGCGAGGGTCGGGGCGGGCTGACCGGCGGCCTGTGCCTGCTGCTGCTCGTACATGGCCTGGAAGTTGATTTCGGCCAGGTGCACGGGCGGGAAGCCGCCGCGCTGGATCACGTCGGCCACGTTGCCGCGCAGGTACGGGTACACGATTTGCGGGCAGGCAATGCCGAGGATCGGGCCCATCTGGTCTTCGGGCAGGTTGCGGATCTCGAAGATGCCGGCTTGCTTGGCTTCGACCAGGAACACGGTCTTGTCCTGGATCTTGGTCTGCACGGTGGCCGACACGGTGATCTCGAAGATGCCTTCAGCCACGGGCTGGGCGTCCACGCCAAGCTGGATGTCGACGGTGGGCTGCTCTTGTTCGAGCAGGATGCCGGGCGAATTGGGCTGTTCGAGCGACAGGTCCTTGAGGTAGACGCGCTGGATCTGGAAGATGGGATCTTGGGCTTGCTGGTCGGCCATGGCTGAACTTTCGAGAATCAAAACAATGCCCGCTGGGGAGAGGTTCCCGCAGCGGGCTGCAGATGAATGAGCAGGCGATTATCGCCCGGCGCCCGGAACCGCTTCCGTGACACCCGGCCGATTCGTTTTCAGGCGGCTTGCAGCAGGGGCACCAGGCCGCCGCGGCTGTCGAGCGCCATCAGGTCGTCGCAGCCGCCCACGTGGGTGTCGCCGATGAAAATCTGCGGCACCGTGCGGCGCTGGGTGATTTCCATCATGGTGCTGCGGGCCTCGGGATCGGTGTCGATGCGAATTTCTTCGATCTCGTCGACGCCCTTGGACTTGAGGATCTGCTTCGCACGAACACAGTACGGGCAGAACGCGGTGGTGTACATCTTGACGGCTTGCATACGCTGTACCTTGGGAAGACTTAGGCTTTTTCAACCGGCAGGTTAGCCTCTTTCCACGCCTTGAGACCGCCGGAAACGGCTTGGGCCTGCTCGTAACCGAGTTTCTTGGCCATGGCCACGGCGCGCTGGGCACGGGCTCCGGTGGCGCACACCAGGAGCAGCGGCACGTTCTTGTTCTTGACCGCGCCGGTCAGCTTTTCTTCCAGCAGGTTCAGCGGCACGTTCTTGGCGCCGATCATGTGGCCGGTAGCGAACTCTTCGGGTTCGCGCACGTCCACCAGCACCGCGCGTTCGCGGTTGATGAGGTGCACCGCGCCCTGGGCCGTGAGGGTGCCGCCGCCGGCGCCGCGAATCAGCGGCCAGGCCAGCATGCCACCCGAGCTGAGTGCAATCAGGATCAGCATCCAGTTCGCGGTGACGAATTCGATCAATTTCACGGGGGTTCCTTGGATGGCAAACCCGGGATTTTAGAATGCTGGCTTTCCCAAGCGCTGCCAAAGGCCTCCCACATGCACAAACTGGTACTGATCCGCCACGGCGAATCGACCTGGAATCTCGAAAACCGCTTCACCGGCTGGACCGACGTCGACCTGACCGAAACCGGCATCGAGCAGGCCAAGCAGGCCGGCCGGCTGCTCAAGGCAGAGGGCTACGACTTCGACGTGGCCTACACCAGCGTGCTCAAGCGTGCCACCCGCACGCTCTGGCACACCCTGGACGAACTCGACCGCACCTGGCTACCGGTGGTGCACTCGTGGCGCCTGAACGAGCGCCACTACGGCGCCCTGCAGGGCCTGAACAAGGCCGAAACCGCCAAGAAATACGGTGACGAGCAGGTGCTGGTCTGGCGCCGCAGCTACGGCACCCCGCCGCCGGCCCTGGAAGCCGACGATCCGCGCAGCGAACGCAGCGACGTGCGCTATGCCAAGCTCTCGCCCGAGCAGATTCCGCTGACCGAGTGCCTGAAGGACACCGTCGCGCGCGTGCTGCCTTTCTGGAACGAATCGATGGCGCCGGCCATCCGCACCGGGCGCCGCCTGGTGGTGGCCGCGCACGGCAATTCGATTCGCGCGCTGGTCAAGTACCTCGACGGCATTTCGGACGACGCGATCGTCGGCCTGAATATTCCCAACGGCATTCCGCTGGTCTACGAGCTCGACGACGACCTGAAGCCCCTGCGGCACTACTACCTGGGCGACGCCGCGGCCGCCGAAAAGGCCGCCGCGGCGGTCGCCTCGCAAGGCAAGGGCTGAAGAATTAAAACCCCTCGGCGGCACTCCCCCGTGGAACCCCGGCAGGCAATTTGCTTCCAAGCTGTGTATATTGGTTCGACAGCCGACAAGGACAATCACTCATGATGGGCCACAAATTGAAGATTACCGGCTGGGTCGCCGCCGGCGCCGTTGCCGGCGTCTTGACCACCGTCTCCTTGCAGACGGTCGCACGCGGCTCGCTCGCGCCGCTCCCGCTCGAGGAATTGCAGCAACTCGCCGCCGTTTTCGGCATGGTCAAGAGCGACTATGTCGAACCCGTCGATGAGAAGAAGCTCATTTCCGACGCCATTTCCGGCATGGTTGCCGGCCTGGACCCGCATTCCCAGTACTTCGACAAGAAGTCCTTCAAGGAATTCAGGGAAGGCACGACCGGCCGCTTCGTCGGCGTGGGCATCGAAATCTCGCAGGAAGACGGCCTCATCAAGGTGGTGTCGCCCATCGAGGGCTCCCCGGCCTTCCGCGCGGGCCTGAAGCCGAACGACCTGATCACCAAGATCGACGACACGGCCGTACGCGGCCTGTCGCTCAACGAGGCCGTCAAGCGCATGCGCGGCGAGGCCAACACCAAGGTGCTGCTGACCATCTTCCGCAAGGACGAAAGCCGCACCTTCCCGGTAACGATCACGCGCGAGGAAATCCGTACCCAGTCGGTGCGCGGCAAGCTCGTGGAGCCGGGCTACGGCTGGATCCGCCTGTCGCAGTTCCAGGAACGCACGGTGGACGACTTCGTGAAGAAGGTCGAGGAAATCTACAAGGAAGACCCCAACCTGAAGGGCCTGGTGCTCGACCTGCGCAACGACCCGGGCGGCCTGCTCGACGCAGCGGTGGCCATCTCGGCGGCCTTCCTGCCCGAGAACGTGACCGTGGTTTCCACCGACGGCCAGCTGGCCGAAAGCAAGTCGGTCTACAAGGCGGCGCCCGAGTTCTACCAGCGCCGTTCGGGCAGCGACCCGCTGCGCAACCTGCCCGCGGCCCTCAAGACCGTGCCGCTGGTGGTGCTGGTGAACGAAGGCTCGGCCTCGGCCAGCGAAATCGTCGCCGGCGCATTGCAAGACCACAAGCGCGCCACCATCATGGGCAGCCAGACCTTCGGCAAGGGCTCGGTGCAGACGGTGCGCCCGCTCGGCCCGGACACGGGCCTCAAGATCACCACGGCGCGCTACTACACGCCGAGCGGCACCTCGATCCAGGCCAAGGGCATCGTGCCCAACGTGCTGATCGACGAGAGCGCCGAGGGCAGCCCCTTCGCCGCCCTGCGCATGCGCGAGGCCGACCTCGAAAAGCACCTGGCCAGCGGCCAGGGCCCCGAAACGAAGGACCCGGAGCGCGAAAAGGCACGCGACGAAGCCCGCAAGCGCCTCGAGGAAGAAGCCAAGAAGCCGCCGCAGGACCGCAAGGTGCCCGAGTTCGGCACCGACAAGGACTTTCCGCTGATGCAGGCGCTCAACCGCCTCAAGGGCCAGCCGGTGCTGGTCAGCAAGACGCAGGTCATCGTCGACAACAAGGAAGAGAAAAAAGAGAACTGATCGGGAGCTCGGCGCTTTCAGATCCGGAAATACCGCGGAACCGGCGCTGCCGGGCCGCGGTATTTTTTCGTTTGGCACAAGCCTGGGGTGAGCCACCATGAATGACGACGACCTGCTGCGCTATTCGCGCCATATCCTCCTCGAAGAATTCGGCATCGACGGCCAGGCGCGCGTGAGCGCCGGCCGCGCGCTGGTCATCGGCGCGGGCGGCCTGGGCTCGCCGGTGGCGCTGTACCTTGCCGCGGCGGGTGTCGGGCACGTCACGCTGGTGGACGACGACGAGGTCGACCTCACCAATCTCCAGCGCCAGGTGGCCCACACCCATGCGCGGGTGGGCAGCCTGAAGGTCGAATCGGCCGCGCAGGCCATGCGCGACATCAATCCCGGCATGTCCATCGAAACGCACGCCGCACGCGCCGACGAGGCGCTGCTGTCGCGCCTGGTCGAGGCGGCGGACGTGGTGATCGACTGCTGCGACAACTTTGCGACGCGGCAGGCGGTGAACCGCGCCTGCGTGGCGCACGGCAAGCCGCTGGTGGCGGGCGCCGCCATCCGTTTCGACGGCCAGTTGAGCGTCTACGACACGCGCGACGAGGCGTCTCCCTGCTACGCGTGCATTTTTCCGCCCGACGCGGCCTTCGAGGAAACGCTCTGCGCGGTGCTCGGCGTGTTCGGTCCCGTGGTGGGCACCATCGGCACGCTGCAGGCGAGCGAGGCGCTGAAGCTGCTCGCGGGCATCGGTCCTTCGCTGGCGGGCAAGCTGTTGATGTTCGACGGACGCCGCACGGCATTCGACACGCTGCAGATTGCGCGCGACCCGCATTGCAGCGTGTGCGCGCATCGCGCGGGCACCGCCTGACGGCAGCCCCATTCCTTCGGCGCCCTCCTCCTCGTCTCTTCCCGGCCTCAGCGCTGCTTTGCGCCCTTCGCCTTGGCCGCTCCGGCGGCTGCGCCGGAGCCGGGCTTGTTGGCCTGCGACAGCACGCCCTTGCAGTCCGCATCTTCGCCCGGCCCGGTCTCGATGGTCGCCGCCAGCGCCAGCAGCGGATTGAGCGCGCCCAGCACCAATGCGGCCAGGCCGCGCTCCGCCAGCGGAACCACCTGAACCCCGCCGGAAGGCGAACCGAAGGTGCCGCCGATGACCAGCGGCGTGCGCAGCGAGAGGAAGCTCGCGTCCTTGGGCTCGGGCCGCACCACGAAGTCGAGCTTCTCGGTGGCAAGATTGGCGTGGCCGGTGGCATAGAAAACGGTGTCGGCCGTGTCGAGCACCACGCTGCGGCTGGTCATGAGGCCCTTGTTGACGTCGAACGCCATCGCGGCGCAGCGCAGCTCGACGTTCTGGTCGCCGCGCAGCAGGAACTTGATGATCTCGGCGCCGTCCAGGCCCATGAACTCGAGCAGCAAATTGCTGAAGCGGCCCCGTCCGGTGAGGGCCGCCACGTCGCCCGAGGCGCCGCCGAGCCAGCTGGCCACCGAGTTGCCCCGCCCCGAAAGGTTGATCCGGCCATCGAGCCGGCTGAAGCTGCTGCGCATGGTCTCGATCTTCGGCACCACGCGATTGAGCTGCATGTTGCGCAGGTCGAGCGAGGCGCGAATGTCCGCCGGGTTCTGGGTAGCGTCTATGCGGATGGCGCCGGCCAGCTTGCCGCTGGCCACGCCCAGGTCAAGCGGGTCGAGGGCGAGCACGCCCTCGGTCAGCTTGACCTGCACGCTGCCGCGGTCGAGCGGCACGTCGCGCACGTTGCGGATGCGATCGGCGGTGTATTTGACGTCGGCGTTCATTGCGCGCAGGCGGTCGAAGTCGAGCGTGGCGGTGGGCAGCACCTTGTCGCCCGCCGCCCGCTTGGCCTGCTTGATCGTGGGCGGCGGCGCCACGCCTTCGACCGCCTTGGCCGAGCGCTCAGTGGGCGGCAAGCCGATGAGGGGGCCCAGGTCGTCCATGTCCATCAGGCGCGAGCGCAACTCGCCCGCGAGGCGCGGCAGCTTTCCGGCCTGGTCGAAACGCATGTCGCCCGCAATGTCGGAAAGGCCGAGCCTGCCCTTGAGCCCTGCCACTTCCCACAGCTTGGCGCGCTTGCGCAGGTCGCCGCTCAGCGCATAGGGCGAGGTCTCAGGCAGCGCGATGCCAAGCAGCGGAAACAGGGCACCGAGCGTCTGGCCCTTGAGTTCGAACTTCGCGTCGATGCCGTCGAGATCGGCGAAGTCGGTCACGGTGCCTTCGGCCTTGAAGCGGGTCTGCCCCGCCGCGGCATCGATCTCCATCGGAAACGGTTCCTGGCCGGCCGACTTGAGTTGCAGCACGTTGCCGGTGCGCCCCTCGGCCGTGAGCGGCTGGCCCTTGTAGCGGCCCTTGATGCGGTAGCTGAGCGGCAGCGTGCCGCGGCCCGTGTCGTAGCTCACGTCGGCGTGCAGATCGACGCCCAGGTGCGTGGCCAGGAAATCGATCGTGCCGTTGTCGACCTGCATCAGGCCGATGACGGGCACGGTTCCGGGATCCGAGGTGTCCTTGCCGAGCGCCCATGTGCGGCGCCCGTCGGGTTCCATCTGGAGCCCCAGCGTCGGCGAGAACAATGCCAGGCGCGGAATCACGATCTTCTGCGTGAGCAGAGGCCACAGCCGTATGTCGAACTCGGCGCGCTCGGCCTTCACCAGGTAGGGATCGCGGGCCCATGGAGGGTTGGCAAACTCGATGCCGTCGAACTTCACGGTGGCGCCGCGCAGGCCCACGCCCACATCGAGCCGCCGGGTGATCTCGAACTTGCGCCCGGTTTTTTCGCTGACGTAGCGGTTGATCGGCTCGCGCAATGTGTCCCACGGAAAGAACGCGACCACCACCGCCAGCGCAGCCAACAGCAGCACGAAAGCCGCAAGCAGCTTGAGCCAGAGTGGCCGGTCGCGAAGGACGTTCGTTGCCATGGTGTCTGGATATACCTGCCCCTCGACGGCCCGGGTCGGCAATGAACCGCAAAAACCGTGCGGCATTGCCTACGGAAGGGCGCGGCGAGCCCGACTCGTCAGAACCCGCCTACAACACCCATCCTCCGAACCCTGCATGATGCGTGGCGGCGACGCCTCAATCTTCGATGCGCAGGCAATCGCCAGCAGGGGCGGTCGCGACACCTGCCAACAGAGGAAGCGCGGTTCGGCATGGATACCAGATTGCAGACATACATCGTCGAAGACAACCTCACGATCCGTGAAAACCTCATCGGTACCCTGGAAGAACTCACCTGCACGACGGTCGTCGGCTTTGCCGAAACCGAAGCGCACGCGCGCCAATGGCTGCAGGACCACAGCGACGAGTGGGACCTTGCGGTGGTCGATCTTTTTCTCAAGCAGGGAAGCGGCCTGGGCGTGCTCCAGGCCTGCACGTCGCGCCGGCCGAACCAGAAGGTGGTGGTGCTCAGCAACTACGCAACGCCCGACATCCGGCGGCGCTGCGCCGAATTCGGAGTGGATGCGGTGTTTGACAAGTCGAACGAGATCGACGCGCTGGTCGACTTCTGCATCCTGGAGGCGGTGGCTCATCGCCCCGCCACCGGCACAAAATGAAAAAGAGGCCGAAGAAGCCGCGCCGGACCTCTTCGCCTCCTTCTTCAGCCGCCGGCCGGTTCTTTTCTCAATCGATCAGCTTGTTCTTCAGCGCGTAGTACGTGAGGTCGCTGTTGGAAGACAGGTTCATCTTCTCCATGAGGCGCGTGCGGTAAGTGCTCACGGTCTTGACCGACAGCGACAGCGTCTTGGCGATGTCGCCCGCGGTCTCGCCCTTGGCAAGCTTCAGGAACACCTGGAATTCGCGCTCCGAGAGCTGCTCGTGCGGCGCGGCGTCGTCCTTGCGGTCGAGCTGGCGGGCGAGCAGTTCCGCCACGGCCGGGGTGATGTAGCGGCGGCCCAGCGAGATGGTGCGGATCGCGTTGACGATCTCCATCGGATCGCACTCCTTGTTGAGATACCCGCTCGCGCCCTGGCGGATGAGGTTCATCGCGTAGTGCTCTTCGGGGTAGCCGCTGAGGATGAGAATTCCCACGTCCGGCGCCTTGGCGCGGATCATGGCAAGCGCGTCGATACCGCTTTGCCCGGGCATCGAAAGGTCCATCACCAGCACGTCGAGTTCGGTGGTGCGCACCAGCTCGATGGCCTCGCGCCCGCTGGCAGCCTCGCCGGCCACGCGCAAGTCGACGTGTTCGGAGAAGAACTGCCGCAGGCCCGAACGCACGATAGCGTGGTCGTCCACAATTCCAATTTTGATCATCTGTTACTTTCTTCGTTGTGTCGCGGCCCAGGAGGCCGCAACATGCCGATCCCCTGGTTGTTATCAATTATTCACGAACTTGTGCTGAAAGCACCTTTGAAAGTTTCATGCACTGGCTAGCTCCTCCAAAAATGGCCGTGAGCCTACTGCTCGCGGCACTGGCTGCGCTGGCCCTCGTCGGTATCAACGAGGCCGGCTATCGCCAATCGACCCAGGCCCTGGCGAACATCGACGAGGCGCAAAGGGTTCGCGCCACGGTCAACCTGATCCTGCAGAGCATGCTCGATGCCGAAACCGGACAGCGAGGCTACCTCCTGACCGGCGAAACCAGCTACCGGCAACCCTACGACATGGCCGTCAAGCAGGTCGATGGATACCTTGCCACACTGCGCCAACTTTACGCCGAACGGCCGGCAGAGCGTACCCAATTGGCGGAGCTCTCCAAGCACGTGCTGCGCAAGATAGCCGAAATGGACATGAGCGTGCGCCTGCGGCAGGACGGCAAGGAGGATGCCTGGAAGTTCGTCATCACCACCGACGTGGGGCGCGAGGAAATGGACGCCATCCGCAAGAGTGCCCACGACCTGGTGGCGGCCAGCAACAAGACCCTGCAGGAAAGCCAGCTGCAGGTGAAGAAGTCGCTGCGGCTTGCGCGAATCGGCACCGCCATCGTGGCGCTCGCCGCCCTCATCGCGTTCTTCCTGTACCTGCGGCAGACGCATGCATTGCGCTCCATCGGCGAGCGCCAGCAGGAAACGCTTCAGCGCGAGCGCAACGCACTCGAAGACGAGGTGCGCGAACGCACGGCCTCGCTGGCCGAACTGGCCACCCACCTGCAGGACGTGCGTGAAACCGAGCGCGGCTATCTCGCACGCGAGCTGCACGACGAGCTCGGCTCGCTGCTGACGGCGGCCAAGCTGGACGTCGCCCGCCTCAAGTCGAGGCTGCTGGAGGCACCGGACGCCACCCAGCGGCTGCAGCACCTGACCGAGCTGCTCAACAGCGGCATTGCGCTGAAGCGCCGCATCATCGAGGACCTCCGGCCGTCGTCGCTGTCGAACCTCGGGCTGGTGGCGTCGCTGGAAATCCTCGGGCGCGAATTCGCCGAGCGCTCGGGCATCCAGGTGCAGATGGCGCTGGAGCCCGTGACCATGGACGAGTCGCGCCAGCTCACCATCTACCGCATGGTGCAGGAGAGCCTCACCAACATCGGCAAGTACGCCGAAGCCAGCGAGGCGACGATCGTGCTGAAGAACTACGAGAACCACGTGATCGTGGAAGTTGCCGACAACGGCAAGGGCTTCGACCCGCAACGCATCCACCCTTCGACGCATGGCCTCGCGGGCATGCGGCACCGGGTGGAAGCCGCACGCGGCAAGCTCACCATCTCTTCCACGCCGGGCCGGGGCACGCGCCTGAGTGCGATGTTGCCGGTGGTCAAGCCGCGCTGAGGCACGGCCGGTTGCGCGGCCGGCGCAGCCGCAGGTGCGCATGAACGGCCTGCGCGCGAAGGGGAACTCGGTCGTCTCCTACGTTCCCCGCGCCCAGCCGCTGACAGGGCCTTGCAGGGGCGCCACTTAAGGTTGCTCCTGTGCCGTTCATTTCATCTTTTGAACGCGCAGTCCCACAACAACGAGCGAAGTCTCGAAGGAGTCCACATGTTGCATTACACGGTGGTGTTTCTGGTCATTGCGCTGATTGCCGCTGTGTTCGGCTTCGGCGGCATTGCCGCCAGCGCGGTAGGAATCGCAAAGATCCTTTTCGTGATCTTCGCCGTACTTGCCATTGCCAGTTTCCTGGCCGGCTTGCTACGACGCAAGTAGCGTAGTTACGATCAACAGGCTCCCGCAATTCATCTCCCCGGAAAGGAAATTCTCATGAACACGACGACCAAGACTCCCTCGCAACTCGCCGACGACGCACGCCAGACCGCCAACGAGGCTGTCGAGTCGACCCGCGCCTACGCACAGAACGCGGTGAATGCGGCCGGCGAGAAGGTCCGCGAGCTGCGCCGCGACGCAGAACCGGCGGTAGAACAGCTGGCAGCGCGCGTGCAGCAGGCCGTGCAGCGCGGCCTGGACGCAGCCTCGACCACCAGCGCTCGCGCACAGCGCCGCCTGGAGCAGGCAGCTGACGTCACCGGCCGCTACATCTCCGACCAGCCCGTGCGCTCGGTGCTGATTGCCGCCGCAGCGGGTGCAGCCATCACCGCGCTCATCGTGCTGGCCAGCCGCAGCCGCCGGGACGAATACTGATCCGCTGACGCCCCGTTCCACCGATTCCGCGCACCATGCTTCATCCGATTTTTTCCACGGTGCTCGGGCATCCGGAACTCATCGCCGAACACGCCGCCAATTACGCCGCTCTCGTGAGGCAAGAGGCCTCCGAGGCGGGACGCGGGCTCGTCGCCCGCATTGTTGCGGGCGTGGTCGCGGCCGCGAGCGCCATGCTTGCGCTCGGGCTCATCGGGGTTGCGGTGTTGATGGGCGTGCTGCATGGCAGCTTCCATTGGGTGCTGGTGGCGGTGCCCGGCGTTGCGCTGGTGATTGCCGGCATTTGCGCCTGGGTGGCAAGCCGTCCGTTCCCGGGCTACGCGTTCGACGATCTTCGCGCCCAGGTCGACGCAGACCTGCAGGCGTTGCATGAAGCAGGAGCCCGCCATGACCGGCACTGACCGCAGTTCACTCACGCCGCAGGAGCGCCTTGCGCTTTCGCGCCGTGCACTCGTGCGGCATCTGAACGGCGAAGACGACGAGCCGCGCGACAGCCGCTACGGCAGGCGGTACGCGGCGCAGGAAGATCATCCGGAGATGTACGCCTCAGACGGCGCGCAGCAAGAGGCGCCGCCTCGCAGCAGCCGCCATCGGTGGACGTCGATGGCGCGCAGCATGACCGAGCGCTGGTGGCGCCGGCACCCCGCCCATGCGGTGGGCCAGCTCGCACGCCCCTTGCTCGAACACTATGCGCGCAAGGAGCCGGCCAAGCTCATGGCCATTGCCGCCGCCACGGGCGCCGCCATCGTGCTGGTCAAGCCATGGCGCCTGCTCTCGTTCACGGCGGTGCTGGCGGCGGTGCTCAAGACATCCGATGTGGCAGACGTCGTCAACACGTTGATGCATCAGAAAAACACCAGCCCACGAAAGGACCCTCCATGAATGCGAACTCCCCGGGTACCAACCCGGCAAGGCACGAGCACCTGGTGCTCGACGAAAAAGCCATCGAGGCGGCGGCCAACAGCCTCGACGAAGGCGCGGTCACGCCGAGCTACGGCCCCTGGCGCGACGATGTCGTGAAGCTGCTGAACGATGCGCTGGCCACCGAACTGGTGTGCGTGCTGCGCTACAAGCGCCACTATTTCACTGCCAGCGGCGTGTCGTCGCCTGCCATCGCAGAAGAATTCCTGGTGCACGCCAACGAAGAGTCGGCCCACGCCGACCGCATTGCGGAACGCATCGTGCAACTGGGAGGCGAGCCCGACTTTGCGCCCACCCACCTGCTCGAACGCAGCCACGCCGGCTACGACGAATCGACCGACCTGCAGGCGATGGTGCGCGCCAACCTCGTGGCCGAGCGCATTGCGGTGGAAACGTACCGGCAGATGATCGCGCTGATCGGCGACAAGGACCCGACCACCCGGCGCATGCTGGAAGACATTCTTTCCGACGAGGAAGAGCACGCGGACGAGCTCAAGGACTGGCTCGGCCACTGATCTTCACGGGCCCTCGCGAGGGCTCTGCAACAAAAAGCCCGGACGAGCCGGGCTTTTTGTTTGGGACGAGGCAGAGCGCGTTCAGCTCTTCACTTCAAGCTGGTTGTCCACCGAGGTCACGCCCTGCACGCCCTTGGCGATTTCCTCGGCGCGTGCCTTTGCGGCGGCGGTGGGCGCGGGCCCCTTCAGGCTCACGGCGCCGGCCTTGGTGTCCACGTCGATCTTGATCGCGCTCAGGTCCGGGTCTTTGGCCAGGCCCGCCGCGACCGATGCGGTAATGGCGGCATCGTCCACCGTCGCGCTCGCGGCCGTACCGGCTCTCTTTGCGGCATCCGTCATGTTGGCCATGCCGTCCTTCACCTCGGCAGTGGTGCCGGAGGCATCGATCTTGGCCTTGGCGTCCTTGACGGCCTCGCCTGTCTTGGCCGCGGCAGTCTCCGCCGCCTTCTCGGTCTTTGCAATGGCGCTGTCGAGCTTCTCGCCCGCGGTGCGGTTGTCCGAGGCGTCGCAAGCGGCGAGCGTCAGTGCCGCGCCCGCCATCAGCAGCACGGCGAGCCATGTGCGTGGCGACGGCATGGCGAGGGTCTGAACAGTTCTTTTCATTGGAATCCTCCGTTTCGCTCTGAAGAGCGGGTGACGCGCGCGGGTTGCGCGCAGGGGGTCCGGACGAGACCGGACCGCCTTCCCAATCTAGCTTTCGGGCCGACGACGCGGGAGTCGTGACCGGCGCGAAACCCTGTAGGACAAGAAGGCTCAGGCCGTGACGATCCAACCCTCGATCGGATCGAAGTTCTCCGGCAAGCCGAAACCCGGCCCGGGAGTGGATACGCGTTGCGCGCTCCACGCGGCCTGAACAAGGCAAAGCACCGCATCGATGTGATCGCCGCGCGCATCTCCCGGCAATTCGGTGCGTTGCGCCTTGCTGAGCGCCACCCGCAGGCCCAGCCGCGTGTTGCCCGCCTCGAGCGCGGCGAGCAGGCTCGTGCGCGCCGCCAGCCGCTCGGGCGTTTGCTTGGCCGCCTCGTCGCTCTTGTAGCTGCGGCGGCCGATCAGCTCGCGGGCCAGCAGCCCGGGGTAGGCCTCGAGCGCGATGCGGTCTTTGTTGCTGCCGATGTGCAGCCCCGGAAGGCTCGCGCCGGCAGCCAGGAGCGGCGGCACGCCCGCATGGAGCATGAAAGCCACCGGCGGGTTGACCCATTTCATCGACGTGCTCGAACCGGCGGGCGCATCGGTGGCGCGGTGCGCAAACTTGCCGCCGACCGGGCGCGCCGCACAGAACGCGGCAAAGGTGGCGCGAATCTCCGCGCGGCTCAGGCCTGCATAGTGGGCCATGAGCGCGTTCCATTCCAGCGGCCACCGCAGGTGCTCGACCAGTTCGCGCGGAAGGCCGAACGGAAAATCGAAGCCGCCGATCCACGCCGGCTCGCTGCGCAGCCACTCGGCCCAGGCGCCGAGCGTGGTGAAGCGCTGGAGGCCCGTCAGCACCAGTTCGCCCGCCCCGCTGGTGCGTCCGGCGGCGACGACGATCGGCTTGCGCGACGTGGGTGCGCAGGAAAAATCGCATCCGAACAGCAGCGGCGAATTCATCTCACCCCAGCGCGAGTGCCACCACCCCGGCGGCAATGAAAGCTGCGCCCAGCAGCCGCAGCAGGCGATCGCCCTCGCGCAGCAGATGGCCGCCGATCAGCGCGGCGAAAAGCATCGAGACTTCGCGCGCCGGCGCAACATGGGAAATGGGCGCCTGCTGCACCGCATAGAGCACCAGCACATACGAAACGGGGCTGATCACCGCCACCAGCAGTGCGTACTTCCACTGCGCGCGCCACATCCGCGCCGTTTCGGTGCGGTCGTGCAGCCCGGCGGGCAGCAGCAGGCCCACGCGCACCAGGTTGCCGAAGTAGTCGAGCAGGATCGGGGACATCGCCAGGAATTTCACCGCATAGCTGTCGGCCACTGTGTAGGCCGCGATGAAGGCCCCCGTCAGCACGCCGTAGCGAACGCCCTTGTGAACCCGCGCGCGCTGGGCCGGGTCATGCTTCTTGCGCCAAAGGCCCGGTCCGCCGGCCACCAGGAAGACACCCAGCACCACGCCCGCAATGCCCGCGACGCCGACGAGGCTGATGCGCTCGCCAAGGAACAGGATGGCGACCAGCGAGGACAGCAGCGGTCCCGAACCGCGCGCCAGCGGATAGACCACGGTGAGATCGGACTTGCGGTAGCCGCGAAGCAGAATGACGTAGTAGATGACGTGCAACACACCGCTCAGCACGACGAAGCCCCACTCCTTCAAGCCCCAGGTCGGCACCACGCTCCAGCCCAGCGTGACGCCCACGGGGGCCCACACAACGGCCATGAAGACGCCGCTTTGCAACGCGAAGCGTGCGTCGCCGTTCGCCTTTTGGCGGCGATGTTCCAGCTGGCGTGAATGATCCCGGCAAGCAGGATCAATGCGAAGGCGGAGAGCGGCACCCCGGGTTATGCGAGGCCGGGAGAACGCGGAGTGCCTGGCGCGGGCACCACTGGCCTCAGTGGCGGCCGACGATGGCCGCGGTGGCCATCAGTTCCTCGAGCAGCGCCAGCGAGACCTTGCCCGACACCGCATACGGATTCAGCTCGGGCTTTTCCGAGTACTTGAGCAGCGTCGAGGCGTTGAGCTTGGAGAGGTTGACCTGCCCCATGGTCCAGCCACCGAAGCGGCGCTCGGAAATTTCTTCGTAGTGCAGCAGCACCACGTCCTTGTGGCGCGCATCGCGCTGGATGTGGCCGTAGAGTTCGCTCACGGCCATGCGCCCGCCTTCGATGGCCTGCAGGAAGGTGCCGGCACCGTAGCAAAGAATGCCCGTGATGCCGCAGGACGGGTTGTGCGTGCGCGATTGCGCAAGGATGGCGTCGATGGCCTCGGGGCTGGTATCGACGGCGCGGCTGGCGTAGAGAAGTCGGACCAGCATGTTCAGCTCCTCCTCGGTAGCAGCGAGAGGAATTCGCGGCGCAGGCTCGGGTCTTTGAGGAACACGCCGCGCATCACGGAGTTGATCATCTTGCTGTCCATTTCCTTCACGCCGCGCCAGGCCATGCAGAAGTGCTCGGCTTCCATCACGAGCGCCAGGCCGTCGGGCTGGGTTTTTTCCTGGATCAGGTCGGCCAGCTGCACCACCGCCTCTTCCTGGATCTGGGGCCGGCCCATGACCCATTCGGCAAGGCGCGCGTATTTCGACAGGCCGATCACGTTGGTGTGCTCGTTGGGCATGATGCCGATCCACAGCTTGCCTATGATCGGGCAGAAGTGGTGCGAGCAGGCGCTGCGCACGGTGATCGGGCCGACGATCATCAGCTCGTTCAGGTGCTCGGCATTCGGAAATTCGGTGAGCGAAGGCGGCGCCACGTAGCGGCCCCTGAACACTTCGTTGAGGTACATCTTGGCCACGCGGCGCGCTGTGTTGCCGGTGTTGTGGTCGTTCTCGAGGTCGATTACCAGGCTTTCGAGCACGCCCTTCATCTTCACTTCGACCTCGTCGAGCAGCGACTCGAGTTCGCCGGGTTCGATGAACTCGGCAATGTTGTCGTTGGCGTTGAAGCGCTTGCGCGCGGCAGTCAGGCGTTCGCGGATCTTCACCGAGACGGGGGTGCCCTCGTCGTCGTTGTTTCCGTCAGGGCGCGGTTCCACGTCGGTTTTCCTCAGCATCCGCGCATGGTATCAGCGAACGCATTTTGCAGGCCCGGCAGGGAGAAGCCAGCAAAAGCGCGCCTCATGCCAGCACAAAATCGGCCACCAGCGGCAGGTGGTCAGACATTCGCGCCCAGATCGGCCCGCGCGGCACCGAACAGGCCACCGGCTCCAGGTGCCGCCCATAGACGAAGTCGAGCTGCGCCACGGGCAGGCGCGAGGGATAGGTAAGGGTTCGCGACCCGCGCAGGTCGCTGGTGTCGCGCAGTCCCATGGCGTTCATGGCGTAGCGCATGCGCGCGCCCCAGTCGTTGAAGTCGCCCGCAACCACCACCGCCTCGCCGGCCGGCACTTCGCGCTCGATGAACTCCCGCAACCGCGCAACCTGCCGCACGCGGCTGCCCTTGATGAGCCCCAGGTGCACGACGATGGCATGCACGGGCCGGCCCTCCACCTCGATGACCACGTGCAGCAGCCCGCGCTGCTCGAAGCGGTGGTCGGAAATGTCCTGGTGGCCGGTGCGGATCACGGGCCAGCGGGTCAGCAGGGCATTGCCGTGCTCGCCGTGGCGCGTGATGGCATTGGTTTCATAAACCGCGGTGTAGCCCTCGGGCGCCAGGAAGTCGGCCTGGGGAAGCTCTGGCCAGCGCTCGAAGCGGAGCGCAGCCTGCCGGTTCATCTTGCGCACCTCCTGCAGGCAGACGATGTCGGCGTCGAGCTGCTCGATGGCGTGCCCCAGGTTGTGGATCTCCAGCCGCCGTGCCGGCCCGATGCCTTGCACACCCTTGTGGATGTTGTAGGTCGCGACCCGAAGGGTGTGTGCCGGCAGGTTCATCTGGCAAATTCTGGCAGCAACAGAATGGCTTCGGCATTCGACGGAGAAAAGCACGCGTCGGCCGCCTCGCGGTAGGGCAGCCATTTCCAGTCGGTGTGCTCGCGGGGCGCCAGGGTGGGCACCAGGCGCTCGGGCACGCACAGGCCGAACAGGTGTTCGGTGTTGTGCGTCACGCCCGGTTCATAGCGTGCGCGCCAGCCTGGGTAGATTTCGTAGACGTTGCTCAGCTGCCAATCGACCAGCCCCGCGGCCAGGGGCGTGCCCTCGCCGCATTGGATGCCGGTTTCCTCGGCCACCTCGCGCGCCGCGGTGAGCATGAGCGGCTCGTCGGCCAAGTCCTTGCTGCCGGTGACCGATTGCCAGAAGTCATTGGCATCGGCACGCCGGATCAGCAGCACGTCGAGCGCCGGCGTATGAATGACGACCAGCACCGACTCCGGAATCTTCCAGGGCCGGGTGCTCGTCGTCATGGGCGCATCAGGCGGTTTGGGGCGTGTTGCGCAGCTTGATGTGCAGCTCGCGCAACTGCTTCTCGTCGACCGGGCTCGGCGCCTGCGTGAGCAGGTCTTGCGCGCGCTGGGTCTTGGGGAAGGCGATCACGTCGCGGATCGACTCGGCACCGGTCATCAGCATGACCAGGCGGTCGAGGCCGATGGCGATGCCGCCATGCGGCGGGGCGCCGTATTGCAGGGCGTCGAGCAGGAAGCCGAACTTGAGCTGGGCGTCCTCGGCGCTGATCTTGAGCGCGCGGAACACCTTGCTCTGCACTTCCTCGCGGTGGATACGCACCGAGCCGCCGCCCATCTCGATGCCGTTGAGCACCATGTCGTAGGCCTTGGCAATGCACTTCTCGGGGGCCGTGTCCATGAGGTCTTCATGGCCGTCCTTCGGCGCGGTGAACGGGTGGTGCACGGCGCTCCAGCGCTGGCCTTCCTCGTCAAACTCGAACATCGGGAAGTCGACCACCCACAGGGGCGCCCAGCGGTCGTCGAACAGGCCGGCCTTCTTGCCGAAGGCGCTGTGGCCGATCTTCACGCGCAGCGCGCCGATGGCGTCGTTGACGATCTTTTCCTTGTCGGCACCGAAGAACAGGATGTCGCCGTTGCGGGCGCCCGTGCGGGCGATGATCTCGGCCAGCGAGGCGTCGTCGAGGTTCTTGACGATCGGGCTCTGCAGACCTTCGCGGCCGGCGGCTGCGTCGTTCACCTTGATGTAGGCCAGGCCCTTGGCGCCGTAGATCTTGACGAACTCCTGGTACGCGTCGATCTCGCCGCGCGACAGGCCGCCTTCGGCTCCGCCGCCCGGCACGCGCAGCGCAACCACACGGCCGCCCTGCATGGTGGCGGCGTTGGAGAACACCTTGAACTCGACGCGCTTCATGAGCTCGGTGAGTTCGGTGAACTCGAGCTTCACGCGCAGGTCGGGCTTGTCGGAGCCGTACTTGAACATGGCGTCCGCGTACGTCATGGTCGGGAACACCGGCAGGTCGATGCCCGCGGCATTGCGGAACACGTTGCGGATCATGCCCTCGAACATCTCGCGGATTTCTTCTTCGGCGAGGAACGAGGTCTCGATGTCGATCTGCGTGAATTCGGGCTGGCGGTCTGCGCGCAGGTCTTCGTCGCGGAAGCACTTCACGATCTGGTAGTACCGGTCGTAGCCGGCCACCATCAAGAGCTGCTTGAAGAGCTGGGGCGACTGCGGCAGCGCAAAGAAGCTGCCGTCGTGCACGCGGCTGGGCACCAGGTAGTCGCGCGCGCCTTCGGGCGTGGACTTGCCGAGCATCGGGGTTTCGATGTCGATGAAGCCGTTGGCGTCGAGGAACTTGCGCGTTTCCATCGTCACCTTGTAGCGCAGCATCATGTTCCGCTGCATGGCCGGGCGGCGCAGGTCGAGCACGCGGTGCGTGAGGCGGGTGGTTTCCGACAGGTTGTCGTCGTCCAGCAGGAACGGGGGCGTGACCGAGGGGTTGAGCACCTTGAGCTCATGGCACAACACTTCGATCTTGCCGCTCTTGAGCTGGTCGTTGGTGGTGCCTTCGGGGCGCGCGCGCACCAGGCCGGTGATCTGCACGCAGAACTCGTTGCGCAGGTTCTCGGCCACGGCGAAGGTGGAGGCGCGGTCGGGGTCGCACACCACCTGCACGTAGCCTTCGCGGTCGCGCACGTCGACGAAGATCACGCCGCCATGGTCGCGGCGGCGGTTGACCCAGCCGCACAGGGTGACGGTTTGGCCCATCAGGGCTTCGGTCACAAGACCGCAATAGTGAGTACGCATGGCCATATCTTGATTTCCAGCGCCGCGAAGGCGCGTTTCTTACTTGTTCGCGAGGGTCGAGGGGCCGCCGGGAACGACCACGCCCATCGAGACGATGTATTTGAGCGCTTCGTCCACGCTCATCTTGAGTTCGATGCAATCGCTGCGCTTGAGCATCACGAAATAACCGCCCGTCGGATTGGGCGTTGTGGGTACATAGACGCTGAGGTAGTCGCCGCCGCCCAGGTGCTCGACCACGTCGCTACCCGGCGCGCCGGTCACGAAGGCGATGGTCCACACGCCCTCTCGGGGCCACTGCACCAGCACCGCGGTGCGAAAGGCGTTGCCGTTTTCGGAGAACAGCGTGTCGGACACCTGCTTGACGCTGGAGTAGATCGAGCGCACCACGGGAATGCGCCGCACCACCGCGTCGCCCCAACCGAGCAGGCGCTTGCCCACGAAGTTGCTTGCAATGGCGCCGACGCCCAGCAAGATGGCCAGCGTGAGCAGCACGCCGAGCCCGCGCACGTTGTTTTCGTGCAGCCATGTCTGCCAGACCACCGGCAGCACCCAGAGCGTCTGGTCCAGCGTGTCGATGATCCACTTCAGCACCGCCAGGGTGATGAACAGCGGAACGATGACCAGCAAGCCGGAAAACAGCCATTTGCGCAGGGCGAGCATGGTGTGTTGTTCTCGGTCGCTCGTCAGTCGCTCTTGGCGGCAGCTGGCGCCGGCGCAGGGCTGGAGGCAGGGGCGGGTGCAGGCGCGGGGCTGGAAGCCTCCGCGGTCTTGGCGGCTGGCGCGGCGGCGCTGTCGCCATTGCTCGCGGGTGCAGCGGTGGCGGCTTCGGCCTTCTTGCCGCCGCCATCGCGGAAGTCGGTCACGTACCAGCCGGAACCCTTGAGCTGGAAACCGGCGGCGGTGACCTGCTTTTCGAAGGCACTCGCGCCGCATGCCGGACACACCGTGAGCGGCGCATCGGACATTTTTTGCAGGGCGTCCTTGGCAAAGCCGCAGGCGCTGCACTTGTAGGCGTAAATGGGCATGGAATTGAGTAAAAAAGCGGCGCAAAAACCGAGCAGAGGCCGCTCGCAAAGCCCTCGATTATAAGGGTGCCCCTGCAGGCATGAACCCGCATGGCCCGGCCAGTGCACCCGTGGAACCGGCTCTGCCAGGCCGCCGGGTGCGCCCCCAGTGGGGGAGGCGCCAAAGGCGCTTCGGGGGCGTTCCTAGGCTGCGAGCATCCGGTGCGGCGTGCGGGTGTTGGTCACCCACTGCGGCGCCAGCGATCCGGCCACCATGCCGCCGAACGAGGCGAGCACGCCGGCCAGCTGGGCCGGAAACTCGGCGCCCCAGGGCATCGACAGGAACAGCAGCCAGGTGCCGATGCCGAACAGGATCGAAGCGAGCGCCCCCTGCGTGGTGCCGCGGCGCCAGTAAAGCCCGCACACCAGCGGCACGAAGGCGCCGACCAGCGGCACCTGGTAGGCGCCCGACACCAGTTCGTAGATGGGCGTGCCCTGCATGCGGATGGCATAGGCCAGCACGGCCGCGCTGAAGACCAGCACCGTGATGCGCATGGTCATGAGGTTCTGGCGGTCGGTGCCCGCGGGCCGGAACTGGCGCCAGATGTTCTCGGTGAAGGTAACGCTCGGCGCCAGCAGCGTGGCCGAGGCGGTCGACTTGATGGCCGACAGCAGCGCGCCGAAGAAGAGCACCTGCATCACGAACGGCATCTTCTCGAGCACCAGGGTCGGCAGCACCTTCTGCGGATCGTCCTTGAGCAGCGCGGCGGTCTGCTCCGGCATGATCAGCAGCGCGCTGGCCACCAGGAACATCGGCACGAAGGCGAACAGGATGTATGCCACGCCGCCGATGACCGGCCCGCGCGTTGCGGCCTTGACGCTGTTGGCGGACATGACGCGCTGGAACACGTCCTGCTGCGGAATGGAGCCGAGCATCATCGTGATGGCCGCGGCAAGGAAGAACACCATGTCGTGCCAGTTGGGCTCGGGCCAGAACTTGAAGAGGTCCTTGCTGACCGCGAAGGCCACCACCTTGTCGGCGCCGCCGGCCATGTTGCCGGCGAACACCGCAATGATGGCAAGCCCCGCGACGAGGATGATCATCTGGATGAAGTCGGTCACCGCCACCGACCACATGCCGCCGAAGAGGGTGTAGGCCAGGATGGAAACCACCCCGATCACCATGCCCACCGGAATGCTGATGGCGCCGGCGGAAAGCACGTTGAACACCAGCCCGAGCGCCGTGACCTGCGCCGACACCCAGCCCAGGTAGCTCAGCATGATGATGAGCGAGCAGGCCACCTCCACGCCGCGGCCGTAGCGCTCGCGGTAGTAGTCGCTGATGGTCAGCAGGGTCATGCGGTAGAGCTTGCCCGCGAAGAACAGCCCGACCAGGATGAGGCAGGTGCCCGCGCCGAACGGATCTTCGACCACGCCGTTCAGCCCGCTTTCGATGAACTTGGCCGGAATGCCGAGCACCGTTTCGGAGCCGAACCAGGTGGCGAAGGTGGTCGTCACGATCATGAAGAGCGGCAGGTGCCGCCCAGCAATGGCGAAGTCGGTGGTGTTCTTCACCCGCTTGGCGGCGTAGAGGCCGATCGCAATGGTGACCAGCAGATAAACGACAACCAGCGTCAGCAACACGGGGACTCTCCTCTAGAACAACTTCACGCGCACCAGCAACTGCATGGCGAGCAATCCCAATACAAATCCTATGCCACCGTAGATGATGGTCTGCAGCAACCGGTTGGTGCGCTTTTGCGCGGCCAGCAGTTCGAGCAGCTCGCGGCGGTTGTCGGCCGGCCGATTTTCAAGGAAATCGTGCAGCAGCCGCGGCAGTTGCGGCAGCAGTTTTGCGTAGCGCGGCGCCTCGGCCTTGAGCTGCTGGAACAGCTTCCTGGGGCCGATCTGATCGACCATCCACTTTTCGAGGAATGGCTTGGCGGTGTGCCAGAGGTCGAGCTCCGGGTCGAGCTGGCGGCCCAGGCCCTCGATGTTGAGCAGGGTCTTCTGCAGCAGTACCAGTTGCGGCTGGATCTCGACGTGAAAGCGCCGCGAGGTCTGGAACAGCCGCATCAGCACCATGCCGAGCGAGATTTCCTTCAATGGCCGGTCGAAATACGGCTCGCACACGGTGCGGATTGCCGCCTCCAGCTCGTCGATGCGGGTGCCTTCGGGCACCCAGCCGCTTTCCAGGTGCAGCTCGGCCACGCGCTTGTAGTCGCGCCGGAAGAAGGCCACGAAGTTCTGCGCCAGGTATTCCTTGTCCGACTCCGTGAGCGTGCCGATGATCCCGAAATCGAGCGAGATGTAGCGCCCGAAGGTCTCCGGTGCCAGACTCACCTGGATGTTGCCCGGGTGCATGTCGGCGTGAAAGAAGCCGTCGCGGAACACCTGGGTGAAGAAGATCGTGACGCCGTCGCGAGCGAGCTTGGGAATGTCGACACCGGCCGCGCGCAGACGGTCGAGCTGTGCAATGGGCACGCCGTTCATGCGCTCCATCACGATCACCTCGGGGTGGCAGAAGTCCCAGAACATCTCGGGGATGAGCACCAGGTCGAGTTCGGCCATGTTGCGGCGCAACTGGGCCGCATTGGCCGCTTCCCGCACCAGGTCGAGCTCGTCGTGCAGGTACTTGTCGAACTCGCCGACCACCTCGCGCGGCTTCAGGCGCTTGCCGTCGGGCGATAGCCGCTCGACCCAGCCGGCCATCATGGCCATGAGGGCAAGGTCTTTCTCGATCACGCCGCGCATGCTGGGGCGCAGCACCTTGACGGCCACCTCCCGTACCTCGCCCTGATTGGTGCGGATGGTCGCAAAGTGGACCTGGGCAATGGACGCGCTGGCAATTGGCGTCTCGTCGAACTGCACGAACACATCGCCCACCGGTCGGCGGAAGGCCCGCTCGATGGTGGCAATGGCCACGGACGACGGGAACGGCGGCACGCGGTCCTGCAGAAAGGCAAGCTCGTCGGCAATGTCGGGCGGCAGCAGGTCGCGCCGGGTGGAGAGCACCTGGCCGAACTTCACGAAGATGGGGCCCAGCCGCTCGAGCGCCTCGCGCAGGCGCTGGCCGCGCGGCGCGTCGAGGTTGCGGCCGATGGAAACGACCCGCGCCACCACGCGCAACCAGGGTTTCTGGAAGCTCGTGAGCACGAGTTCGTCCAGGCCGTAGCGCAGCGCGACCCAGACGATGAAGAATCCGCGGTAGAAGCGCCTCATTCGGCCGTGCTCGCCGGGCCGGCCGCCGAACCGCCGGCTTGCGGGGGCTTGCCGCCGACGAACTGGCGCAGCGCGCCCGCCACCTTGCGGGCGCCGTTGGCGATGGTGTGTGCCGGCACGTCGCCAATCAGGCGCGCGAGGTCGTCCTCGACGTCCCAACGCACATGGTCGACCAGCCAGTTGACCTCGGCCGCAAGCTGCACGTCGCCGATGATCTGCACCGATGGCTTGTCGCCACGCAGCGTGGCGCGCGCCAGGTCGAAGGGGGACTCATCCGTGACGGTGAGTGTGAGCTCAGGCACCGAGCCCGGCGGCGCCAGGTCGAGCAGGCCGGCGGGCGTGGCCACCAGCTCCATCGTGACGAAGCGCCACTGGAAGCGCACCACCCGCCCCTGCTGCCGCAGCAGCCGCTGCTGGGCTTCGGGCTCCTGCTGCAGCACATGGTTGAGAAACAGCACCGCGCGGTGCTGGATCTCGTGCACAGCCCAGGCGGGTGGCTGCAGCCGTTCGCCGATGCGATTGAACAGGTCGTCGAGAAAAGAAAATGGGGACGATGGTGTGGCCATGTCCCCATTATCGGTTCTGTAAGCGGCCTCATGGCCGCCGGAATGCGCTTACTGCAGCGCTTGCACGCCTGCGACCAGCCAGCCGCTGTTGCCGCTGACGGGCTTGGTCATGTTCCAGACTTCGCGGAACGGGCCCGGGCCGGCCGAGTCGTCCTCGCGGATCATGCCGGAGAACTCCACGCTGGCCATGTAGGCGTCTGCCAGTTCCTCGATGCCGAGCAGCTTGGCGTCGAGCATCACCACCTCGGTCTTGTTCGGCGCGCCGCCGGTATGGCTGGCGCGGTCGGCCAGCTGCGTGCGGATTTCGTCGACCATGCTGTCGGTCATCATGGAGCGCAGCGTGGTGACGTCGGCGCGGTCCCAGGCGTCTTGCAGCGTGACGAAGTTGCGCTTGGCCGCGCCAAGGAAGCCGTCCACGTCGAAGCCGACCGGAATGCCCCACGACTGCGAGCCCGAGAGCGCCGAGCCGATCATGCTGCCGCCGGCCGCGGCACCCGCCGCGGAAAGGCTGCTGCCATGCCGCTCGTCGGTGTGCGCGGGCGAGGCGTCAAAGGCGGTTGCGTTGCGCTCCCACGGCCGTGCCGAGGCGTCGTTGCCGACGTTGGCGGGGCTGTACTGCGCAGGCGCGCTGGCGTTGGCCGGGTTGCCCGCGCCCTGGAAGGCGAAGCCGCCCTGGCGGCTGGCGCCCGACGAGGCGGCCGAACGCGCCTTGAACATGCGCCACACAAACAGGCCGGCCATGACCAGCAGGCCGATCAGCAGGATGTTGGCAAAGCCGGCGCCAAGGCCGAGCGAATTTGCAAGCCAGGCCAGGCCCAGGCCGGCGGCCAGGCCGCCGAGCATTGCACCCCATGGGCGCTTGGGTGCCGCGGCAGCGGGCGCCGGCGTTGCGGGCCGCGGCGCTGCGTTGGTTGCGTTTTGCTGCGCGGGCGCGCTGGGCGATGCGGCTTCGCGCTGCGTCACGTTGGACGATTGGCGACCGACCGATTTGCCGCCGCCGATGCGGGCTGCATCGGCCTGCACGCTGACCAGGGCCAGCACGCAAGCCAGGAACAAAGAACTCAAACTTTTCATGTCGTCTCCTCTTTAGAGCGAAGAATTCGCGTCATCAACACTTGATTCCAACATGAAGGGCGACCACGCCACCCGTCATGTTGTGATAGTCCACATGCCCGAAACCGCCCTCTTTCATGAGGGTCTTGAGCTCGTCCTGCGCGGGATGCATCCGGATCGACTCGGCCAGGTAGCGGTAGCTGGCGTCGTCGCCCGCCACCAGCTTGCCCAGGCGCGGCAGCACATTGAACGAATACCAGTCGTAGGCCTTTGCGAGCGGCTTGGCCACCTTCGAGAACTCGAGCACCAGGAGCTTGCCGCGCGGCTTGAGCACGCGGTTCATTTCCTTCAGCGCAATGTCCTTGTGCGTCATGTTGCGCAGGCCGAAGGCGACGGTCACCACGTCGAAGTGGTCGCTCGGAAAGGGCAGCTTCTCAGCGTCGCACACCAGCGTGGGCAGCGCGACGCCGGCATCGAGCAGGCGGTCGCGGCCAGTGCGCAGCATGGCTTCGTTGATGTCGGTGTGCACCACCTGGCCGCTGGCGCCGACCTTCTTGGAGAAAGCCAGTGCGAGGTCGCCGGTGCCGCCCGCGATGTCGAGCACGCGCGAGCCTTCGCCCACGTTGGCCACCATCACGGTGTAGGCCTTCCAGGCGCGATGCAGCCCCATCGACATCAGGTCGTTCATGAGGTCGTAACGCGTGGCGACGGAGTCGAAGACGCCGCGAACACGTTGCGCTTTCTCGCTTTCGTCGACTTTTTCGAAGCCGAAGTGGGTGGTGCTCATTGGCCTGATATTAGGCCGGAAGCACACACCTCAAGATGGCGACCCTGCGAAGACGCCGGGCATTTGTTGCTTTTTCTTCAAATAGCGGGGCGCTGCAGAGCGCGCCGCGCTTGCGTGCGCGGCTATCTTTTCGGTAGCGGAGGCCGTTTGGGGCTCAGTGGCTGCTGCAGGCGGAGCCGCCCTTGTCGATCATCGGCGCGTCGCGGTCCACGCCCGCGGCGGCAAGCCGGTGTTCGTATTCGGCCCAGAGCTCGGCCTGCTTGGCGCCGAGTTCATACAGCAGGTTCCACGAGAAGATGCCCGTGTCGTGCCCGTCGCTGAAGACCGGCTGCACGGCGTAGTTGCCCACCGGCTTCAGGTCGACCAGCTCGACTTCGCGCTTGCCGGTCTGCAGCACTTCCTGGCCCGGGCCGTGGCCCTGCACTTCGGCGGATGGCGAATAGATGCGCATCAGCTCGAACGGAATGCGGAAGGTGGCGCCGTCCGAGAACCCGACCTCGAGCATGCGCGACTGGCCGTGCACGGTGATCGATTGCGGCGTCGGTGCGCCGGCTTGCAAACCTGCCATCAGAAGCTCCTTGTGCCCAGTCGGGCAATCATCTCACTCTCGAGCGCGGGCAGGCGCGCGGCCACTGAGGCCTCTTGGGCCGCGTTCGCCTCGCGCTGCACCGGCGCCCACACGGAGCCGGGAAAATGGGTGTCGTCGGCAAACCGCGCAATCACATGCCAATGCAGGTGCGGCACCATGTTGCCGAGCGCCGCGAGGTTGATCTTGGCCGGCGAGAGGTGCTCGCGCAGGCACTGCTCGACCACCGCGACGGCTTCCATGCACAGCACGCGGTCAGCGGCGCTGAGGTCGGAAAACTCCGCCGCATGCTCGCGCCAGATCACGCGGTAGAAAGCCGGGAAGCCGGCCTCTTCGGCATGAATGACGCGAAGCTTCGCGCCTTCGAACACGACGCGGCCACCCGGGCCTTCGCAGAACGGACAGCCCGGGACCGGGCCGGTGGCGGCCATGGTCATACCAGCACTCGCTCGATGCCGCCATGGTTGGCGGCGGCCACGTATTCGGGCATCCAGTTCTTGCCGAGAATCTTGTTGGCCATTTCGACCACGATGTAGTCGGCTTCGAGCAGCCCGTTGTTCAAGTCGTTGCCGTAGCGCGAGAGGCCTTGCAGGCAGCTCGGGCAGCTGGTCAGGATCTTGACGTTGTCCTTCTCGCCGACCTGGCCGTTAGCGCGCAGCGCGGCCTCGCCCTTCTTGAGCTCTTCTTCCTTGCGGAAGCGGATCTGCGTGGAGATGTCGGGCCGCGACACGCCCAGCGTGCCCGATTCGCCGCAGCAGCGGTCGTTCTTGAGCACGTTGTCGCCGACCAGCGCCTTCACGGTCTTCATCGGGTCCTGCAGCTTCATGGGGCTGTGGCAGGGGTCGTGGTAGAGATAGCCACCACCCGCGGCATCGGCCAGCGTGATGCCCTTCTCGAGCAGGTACTCGTGGATGTCGATGATGCGGCAGCCCGGGAAGATCTTGTCGAACTGGTAGCCCTGCAGCTGGTCGTAGCAGGTGCCGCAGCTCACCACCACTGTCTTGATGTCGAGGTAGTTGAGCGTGTTGGCGACGCGGTGGAAGAGCACGCGGTTGTCCGTGATCATCTTCTCGGCCTTGTCGAACTGGCCGCTGCCGCGCTGCGGGTAGCCGCAGCACAGGTAGCCCGGCGGCAGCACGGTCTGCACGCCCGCATGCCAGAGCATGGCCTGCGTGGCCAGGCCCACCTGCGAGAACAGCCGCTCCGAACCACAGCCCGGAAAGTAGAAGACGGCCTCGGTTTCCGAGGTGGTCGCCTTCGGGTTGCGGATGATCGGCACGTAGTCGGCGTCCTCGATGTCGAGCAGCGCGCGCGCCGTCTTCTTCGGCAGGTTGCCCGGCATCTTCTTGTTGATGAAGTGGATCACCTGCTCTTTCAGCGGCGCCGGGCCCAGCGTGGCCGGCGGTGCGGCCGTCTGCTTGCGGGCAAGCCCGCGCAGCAGGTCGTTGGCCAGGCGCTGCGCCTTGAAGCCGATGCCCACCATGCCCGCGCGCACTGCCTTGATGGTCTGCGGGTTGGTCGCGTTGAGGAAGAACATCGCGGCCGCATTGCCGGGGCGGAAGCTCTTCTGCCCCATCTTGCGCAGCAGGTTGCGCATGTTCATCGACACGTCGCCGAAGTCGATCTTCACCGGGCACGGCGTGAGGCACTTGTGGCACACGGTGCAGTGGTCGGCCACGTCCTCGAACTCTTCCCAGTGCTTGATGCTGATGCCGCGGCGGGTCTGCTCCTCGTACAGGAAGGCTTCCACCAGCAGCGAGGTCGCGAGGATCTTGTTGCGCGGGCTGTACAGCAGGTTGGCGCGCGGCACGTGCGTGGCGCACACCGGCTTGCACTTGCCGCAGCGCAGGCAGTCCTTCACGCTGTCGGCAATGGCGCCGATGTCGCTCTGCTGCATGATGAGCGACTCATGCCCCATGAGCCCGAAGCTCGGCGTGTAGGCGTTGGTCAGGTCGGCATGCAGCTCGATGTTCTGCCCGGCGGGCGCGCGCAGCAGCTTGCCTTTGTTGAAGCGGCCTTCGGGGTCGACGCGCTGCTTGTAGTCCATGAAGGGCGCGAGCTCTTCGTCACTCAGGAATTCGAGCTTGGTAATGCCGATGCCGTGCTCGCCCGAAATCACGCCGTCGAGGCTGCGCGCCAGCGCCATGATGCGCACCACCGCGGCGTGCGCGGTCTGCAGCATGTCGTAGTTGTCGCTGTTGATGGGGATGTTGGTGTGCACGTTGCCGTCGCCCGCGTGCATGTGCAGCGCCACCCACACGCGACCCTTGAGCACCTGCTTGTGAATGGCCGTGCACTCGGCCAGGATCGGCGCGAACTCGGCGCCCGAGAAGATTTCCTGCAGCGGCTGGCGCAGCTGGGTCTTCCAGCTGGCTCGCAAGGTGTGGTCCTGCAGCTGCGGAAACAGCGTGTCGACGTCGCGCAGCCATTCGGCCCAGAGCGCACGCACGCCCTGCACCAGTGCCACGGCCTGCGCCACGCGGTCTTCCAGCAGCTCGGCCGCCGGAATCTCGTGCGCATCGTCGGTCTTGCCGAGCGGCAGGTTGCCGCGCAGCAGAAAGGCCTCGAGCGCATCGGTGAGCGCGAGCTTGTTCTGAAGCGAGAGCTCGATGTTGATGCGCTCGATGCCGTCGCTGTACTCGGCCATGCGCGGCAGCGGAATCACCACGTCTTCGTTGATCTTGAAGGCGTTGGTGTGCTTGCTGATGGCCGCCGTGCGCTTGCGGTCGAGCCAGAATTTCTTGCGCGCCTCGGGGCTGATGGCAATGAAGCCTTCGCCGCTGCGCGAATTGGCGATGCGCACCACTTCAGAGGTGACGCGCGCCACGGCGTCGGCGTCGTCGCCCGCGATGTCGCCGAACAGCACCATCTTGGGCAGTCCGCCGTGCTTCTTCGACTTGGTGGCGTAGCCCACGGCCTTCAGGTAGCGATCATCCAGGTGTTCGAGGCCCGCCAGCAGCACGCCGCTACGCTTCTGCTCGGCGAACATGAAGTCCTTGATCTCGACGATGCTGGGCACCGCGTCCTTGGCATTGCCGAAGAATTCGAGGCACACGGTGCGCGTGTGCGCCGGCATGCGGTGCACCACCCAGCGGCAGCTGGTAATGAGGCCGTCGCAGCCCTCTTTCTGGATGCCGGGCAGGCCCGAGAGGAACTTGTCGGTCACGTCCTTGCCGAGGCCTTCCTTGCGGAAGGTGCGGCCCGGAATGTCCAGGCGCTCGGTGCGCAGCTTGGTCTTGCCGTCGGCAGCGTAGTACTGCAGCTCGAACACGGCGCTCTCGGCGTCGTGGATCTTGCCCAGGTTGTGGCCGATGCGCGTGACTTCGAGCCATTCGGCCTGCGGCGTGACCATGCGCCAAGAGGCCAGGTTGTCGAGCGCCGTGCCCCAGAGCACGGCCTTCTTGCCGCCGGCGTTCATTGCCACGTTGCCGCCGACGCACGAGGCTTCGGCGGAGGTGGGGTCGACCGCGAACACATAGCCGGCACGCTCGGCCGCGTCGGCCACGCGCTGGGTGACCACGCCCGCTTCGGTCCAGACGGTAGCCACGGGCGCTTCCAGGCCGGGGAGCGAGACCATCTCGACCTCGGTCATGGCCTCGAGCTTCTCGGTGTTGATGACCACGCTCTTCCACGTGAGCGGAATGGCGCCGCCGGTGTAGCCGGTGCCGCCGCCGCGCGGAATGATGGTCAGGCCCAGCTCGATGCAGCCCTTGACGAGCAGCGCCATCTCGGCCTCGGTGTCGGGGCACAGCACCACGAACGGATATTCGACGCGCCAGTCGGTCGCATCAGTCACGTGCGACACGCGCGAGAGGCCGTCGAACTTGATGTTGTCCTTGGCCGTGAGGCGGCCCAGCACGCGCGTGGCCTTGCGGCGCAGGGCCGCCACGTCGCGAAAAGCGGTGTCGAAGGCGGCAACGGCCTGGCCGACGAGCCCCGTGAGCTCACCCACGAGCTGGTCGCGCGGCAGGTCGCTGTCGGGGGTGCGGCGCTTCTGGACTTCGGCCAGGCGGTGCTTGAGCGCATCGACCAGCTGGCCGCGGCGGCGCGGGTTGTCGAGCAGGTCGTCGACGAGGTAGGGGTTGCGCTGCACCACCCAGATGTCGCCGAGCACTTCGTACAGCATGCGGGCCGATCGGCCGGTGCGGCGCTCGGCGCGCAGGGTCTGGAGCAGTTCCCAGCCGCGCTCGCCCAACAGGCGGATCACGATCTCTCGATCGGAAAAGCTGGTGTAGTTATAGGGGATCTCGCGCAGTCGTACAGGCTCTGCGGCCTGCGACAACAGCGTGGTCAACGCGGTCGGAGCATTCATCGGGGTGGCACCTCGGCCGGGCGCTGCGCGCCCATAGCCGGGGGTGGGATTTTAGGCCAGCGCCCGCGGGTTTGCCCGGAGGGGCCTTAGAACAGCACGCGGCTGCGGATCGTCCCGTTCACCTTGGCCAACTTTTCCAGCGCCAGGTCGGAGTACGCCGCGTCGATGTCCATCACCACGTAGCCGATCTTCTCGTTGGTCTGCAGGAACTGCGAGGAGATGTTGATGTTGTTGTCGGAGAAGATCTTGTTGATTTCCGACAGCACGCCGGGCACGTTGCGGTGCACGTGCAGCAGCCGGTGCTTGCCGGGGTGGGCCGGCAGCGCCACTTCCGGAAAGTTGACCGACGAAGTCGAGGTGCCGTTGTCGCTGTACTTCACCAGCTTTTCCGCCACCTCGAGGCCGATGTTGGCCTGCGCCTCCATGGTCGAGCCGCCGATGTGGGGGGTCAGAATCACGTTGTCCAGGCCTCGCAAGGGCGACTGGAACTCGTCCTTGTTGGTGCGCGGCTCGACCGGAAAGACGTCGATGGCAGCGCCCAGCAGCTTTTTCTGCTTCAGGGCTTCGGCCAGCGGCTCGATCTCCACCACCGTCCCGCGCGAAGCGTTGATCAGGATGGAGCCCGGCTTCATGGCGGCGATTTCGGCCGCGCCGATCATCCACTGGGTGGCCTGCGTCTCGGGCACATGCAGGGTCACGATGTCGCTCTGGGCCAGCAATTGGTGCAGTTCGCGCACCTGGCGCGCATTGCCCAGCGGCAGCTTGGTGACCACGTCGAAAAAAGCCACCTGCATGCCCAGCGCCTCGGCCAGCACCGACAGTTGGGCGCCAATGGAGCCGTAGCCCACGATGCCCAGCGTCTTGCCGCGGATCTCGAAGGCGTTTTCAGCCGACTTGAGCCAGCCGCCGCGATGCGCCACCGCGCTTTTTTCAGGCACGCCGCGCAAAAGAAGAATTGCTTCGGCCAGCACCAGCTCGGCCACCGAGCGGGTGTTGGAATAAGGTGCGTTGAACACCGCCACGCCATGCTCGCGCGCGGCTTCCAGGTCGACCTGGTTGGTGCCGATGCAGAAGCAACCCGCCGCCACCAGCTTCTGGGCGGCCGCAAAAACCTCGGCCGTCAGCTGCGTGCGCGAACGGATGCCCAGGAAGTGAACGTCGGCGATCTTGGCCTTGAGCTCCGCATCAGGGAGCGCACCCGGCAGTGATTCCACATTGGTGTAGCCCGCGGCATGCAGGACCTCCACGGCGGAAGGGTGGATGCCTTCGAGCAAAAGGAACTTGATCCTGCTTTTGTCGAGGGAGGTTTTGCTGCTCATGACGTACTCGCGAAAGCCCCGGCCACGGCAACAGGCTAGGCCGAAAAAGGGGAAGGCGATGCTAGCATGCTGCGCCGCAGCATGAGGGAGCTCACCCCGCCGGAAGCCTTGTGCCAAAGGGGTTTTCCCGATTGGAAAATGACAACAGTCCGTGCGCCAATGTGACGCGGCCATGTCATCCATATGGCCTAGCATCCGCGCTTTCATTTCCCATCAGGAGTCTTCATGCGATTCAAGACGCTCGCGCTGGCATCGGCGCTGGCAGCCACCACGCTGTTCAATGTGGCCCACGCCCAAACCGAAATCCAGTGGTGGCATTCCATGAGCGGCCCGCTCGGCGAATGGGTCAACGACCTCGCCAAGCAGTACAACGCCAGCCAGAAGGAATTCAAGGTCGTGCCGACCTACAAGGGCCAGTACGACGAATCCATGACGGCCGCAATCGCGGCCTATCGCGCCGGCAATGCGCCGGATATCCTGCAGGTGTTCGAGGTTGGCACCGCCACCATGATGGCCTCCAAGGGCGCCATCAAGCCCGTGGGCGAGGTCATGAACTCCGGCGGCGCCAAGTTCGACCCCAGCGTTTACGTGCCGGCAGTGTCGGGCTACTACACCGCCCCCAACGGCCAGATGCTGAGCTTTCCGTTCAACAGCTCGACGACCATCTTCTATTACAACAAGGACGCCTTCAAGGCAGCCGGCCTCGACCCCGAGAAGGCGCCCACCACCTGGCCCGAAGTGATTGCCGCGGCCGACAAGCTCAAGGCCAGCGGCCACAAGTGCCCGTTCACCACCAGTTGGATGAGCTGGACCCAGCTCGAGAGCTTCTCGGCCTGGCACAACACGCTCTATGCAACGCAGAACAACGGCTTTGGCGGCACCTCGGCGCGCCTGGCCTTCAACTCGCCGCTGCAGGTGAAGCATTTCGAGAACCTGGCCAAGATGTCGAAGGACGGCACCTTCGTCTACAAAGGCCGCAACAACACGGCCGACGCCGCCTTCCCCTCGGGCGAATGCGCAATGATGACCGGCTCCTCGGGCCTGTACGCACGCGTGGCCAAGGACGCCAAGTTCAAGTACGGCATCTCTACCCTGCCCTACTACCCCGACGTGAAGGGCGCGCCGCAGAACACCGTCATCGGCGGCGCCAGCCTCTGGGTCATGTCCGGCAAGCCGGCCGACCACTACAAGGGCGTGGCCAGCTTCTTCAGCTTCCTGTCCGACACCAAGGTGCAATCCGAAAGCCACAAGCGCACGGGCTACCTGCCCATTACCACCGCGGCCTACAAGCTGACCGATGCCTCGGGCTTCTACAAGGACAACCCAGGCACCGACGTGGCCGTGACGCAGATGATCCGCAAGACCACCGACAAGTCGCGCGGCGTGCGCCTGGGCAGCTTCGTGCAGATCCGGACCATCATCGACGAGGAAACCGAGCAGATCTGGAACGGCAAGCGCACCGCCAAGGAAGCACTCGATGCCGCCGTCAAGCGCGGTAACGAGCAGCTCGAACGCTTCGAAAAAAGCCAACAAAGGCTGACGCCCCGTTCGGCTCGGCGCCGAAGTAGACTCGCCCGCCCGCCACTGCAAAAGCCGTGGGCGGGCGTTTCGTTTTTTGAGGGATTCGAGGGGCTATGGAAAAACGCGTTCTATTCCGATCGGCATGGCTGCCATGGCTGCTGATCGCGCCGCAAATGGCGGTGATCCTGGTGTTCTTTTTCTGGCCCGCCAGCCAGGCGATCTGGCAGTCGATGCAGACCGAGGACGCCTTCGGCACCTCCACCGTCTTCGTGGGCCTGGAGAACTTCAAGCACCTGTTCGACGACCCGGCCTACATCGAGTCGTTCAAGGTCACCGCGCTGTTCTCGGTGCTGGTGGCCGGCATCGGTATCGCGATCTCGCTGCTGCTGGCGATCTTTGCCGACCGCATCCTGCGCGGTTCGCTGTTCTACAAGACCTTCCTGATCATTCCGTACGCGGTGGCGCCGGCGATCGCGGGCGTGCTCTGGGTGTTCATGTTCTCGCCCAGCATCGGCGTGGTGAGCTACGGCCTGCGCAAGATGGGCATGGACTGGAACCACCTGCTCAATTCCAACCAGGCGCTGTCGCTGATCGTCGTGGCCGCCATCTGGAAGCAGATTTCCTACAACTTCCTGTTCTTCCTGGCCGGGCTGCAGTCCATTCCCAAGGCGCTGATCGAGGCCGCGGCCATCGACGGCGCCGGTCCGCTGCGCCGTTTCCTGACCATCCAGTTTCCGCTGCTGTCGCCCACCACCTTCTTCCTGCTGGTGATCAACGTGGTGTACGCCTTTTTCGACACCTTCGCGATCGTGCATGCCACCACCGAAGGCGGGCCGGGGCGCGACACCGCCATCCTGGTCTACAAGGTGTGGCACGACGGATTCCGGGCGCTCGACCTGGGCGGCTCGGCCGCTCAATCCGTGGTGCTGATGGTGATCGTCGTCGTACTCACGGTGGTCCAGTTCCGCTACGTCGAAAAGAAGGTCCAGTACTGATGGCGCACCCTTTCCCTTTTGCTTTTTTCCTCCGGAGCATCCGCCATGATTGAACGCCGGCCCGGCCTCACCGTCCTTTCGCACGTGGTGCTGATCCTGGGCATTGCCATCGTGGCCTTTCCCATCTACCTGGCCTTCGTCGCCTCGACCCACACACGCGACGAGATCCTGCGCGTGCCGATGCCGCTTGTGCCCGGTGCGCACATGGTCGAGAACTACACCGCGGCGCTCCTTGGCACCGAGACGCAGGGTGCGCGCGTGGTGGTGGGCCGCATGATGTGGATCAGCCTGGTCACGGCGCTGGTCATCAGCATCGGCAAGATCGCGATCTCGCTGCTCTCGGCCTTTGCCATCGTGTATTTCCGCTTTCCGTTCAAGAAGATCGTCTTCTGGATGATCTTCGTGACGCTCATGCTGCCGGTGGAGGTGCGCATCCTGCCCACCTACAAGGTGCTGGCGGACCTGAACATGCTCAACACCTACGCGGGCCTGACCGTCCCGCTGATCGCGTCGGCCACGGCAACCTTCCTGTTCCGGCAGTTCTTTCTCTCGGTGCCCGACGAACTGGTCGAGGCCGCTCGAATAGACGGCGCGGGGCCGATGCGCTTCTTCAAGGACATCCTGGTGCCGCTGTCGCAGACGTCGATCGCCGCGCTCTTCGTGATCCAGTTCATCTACGGCTGGAACCAGTACCTGTGGCCGCTTCTGGCCACCACCAGCGAAGACATGTACCCGGTGGTCATCGGCATCAAGCGCATGATCGCCTCGGGCGACGCCGCGGTCGACTGGAACCTCGTGATGGCCACCGCCATGCTGGCGATGATTCCGCCGGCCATCGTTGTGGTGCTGATGCAGCGCTGGTTCGTCAAGGGCCTGGTCGACACAGAAAAATGAGCCTCGGCGCGCCAGCCATAACCTGATATTTAAAACAGACAACATGTCAGCCATTTCCTTTCGCAACGTCATCAAGCGCTACGGCAAGGGTGCCAAGGCCAACCAGGTCATCCACGGCGTCTCGGCCGAGGTGAACAAGGGCGAATTCGTCGTCATCGTCGGGCCTTCGGGCTGCGGCAAGTCCACGCTGCTGCGCATGGTGGCCGGCCTGGAAGACATCTCGGCCGGCGACATCGCCATTGGCGGCCGCGTGGTGAACCAGCTCGAACCTTCCGAGCGCGACATCGCCATGGTGTTCCAGAACTACGCGCTCTACCCGCACATGAGCGTGTTCAAGAACATGGCCTACGGCCTGAAGATCGCCAAGCTGCCCGAAGCCGAAATCAAGACCCGCGTCGACAAGGCCGCCAAGATCCTCGAACTGGGCCACCTGCTCGAGCGCAAGCCGCGCGAGCTTTCGGGCGGCCAGCGCCAGCGCGTGGCCATGGGCCGCGCCATCGTGCGGCAGCCGCAGGTGTTCCTGTTCGACGAACCGCTGTCCAACCTCGACGCCAAGCTGCGCGCACAGACCCGCCTCGAAATCCAGAAGCTGCACCGCGAGCTCGGCATTACCTCGCTCTTCGTCACACACGACCAGGTCGAGGCCATGACGCTCGCGCAGCGCATCATCGTGATGAACGGCGGCGTGATGGACCAGTTCGCAACGCCCGAAGAGGTCTACAACCGGCCGGCCACCACCTTCGTGGCCAGCTTCATCGGTTCGCCGCCGATGAACCTGCTGCAGCATGCGCCCGGCGTGCGGGCGGGCCAGATTCTCGGCATTCGCCCCGAGCACATGAAGCTCGACGAAAGCGGCTGGTCCGTGCAGGTCGAGTCGGTCGAGCTGCTGGGCGCCGAACGGCTGGTGTATGGCCGCATCGGCGACGAGCAGATCATCATGCGCACCGACGAAGGCGATCATCCGCCGGTCGCGGGCGACACGGTAAAGATTGCGGCGCGCGAAGACAAGCTGCACTGGTTCGACGCCGGCTCCGGCAAGCGCGCGGACTGAAGCAAGATGCCGGAACTGAAACCCTGGCCCTACCCGCGCTGGGTAGCGCACCGCGGCGCCGGCAAGCTGGCGCCCGAGAACACGCTGGCCGCGTTCAGGCTCGGCGCCTCGCATGGCTACCGCATGTTCGAGTGCGACGCCAAGCTCAGCGCCGACGGTGTGGCCTTTCTCATGCACGACGCCGAGCTCGACCGCACCACCAACGGCCACGGCATCGGCGGAGAGCAGCCGTGGAGCGCGCTCTCGCAGCTCGACGCGGGCGGCTGGCACTCGCGCGCCTTTGCGGGCGAGCCGCTCGCCACGCTCGAGAACCTGGCCCGCTTCTGCCTGGCCAGCAACCATCTGCTCAACATCGAGATCAAGCCCACGCCCGGTACCGAGCGCAAGACCGGCGAGGCGGTGGCGCGGCAAGCGGCCAGGCTTTGGCACGGCGCGGCCATTCCGCCGCTGCTCACCTCCTTCCAGGTCGAGTCGCTCAAGGGCGCCCAGGCGGTCGAGCCCGGCTTGCCGCGCGGGCTGCTGCTCGACAAGCTCTGGAGCGGCTGGCTGGAGGCCGCCATCGGCCTGGAGTGCGCCGCCATCGTCTGCAACCACAAGCTCTGGGACGCCGACACGGTGGCCCAGGTGCACGGCGCCGGCATGCGCGCGCTGAGCTACACGGTGAATGACGAACAGGCCGCGCAGCGGCTGATCGCCCTGGGCACCGACGGCATCATCACCGACCGGGTCGACCTGTTCAGCCCCGCCGCCTGACCGCCCCGGCCACCGGCTGCGGCGGCTCGACACACGCTGTCACGAGCCGTTCCGCGGGCCGCAAATGGCGCCTTCTATGATGGCAGCCATGAGTTTCATCCCACGCCTGATGGCCTTTTGGCTGGCGGCCCTGCTGTGTTGCGCCGCCGCGGTGGCGCAGCCGGACGCCGGCACCGGCGCCAACAGCGCCGCAGCCGCGGCGCTCGCGCCCGAACCCACCGTGGCCGAACTGCGCGAGCAGCTCTCCAAGATCACCGCTTCGTCCGAACCCGACGCCGACGTTCGCAAGCTCGTCGCGCAGATCAACGAGATCGGCACCCAGGCCGACAAGTTCGTTGCCGCGCGCACCGGCGAACTGGCCGACCTGAACGCCCGGCTCGGCGAGCTCGGCAACCCGCCGGCCGCGGGCACGACGGAAGACCCCGACATCACGCGCCAGCGCGCCCGCCTCACCAAGGAGCGCAATGCGCTGGATGCGGACATCAGGCTCGCGCGCCTCCTGGCCATCGACGTGCGGCAGCGCAGCGCCGAGCTTCTCACCCAGCGCCGGGCGCTTTTCGAGGCGCAGATCACCGAGCGTGCCCCTTCTCCGCTCGGCGGCGAGTTCTGGCGCGACCTGCGCGAGGCATGGCCCAGCGATCTCGAACGCCTGAGCGCGCTGGCGTCCGGCCTGCAAGACGGACTTGCGCTGGCCATGCAGCAGGATGGAGCCCGAACCGCGGTTCTCGGGGCGCTGTTGCTGGCGGTGCTGCTCGCAATACTGGGCAACTGGGTGGCCGAGCACCTGCTGACGCGCATTGCCGCACGGCTGCTGCCGGCGGGCCGGCTTCGGCGTTCGCTGCTGGTCATCGCCATCGTGGCAAGCCATGTGCTGCTGGTTGCCATTGCGGCGCACGGCTTCGTGTGGGTGCTCGAGGAATACGCCACCTGGGAGCCGCAGGCACGCAAGGCCATGCGTTCGATGGCGCAGGCGCTGGTGTTCATGGCTTTCGTCATCGGGCTGGGCCGCGCGCTGCTGGCCACCAGGCGCCCGACCTGGCGCCTGCCGCCCATTCCCGATGCGATGGCAACACGCCTGGCCGCACTGCCGTGGCTGGTCGCGCTGGTGGCCGCGCTGGCCTGGACGCCGGCTGAAATCAACCAGCTGGTGAACGCCAGCTTCGCCGCCGTGGTGGCCACCCATGTGCTCACGGCGCTGGTGCTCACGGCGCTGGTCGGCGCGGTGATGTATCGCCTGAAGGCGCTGCGCGCCGATGCGCCCGAGGCCGGCCTGCCCGAGCGGCCGATGTGGGTGGGCCTGCTGGTGGCATGCATCGGCGTGCTCATCGTCACGATCTGGGTGCTGGTCGCGGTGGGGTATGTGGCGCTTGCGAGCTTCCTGGCTTCGCAGCTCACCTGGAGCGGCATCGTCGCGGCCGCTTTCTATGTGCTGTTCAAGTTTGCCGACGACGTTTTCATGGCCGGTGTGTCGTCGCGCAGCACCTTCGGGCAGCGCCTGCAAAAGAGCTTTGGCCTTGCGCCGCAAACGCTCGACCAGGCGGCCACGGTGCTCTCCGGCCTGAGCCGCGTGGCGCTGTTCTTCTACATGCTGATCGCGCTGGCGGCGCCCCTGGGCACCGGGCCCGGCGAAGTGTTCCAGCGCAGCGGCAAGTTCGGCACCGGCGTGAAGGTGGGCGAGTTCCAGCTGGTGCCCGGCGCCATCTTCAGCGCCATTGCCGTGGCGCTGGTGGGCTTCATCGTGCTGCGGGTGTTCAAGCGCTGGCTGGCGCGCAGCTACCTGCCGAGCACGCAGTTCGAGCCGGGCATGCAGAGTTCGATCACCACGCTGCTGGGCTACGTGGGCGGCATCCTGGTGGTGGCGTTCTCGCTCTCGGCGCTGGGCATCGGCATCGAGCGCATCGCGTGGGTGGCCAGCGCGCTGTCGGTGGGCATCGGCTTCGGCCTGCAGGCCATCGTGCAGAACTTCATCTCGGGCCTCATTCTCCTGGCCGAGCAGCCGGTGAAGGTGGGCGACTGGGTGGTGCTGGGCACCACCGAGGGCGATGTGCGGCGCATCAACGTGCGCGCCACGGAAATCCAGCTCGGAGACCGCTCGACGGTCATCGTGCCCAACTCCGAGTTCATCACCAAGACCGTCCGCAACATGACGCTGGCCAATGCGGAAGGCCGGGTGCTCATTCGCCTGCCGCTGCCGCTGACCACCGACGCCCAGCGCGTGCGCGACCTCATCCTGGAGGCCTGCCGCGCGCACGAGGGCGTGCTGGAAACGCCCGCGCCTTCGCTCACGCTCGAAGGCATCGAGGGCGGCCTGCTCATCTTCCAGGCCATTGCCTATGTGCCCAGCCCGCGCCTGGCGGGCAGCGTGCGCAGCGACCTGCTGTTCACCATCCTGGAGCGCCTGCGCGCGGAACGGATCGAGCTGGTGCCCTATGCGGCCGTGGCGCCGCCGGTTGCCGCTTCGGACGGCGCCGCGCCGGCCGCGGCCTAGCCGCCTGTTACATCCCGATCACCCAAGCAGGGGGCAAATGCCCGCCCTGATCGATCAATTGTCCGGAGCCCTGAAAACGAACAATCTACAGCCATGAGCAGGCGATCTCTCGCCAAGGCTCGCCCGGAGCATGAATGGCTGAAGAAAGCGACCTCGAAAAAACGGAACCCGCCTCACCGCAGCGCCTTGAAAAGGCCCGCGAGGAAGGGGACGTTGCCCGGTCGCGGGAGCTGGTCACCTTCGTAATGCTGGGTACGGCGGTTGCCGGCCTGTGGCTCACGGCGGGCTCGCTCGGCGGCACCTTGCGAGGCGCGCTGGCCCAGGGCATGCACTTCGACCGCGCCTCGGCGTTCGACCCCACCTACATGATGGCCCGCGCCGGGCTCATGGCGTACGAGGCGCTGATCGCGCTGGCGCCGCTGTTCGGCATGATGGTGGTGGCCGCGGTGGTCGCCCCCATGATGCTCGGCGGCTGGCTGTTCTCGGCCAAGGCCATCGGCCCCAAGTTCAACAAGCTCGACCCGATTGCCGGCATCGGCCGCATGTTCTCGACGCAGGCGCTGTCGGAGCTGATCAAGGCGCTGGCCAAGTCGCTGCTGATCGGCTGGGTGGCCTGGCTGGTGATCATGGGCAACATCGAAGAGGTCAATGCGCTCATGGCGCAGTCGGAGCGCGCCGCGCTGCCGCAGATGATCGCCCTGGTGGCGCGCAACTGCGCCCTGATTGCCTCCGCCCTGCTGCTGGTGGCCCTCATCGACGTGCCCTACCAGCTGTGGAGCTACCACCGCAAGCTGCGCATGTCGCGCGAAGACCTGCGCCAGGAGCACAAGGAAAGCGAAGGCGACCCGCACATCAAGGCGCAGATCCGCCGCCAGCAACAGCAGATGGCGCGCCGCCGGATGATGGCCGAGGTGCCCAAGGCCGACATCGTGGTGACCAACCCCACGCACTTTGCGGTGGCACTCAAGTATGTGGACCACGACATGCGTGCACCGCGCGTGGTGGCCAAGGGAAGCGACCTCGTCGCGGCGCGCATCCGCGAGCTTGCACGCGAGAACAACGTCGCCATTCTCGAAGCCCCGCCGCTCACGCGTGCGCTGTTCAAGCACACCCGCCTGGGCGACGAAATCCCGGCCGGCCTGTACACCGCGGTGGCCGAAGTGCTGGCCTGGGTCTACCAGCTCAAGCGCTGGAAGAGCGAAGGCGGCGAAGCGCCGCGCACGCCCGTCGACCTGCCCATTCCCGAATCGCTCGAATACTCGTTGGACGCCGCATGAACGCCACGCTGACCCGCCTGCAGGCGCAACTGTTCTCCGGAGCCCAGTGGAAGGGCCTTGCCGGCCCGGTGCTGATCGTGCTCATCCTGAGCATGATGGTGCTGCCGCTGCCGGCCTTCCTGCTCGACCTGCTGTTCACCTTCAACATCGCGATGTCGGTGATGGTGCTGCTGGTGAGCATGTACACCATGAAGGCGCTGGACTTCGCGGCCTTTCCCGCCGTGCTGCTGTTCTCCACGCTGCTGCGCCTGTCGCTCAATGTGGCTTCCACGCGCGTGGTGCTGATGCACGGCCACACGGGTCCGGATGCCGCGGGCAAGGTGATCGAGGCCTTCGGCCACTTTCTCGTGGGCGGCAACTTCGCGGTCGGCGTGATGGTGTTCATCATCCTGGTGCTGATCAACTTCATGGTGATCACCAAGGGCGCGGGGCGCATCGCCGAGGTGGGCGCGCGCTTCATGCTCGACGCCATGCCCGGCAAGCAGATGGCGATCGACGCCGACCTGAACGCCGGCCTCATCGGTGAAGACGTGGCACGCAAGCGCCGCCAGGAAGTCGCGCAGGAAGCCGACTTCTACGGCTCGATGGACGGTGCCAGCAAGTTCGTGCGCGGCGACGCGGTGGCCGGCCTCCTGATCATGGTGATCAACATCATCGGCGGGCTGGTGGTCGGCATGGTGCAGCACGGGCTGGACTTCAGCACCGCCGGCAAGACCTACACGCTGCTGGCCATCGGCGACGGCCTGGTGGCGCAGATTCCGGCGCTGGTGATCTCCACCGCCGCCGGCGTCATCGTTTCGCGCGTGACCACCGACGAAGACGTGGGCCGCCAGCTGACCGGCCAGCTGTTCTCCAACCCGCAGGTGCTCTTTCTGACGGCCGGCCTCATCGGCCTGATGGGCATGATCCCCGGCATGCCGAACCTGGCGTTCCTGCTGATTGCGGGTGGCCTGGTGTGGCTGGGCCGGCGCATCCTCAAGCGCGCACCGCAGGCTGCCGCCGAGCAGGCCGCCGCAGCGCAGGCCGCCGCCGCACCCGCGGTGGAAGCGCCCGAGGCCACGTGGGACGACGTGGCGCTGGTCGATCCGCTGGGCATGGAAGTCGGCTACCGCCTGATTCCGCTGGTCGACCAGACGCAGAACGGCGAACTGCTGGGCCGCATCAAGAGCATCCGCAAGAAGACCGCGCAAGAAATCGGCTTCCTGGCGCCGGTGGTGCACATCCGCGACAACCTCGAGATTGCGCCCAACACCTATGTCATCAGCCTGAAGGGCGTCGAGATCGGCCGCGGCGAAGCCTTCCCCAACCAGTGGATGGCCATCAACCCCGGCCAGGTGACCGGCACCCTGCCCGGCACGCCGACGCAAGACCCGGCCTTCCACCTGCCCGCGGTGTGGATCGACGCCAGCCTTCGCCAGGAGGCGCAGGTGCTCGGCTACACGGTGGTCGATGCCTGCACCGTCATGGCCACGCACCTGAACCACCTGATCCAGACCCACGCCGCCGAACTGCTGGGCCGCCAGGAAGTGCAGCAGCTGCTCGACCAGATCGGCAAGACCGCGCCCAAGCTCACCGAAGACCTGGTGCCGAAGGTCATTTCGCTGAGCACGCTGCACAAGGTGCTGCAGAACCTGCTCGACGAAGAGGTGTCGATCCGCGACATGCGCACCATTCTCGACGTGATGGCCGAGCACGCGCCCACCGTGAAGGACGCGGCCGAGCTCACCTCGCTCACGCGCCTGGCGCTTGGCCGCGCGATCACGCAGCAGCTGTTCCCGGGCGATTCCGAACTGCAGGTGATCGGCCTGGACGGCGCGCTCGACAGCGTGCTGCAGCAGGCGCTCGCCAACAACAACGGCATCGAGCCGGGCCTTGCCAACAGCCTGATGCAGCAGACCCGCGCCGCGATTGCGCGCCAGGAGCAAATGGGCCTTGCGCCGGTGCTGGTCGTCCAGCATTCGCTGCGGGTCCTGCTTTCGCGCTTCCTGCGCCGCAGCTTCCGCCAACTCAAGGTTCTCTCGCACGCCGAGATACCTGACACCCGCAACATCAAGATCACCGCCACCATCGGAGGAAGAGTTTGAACACCCAGACAGACGTGCGGACCAGCGCACGCAAGTTCGTCGCCCCCACCAGCCGGGAAGCCCTGCGCCTTGCGCGCGAAGCACTCGGCGCCGAAGCGATGGTGCTGACCAATCGCGTGGTTGCCGAAGGCGTGGAAATCGTCGCCATGGCGCCGGACGAAGTGGAAGAAGTGCGTGCAAGCGCACCCGTGGCGCAGGCCGCAGCGCAACCCATGCCGGCCCCCGCTCCTGCACCCGCTCCTGTTGCAGCTCCTGCAGCCGCCCCTGCGTCCGCCTTCATGCTCACCCCGGCGCCCGCCCCCGCACCCGCGGCGGCCCCCGTCGCAGTCGAGAGCGTGCTCGGAGAGCTGCACTCGATGCGCTGCATGATCGAAGAACAGCTCGCCGGCGTGGTGTGGAACGACAAGCAGCGCCGCGACCCGATGCGCGGCCGCCTGCTGCGCACGCTGCTCGGCGCCGGCTTCAGCGCGCGGCTCTCCAAGGCCATGCTTGAGCACCTGCCCACGGGCCAGAGCTATGCCCAGGGCATGGCCTTCGTGCGCTCCGAGCTGATCCGGACCCTTCCGGTGCATGAAGATGAAGACGCGCTGCTGGCGCAAGGCGGCGTGTATGCGCTGATGGGCCCCACCGGCGTGGGCAAGACCACGACCACGGCCAAGCTTGCCGCGCGCTGCGTGATGCGCTTCGGCGCCGAGAAGCTGGCGCTGGTCACCACCGACAGCTACCGTATCGGCGCCTACGAACAGCTGCGCATCTACGGCCAGATCCTCAATGTGCCGGTGTACGCCGTGAAGGATGCGGCCGACCTGCACCTGGTGCTGCAAGACCTGCGCGACAAGCACATGGTGCTGATCGACACGGTCGGCATGAGCCAGCGCGACCGCGCCGTCTCCGACCAGATCGCCATGTTCTGCAACAGCCAGCGCCCCGTGAAGCGGCTGCTGCTGCTCAATGCCGCCAGCCACGGCGACACGCTCAATGAAGTGGTGCACGCCTACCGGCATGGCGGCGGCAACGAACTGGCGGGCTGCATCTTCACCAAGGTCGACGAAGCCACCCACCCCGGCGCGCTGATCGACACCGTGATTCGCCACCGCCTGCCGGTGCACTATGTGTCCAGCGGACAGAAGGTGCCCGAGAACCTGATGCGCGCCGACCGCGCCCAGTTGGTGGACAGCGTGTTCCAGGCCAACAGCCGCAGCGCGCTCTTCGTTCCCGGCGAAAGCGACATGCAGGATGGGTCTGCCGCAAACGCCGATGCGTCCGCCGCGCAGGCCGAGGCCGAACGGCAGCGGCTGCGCTACCGCCAGCTGATTCGCGCCATGGCGCACGATGCGCAAGAGGTGGCCGCCGCCGCGGCCGCGCTCGCAAACGCCCCCCTCGGCTTCGAGCAATCGCGTGCGCTCTGGCGCCAGGCCGCCGACGAGAACGTCGGCCACAAGGCGGTGCTGGAGGCGCTCATGACGCACGCCACGAGCGAGATCGCGACCGGTTGCGACACCCACCTGCTTGCGCTGTCGAGCCAGGTCGGACTCAAGTCGGATGAAGGCGGCGACGCGTACCAATGCCATGGCAGCCTGCTGCTGTCCGACCGCACCGGCATGCCCCTTTCCGCGCCCAACCAGTGGCTTTCCACCGGCACGGCGCGCAACCCCGCCGATCCGGCGCGCAGGCCCGGCGTGCGGCAAGTGCAATGGCTGCGCCAGCAGGACTTCGGCAAGACCGTGGTGCACGTGCTGTCGCGGCTGCCCGCGGCCGAGCTCATGCTGCAGTGGAAAGTGCAGCGCCAGCAATGGCTCGCGCGCGCACCCGGCTCCACCGCGGTCATCGATCCGCGCACCGGCGAATACGCCACCCTCACCGGCCTGGACTTCTCGTTCGGCGAAGAACACCTCGTGACCTTCAAGGGCCGCCCCGCGCTGCAGGCTGAAGCCCAGGCCCACATCACGCTGCGCACCGACGGCGGCCCGCCCGGCCTGCGCTGCGTGGTCACCCGCATCACCGATCCGCGCAGCCGCAAGGTGCTGGCGCAGACCTATGCACTCTCCAACGTCGACCAGGAAGTTTCCGTTCAGCAGCTTGCGCAATGGCAGGCCTGGGCCGCCGAAGCGGAGCCCTGCTTCCGCCTGCTGCGCCAGGGCCTCTCGGTCATCGGTGGGCTCGGCGAGGCGGGCGATCCGCACATGATGAAGCGCCTGCTCATCGCAGGCCAGGTCACCACCACCGTGTGGCGGCTGCTGCAGGCTGAAGGCGACTGGGCCGGCCGCACGCGCGCGCTGCTGGGCCAGCTGACCGGCCGCCCGGTGCGTCCGGGGCGTCCGCTTTCGGGCAATGTTCTGTATGCAGGCATGGGCAAGCTGTTCTTCCTGCTGGAGGCGCTGGACACGTGAGCAAGCTGGTGCCGGATCAAGCCGACGGACTGCGGCGGCTGCTCGCCCAATCGTCCGTGCGGCTCATCGCCATCGCGGGTATGGAGCGCCGACAGGGCTCCACCACAGCGGCAATGAACCTGGGCGCGGCCCTGGCCCACATGGGCAAGGACGTGCTGCTGCTGGACGAGCACAAGGCCAGCGCAAATTCAGTTCGCGGCGCATGGGCCGTCGACCCGCTCGGAACGCTGGCCGATGTCGCCACCCGGCGGCTCACCTGCGAAGGCGCGGCCGCGCGCGCCGAGTGCGGCGTCAACGTGCTGCCGGCGGTGCCGGGCGCCCAGCCCGACCACGTCGACCCGCGTCTTTTCTGGGACGGCGACGTGGTGCTGGTCGACGCGGCACTCGACAGTGCCGGCCACTTGTCGCCGCTGGCGCGGCTGGCGGACGACCTGGTGGTGGTGCTCCAACCCAATCCCGCGTCCATCACCGCCACCTACTCGGGCATCAAGCGGCTGCACTACGCGCATGCGTTGCACCAGCTGCGGCTGCTGGTCAACGGCGTTGCCGAACCCGACGCGGCCCGGCGGCTCATGGCCAACCTGATCGACACGGGCAGCCGCTACCTGGCGATTTCGATGCATGCCGCGGGCTGGGTGCGCGCCGATCCGCACCTGAGCGATGCAAGGCGCCTGCGCCGGACCGTCGTGGAGGCGTTCCCGACCAGCCCGGCGGCGGTGGACTTCCGCGTCATCGGCGCCGACGTTGCGCAGTGGCCGTGGCGCCCGTCGATTCGCGCACGCGACGCGGAGCCTGCGCGCTGGCGGCCCGAGGCGCTGGCGCAGCAACAAGCACATGAGGAAAGGGAAGGCCGTGTACACCGCTCAGGGCAATATTGAAAAGTCTCATCTGCTGAAGCAGCACCAGCCCATGGTGCGTCGCATGGCGCTCCAGATGCTGGCCAAGCTGCCCGCCAGCGTCGAGCTCGACGACCTGATCCAGGCCGGCATGATCGGCCTGCTGGACGCCTCCACCCGCTACCAGGACAACCGCGGCGCGCAGTTCGAAACCTTTGCGAGCCAGCGCATCCGCGGCGCCATGCTCGACGAGCTGCGCGCGAGCGACTGGGGCTCCCGCAACCTGCGCCAGCAGGCCCGCAAGGTCGAGCAGGCGATCCAGTCGCTGGAGCACCGGCTGGGCCGGCCCGCCACCGAAGGGGAGATCGCCAAGGAACTGAAGATGGACCTGGACGACTACCAGTCGCTGCTGCAGGAGATCCAGGGCTGCCAGTTGCTGTACGTCGAAGACTTTGCGCAGGAAGGCGAATCCGACAACCCCTGGCTCGACCGCCAGGCGCGCGGCGGCCGCCCCGGCGCCGACGACGACCCGCTGGCGCAACTGCTCGAAGCCGGTTTTCGCCACGAGCTGGTCGACGCCATCGCCGCCCTGCCCGAGCGTGACCAGCTGCTGCTGAACCTCTACTACGAGGAAGAACTGAACCTGCGCGAGATCGGCGCCATCCTGGAAGTGACCCAGTCGCGCGTGTGCCAGCTGCACGCCCAGGCCATCAGCCGCCTGCGCGCAAACCTGAAAGATTCGCTCTAGCGCCGCTTGACCCTCACGTAGCGGCAGGGTCTACGATGCCTTCAACTTGAGAGGGAAGGCATGTTCTTGAAGATCGGCGAACTCGCCCGGCGCACCGGGCTGACGGTTCGCGCATTGCGCCACTACGACGACATCGCGCTGCTGGTGCCGTCCGAAAGATCCAGCGCCGGCTATCGCCTGTACGGCCGCAAGGACGTGGCGCGGCTCTACCGCATCCAGGCGCTGCGGCGGCTCGACCTGCCGCTTGCAGACATACAGCAACTGCTCGACGACGACGCCGGAGGGCTGCCGGAAGTGGTCGCACGGCAGGTGGCGCAGCTCGACGAAGAGATCCGGCGGGCCTCCGCGCTGCGCACCCACCTGCTCGCGGTGCAGGGCCTGCTGCAGGCCAGCGAAGAGCCCGGCATCGACGACTGGCTGCTGGCGCTCGAAAGCATGGTTGCAGGCGCAAAGTACTTCAGCGACGACGAGCAGCGCACGCTCAAGGCGCAGCGCGGCGGCTCCACCGACGCCATGGCGCCCGAGCGCGCGGAGTTGTCGGAGTTGCTGCGCAGCCTGGTGGCCGCCGGAACGCCGCCCGAGAGCCCGCAGGCGCAAGCCCTGGCGCAACGCTGGATTGCGCTGCTGCTCGAAGAGGCCGGCGGCGACGAAGGCCTGCTGATGAAGCTCTACGCCATGCACTGGAACGAGCCGTCGCTGCATGCGCTCACCGGCGTAGACCGCGCGGGCATTCGCTACATCTCGCACGCCATGGCGTTCGCGCGCCTGCAACTCTATGCGCCCTACTGCAGCAAGGAAGACATGGTCAAGCTGCGCCGCCACTACGTTGCGCAGACCGATGCGTGGCCGCCGCTCATCGCGGAAGTCCGGCAGCAGATGATGGCCAACGCCCCACCCCATGGGCCGGCCATGCGCGCGCTGGCGTTGCGCTGGCAGGCGCTGTCGCTCGCCAAGGCCGGCGGTGACGCGGCACTGCATGCAAAGCTGCAGCGGGCGTTCCGCGAAGACGCGGCGCTGCGGGCCGGCTCGGGCATCGACGAGGCGCTGGCTGCCTACGTCGGGCAAGCCATTGCGCAGTTCGACGGCGCACCGCCCCTCATGAACGAACCCGAAGGCACCCAGTGAACGCAGCAGCGCAGAAGAACCCTCACTTCTTTACCGGCAACTACACGCCGCTGACCGAGGAGCACGACATTGCCGCGCTCGAGATCGAAGGCGCCCTGCCACCCGGGCTCTCCGGCAGCCTGTACCGCGTCGGACCGAACCCGCAGTTCGCACCGCGCGACGACAGCTACCACTGGTTCTCGGGCGACGGCATGGTGCACGCCTTCCATATCGGGGGCGGCAAGGTGTCTTACAGCAACCGCTGGGCGCGCACGCCGAGATGGCAGCTCGAACACGAAGCCGGGCGCGCGCTCTTCGGCACCTTCGGCAACCCTGCCACCAGCGATCCGATTGCACATGGCCAGAACGGCGGCACCGCCAACACCAGCATGCTGTGGCACGGCGACCGATTGTTCGCGCTTGAAGAATCGCACCAGCCTTTCGAACTCGATGCGTTTACGCTGGCTTCCAAGGGGCACCAGAGCTTCGGCGGAAGCGTGGCCTCGCGCTGCACCGCGCATCCGAAGATCGACCCCGAGACCGGCGAACTGCATTTCTTCGCGTACTCGCCCGACGGACCCTGCTCGCCGACCATGCTCTACGGCGTGATGGACCCGCACTGCGAAGTCACGCAAATGCAGTCGTTCACAGCGCCGCACGCCAGCATGGCACACGACTTCATGCTGACGCGCGAGCACGTTCTCTTTCCAGTCACGCCGCTGACGCTCAGCGTCGAGCGCGCGATGCAAGGCAAGCCGCTGCTGGCGTGGGACGCCACCAAGCGCACCCATGTCGGCGTGATGCGCCGCGGCAGCGCGGTCGACACCCTGCGCTGGTTCGACACCGACGCCTGCCACCTGTTCCACGTCATGAACGCCTGGGACGACGGCAACACCATCGTGGCCTATATGATGCAGTCGGAAACCGCCCCCGGCCTGCCCGATGCCGAAGGCCGCGCCGGCGACCCGCACGCCATGGCGGCGCGTCTGTGCCGATGGACCTTCGACCTGGCCGGCAAGAGCAGCGGCTTCCAGCGTGAATACCTGGACGACCTGGCAGCGGAGTTCCCGCGCATCGACGAGCGCTACACCGGCCGGCGCAACCGCTACGGCTTCTACACCTGCCATTCGACACCACGCGCGCGGGACGACTCGGAGAGCGTGCTCTACGACAGCCTTGCCCGGTTCGACTTCGAGAGCTCCACGCGCAGCCTGTACACACTGCCGCAAGGAGACGTGGTGTCCGAACCGGTGTTCGTGCCGCGCGCGGCGGACGCGGCCGAGGGCGACGGCTGGCTGCTTGCCGTAGCCTGGCGCGAAAAGGAAAAGCGCAGCGACCTGCTCGTGTTCGATGCCATGCGCCTGTCCGCAGGGCCGGTTGCGGTTGCCCGCCTGCCGCACCGCGTGCCGTTCGGCTTTCACGGGAATTGGCGTCCGTGCAACAAAGTGACTTTAGACACTGGGGCCGATCGTTCCTTCCCCTAAATTTGCGCGGGGCCTGATCTCGGCCCTTTGCAACAAACGGGGAGGATCGCATGAAGAAGTCCACGGGCAAGCCACGCCGGCTCGCACTTTCAAGATCGGCCATGGCCACGACAGCGGCTGCGCTCATGGCTCTGGCGGGCTGCCAGAACATGCCCGCTCTCGACATGCAGATGGGCAGCCCATCCGCCAAGACGGTGGCCACCGGTAGCGCGGCCGGCTCGGCCACCGCCGGCGAAAGCAGCCAGCTCGAGCGCTGCGAGTCGCCGCTGGGCACCGTCTCGCTGATCGAAAACGTCAATGCCGGCTGGTACACCGTGCTCACCGGCGAATACCGCCTGCCGCCCACGGCCAACCTGCTGCGCTTGCTGGTGCAGCAATCGAACTGCTTCGTGGTGGTCGAGCGCGGCGCGGCCGGCATGAACGCCATGAACCGCGAGCGCGCGCTCATGCAGTCGGGCGAAATGCGCGGCGGCAGCAACTTCGGACGCGGCCAGATGGTGGCTTCGGACTACGGACTTTCGCCCGAGATCGTCTTCAGCAACAACGACGCGGGTGGCCTTGGCGGTGCGCTGGGCGGGTTGGTGGGCGGAGGACGAGGCCTCGCCATCGCCAAGCTGGGCGCGAGCTTGCAGACCAAGGAAGCCAGCGCGCTGTTGACCCTTATCGACAACCGCTCGGGCGTACAGGTGGCGGCGGCCGAAGGCAGTGCCTCCAAGACCGACTTCGCGGGCTTTGCCGGCCTGAGCGGCGTCTCCGCCGCAGGGGGCATCGGTGGCTACACGCGCACTCCGCAGGGCAAGGTGATTGCCGCTGCGTTCATGGACTCCTTCAACCAGATGGTCCGCTCGCTGCGCAACTACAAGGCGCAGACGGTGCGCGGCCAGGGCCTCGGCGGCGGCGGGCGCCTCGGCGTGGATGGCGCAGCGGCGCCTTCGTCGACTTCGGCGCCGTCTGCGTCGAATCGCAGGGGAAAGTAGACCGCGGCCTTGGCTCGACCTGCCCCGGTCCCGGGGGCCTGGCACGCCTTTAGAACCCGAGGCTCTCCAGCAGGTCGTCCACCTGCGCCTGGCCGGTCACGGCGTCCGGGTTGCCGGCCACCACCTGCGGGCCGTTCTGCAGGCTGTTGGCCTCCGCCTCGTGGCGTTTTTCAAGATGCTTTTCGATGTGCGAGTTGTCGATCAGCACCTGGAGCAGTTGCGTCTCCACGTCGTTGACCACTTCCATCATCTTCTTGATGACCTGGCCGGTCAGGTCCTGGAAGTCTTGCGCCATCAGGATTTCGATCAGCTGCGTGTTGATGGCGCCGGCCTTCTGCGGCACTTCCTGCAGGTAGCCGCGCGTGTCCATGACCAGTTGGCGCGCATGGTCCAGTTCGACCGGGTTGGCAAACCATTCGTCCCACCGCTTGCTGAGCCCCTTGGCGTTGCTTGCAAGGTCTTCCTGCAGCGGTTGCGCCAGGTCGATGGCGTTGAGCGCGCGGTGCGCCGCCCGCTCGGTCATCGAGGCGATGTAGCCCAGCCGGTCGCGCGCATCTGGAATGGCCTGCGCGGCCTTGGCCACCTGCTTGTCGAGCCCCAGCTCGCGCAGGCCTTCGCGCAATTGCCGGGTCAGCTGCCCGATGCGCCCGAGCAACTCTTCGGCGGTGTTCCCGTGCTCCACGGGTTCGAGCGCAGCGTGTGTCATTTCAGGCCGCCTCTTTCTGGAGCTTCTCGAAGATCTTGTTGATCTTCTCCTCGAGCGTGGCCGCCGTGAAGGGCTTGACCACATAGCCGTTGGCGCCTGCCTGAGCGGCCGCGATGATATTTTCCTTCTTGGCTTCGGCCGTGACCATGAGCACCGGCAGCTTGCCGAGCTCGGGGTCGGCGCGAATGGTCTGCAGCATGGTCAGGCCGTCCATGTTGGGCATGTTCCAGTCCGACACCACAAAGCCGAAGTTCCCGCCGCGCAGCTTCTCGATGCCGGCCGCGCCGTCTTCCGCCTCGTCGACGTTCAGGAACTCGAGTTCCTTCAACAGGTTGCGCACGATGCGGCGCATGGTCGGGAAGTCGTCCACAACCAAAATTTTGATGCTCTTATCGATCACGATTTTTCCAACTCCAACAGTTCGTTTTTCAAACCCGGTTCGCGCGTTCGCCGAAGGTGCGCAGATGGGCCAGCACGCGGCGCCCCATCTCTCCCAGCGGCGCCACGTCGTCAACGGCACCCAATGCAATGGCCTCGCGCGGCATGCCGAAGACCACGCAGCTCGCTTCGTCCTGCGCAAATGTGTAGGCGCCCGCCTGCTTCATGCGCAGCAGGCCTTCGGCACCGTCCTTGCCCATGCCCGTCAGGATCATTCCGATCGCGTTCTTGCCGGCATGCCGTGCAGCCGAGTCGAAGAGCACGTCGATGGAAGGACGATGGCGGTTCACCGGCGGCTCCTCGTTCAGCTGGGCCACGTAGTTGGCGCCGCTGCGGCTGAGCGACAGGTGAAAGCCGCCCGGCGCAATGTAGGCATAGCCCGGCAGCACGCGCTCGCCGTGCTCGGCCTCTTTCACGGTGATGCGGCACAGGCCGTTCAGGCGCTGCGCAAAAGACCGCGTGAAGCCGGCCGGCATGTGCTGCGCAATGAGCACGGCCGGCGCGTCCGGCGGCAGCGGCAGCAGCACCTCGCGGATGGCTTCCGTTCCGCCCGTGGAGGCGCCGATGATGATGAGCTTCTCGGTGCTCAGCAGCGGGCTGCGCAGCATCGGTTCCTGCGCGCTCTCCGGCGCACCCTTCGCCGAGGCGGCGTGCCGGCTCGGCAGCAGCCGCGCCGCGGCGGCCGTGCGGATCTTGCCCGCGATGATTTCGGTGTACTGCATGAGCCCGTCGCGCACGCCAAGGCGCGGCTTGGTCACGAAGTCGATGGCGCCCAGCTCCAGCGCGCGTAGCGCGATTTCCGAGCCGCGCTCGGTCAGCGACGACACCATGACCACCGGCATCGGGCGCAGGCGCATGAGCTTCTCGAGAAATTCCAGACCGTCCATGCGCGGCATCTCAACGTCGAGCGTGAGCACGTCCGGATTCGTCACCTTGATGAGGTCGCGCGCCTGCAGCGGATCGGCCGCGGTGCCGACCACCGTCATGTCGGCCTGGCTGTTGATGATCTCCGTCATCACGCTGCGGATCAGCGCCGAATCGTCGACGCAAACTACCTTGATCTTCTTCATGCGACCCAACTTCCTTTGCCATACGTGGCAGACCATTTGCGCAGCAGCTCGCCTTCGTCGTGCTGGACCGCCTGAATATCGACTTGCGCGCGCAGCTTGCGCACCACCGCCTTGCCGGTGGGCAGCAGGCACACGCGGCGCGCGTGCAGGCCGCGCAAGTCCTGCGCGGCGATGGTGATGCGCTGCTTCTCGAGGTAGCGCAGCACGAAGTCGGCGTTCCGCCCGCCGATGTTGAGCATGGTCATGTTGGCCAGCACCGCTGCGCCGCCGAAGACCTTGGCCCGCAGGCGTTCGCGCCTGGCGCCGGCGCGCAGCAGCTCGGCAATGAGCACGTCCATGGCATAGGCGCCGTAGCGCATCGACTCGACCTGGTCGCGCGCGTCGGCCTCGGCATCGTCCGGGAGCATGAAGTGGTTCATGCCCGCGACCCCCGCTTCCACGTCGGTGATGCAGGCCGCCACGCAGGAGCCCAGCACCGTCGTCAGCAAGATGCCTGCATCGGTCACGTAGTACTCCGCCGGCAGCAGCTTGACTGCCGTGCAGTCGAAGTCGCGGTCGAAGTAGTGGTGAGTGGCCACCGAACCCGGCACGGCCGGCGGCCTGGAACCCCGCTCCTGAAGCAGGCTCGGATTCATGCGCGCGCCTTGCTCAGCGTGTACACCGTCTGCCCGACCGTCTTGAACGTCTGGTTCACCAGCGAGGCGTTTTCGGAATGCCCTGCAAACAGCAGACCGTTCGGCTTCAACAGAGGCACGAAGCGGTCCAGCAGCTTCTTCTGCGTGGGCTTGTCGAAATAGATCATCACGTTGCGGCAGAAGATCGCGTCCACGGGCTCTTTCACCGGCCATCCAGCGTCCAGCAGGTTGAGCCGCGAAAACTTGACCATGGCGGCCACTTCGGGGCGCACCCTCACCTTGCCTGCGTTGGCACCCGTGCCCTTGTTGAAGAAGCGCCGCAGGCGCTCCGGAGAGAGCCGGTTCACCTGCTCCATGGTGAACACCGCGGCCGAGGCCTTGGCCAGCACCGAGGTGTCGATGTCGGTGGCAATCACGCGGGCGGTGCTCGCGCGCTCGCCGAGCGCCTCCATCAGCGTGATGGCGATCGAATAGGGTTCTTCGCCGGTCGATGCGGCCGCGCACCACACGGTGACGGGCTGCGTCGCCTTGCGTGCCAGGTCCGCAAGCACCGGAAAGTGGTGCGCTTCGCGAAAGAAGGACGTCAGGTTGGTCGTCAGCGAGTTGATGAACAGCTGCCACTCGTCGCCGTCGCGGCTGTCTTCCAGCATGCTCAGGTAGGTGGAGAACTGGGGCAGCCCCAGGTCGCGCAAGCGGCGCGAGAGCCGGCTGTACACCATCTGCCGCTTGTGCTCGCCCAGGGCGATGCCGGCGCGGCGGTGAATGAGCGTGCGAATCCGCGAGAAGTCGCTGTCGGTAAAGAGAAATTCGGAGGTCATGCTCAATGCCTCAATGGCCGTCAATGGGCACCGCGTCCTGCGACCAGGCCAGCGCGGAAAGGTGTGCGGCGTTGACCTGGTCGGCGCTCAGCAGCAGCGCCTCCGCCAGGCGCGGCGCATCGCCGGTGTCCAGCTCGCAGGCCTCGGCCAGCGAGAGGAAGGGGCCGTACACGCCGCCGCGCGTCATGATGGCTTGCTGAACCGAATCGGAGAGCTGCACCTTGCTGAGCACCTCTTGCATCGGAATGCCGAGCAGCTGGTCGATGAGCGAGAACATGCCCACGACGAAAAGGTTGTCCGACTCGCCGCGCGGCAGCATGATTTCGCCCATCAGCTCGACGAATCGGCCGCGCATGATGGCCTTCTTCATCATGAAGGGCGGGCTGCCCGTCGGGTTGCTGGTTGCCAGCAGCATCGACAGCCAGCGGAACAGCGGCGAGTAGCCGAGCATGGTCACCGCATGGTGCAGCGAATGGATCTCGACGCCCGCGCCCACGGCGGGCGAGTTCATGTGGCGCAGCAGCCTGTAGGTGAGCGCCGCATCGCGCTTGAGTGCCGCTTCGATCTCGCGCAGGTCTTCGTTGCGCTGGATCATCTGCAGCAGCCGCATGATCAGGATCGATTCGGGCTCCAGCGCGTGGCTGCCCGTTTTCACCACGGGCGGCGGCAGGCCGCAGCTCGGATCGGCAAACACGTCGATGCGGCGCGCGGCGCAAGCCTCGAAGTCTTTCCACGAAGCCATGCGCGTCGCAATCGGCTGAACGGGCATGTGGTCGGGCTGCTCGCCGCGGCGTGCGGCCGCAACGAGCATGGGGTCTCCGCCGCCCACGTCGAAGTGGGTCACCATGCCCAGCAGCTCGTGGTCTTCGGGCAGCGCAGTGGCGCCGCGCAGCATGAAGCTGAACCCCTGCTCGCGAAGGAACAGCAGCACCGGCCGGAGGTCCTCGTTCGCAAGATCGGCAAGCTCCACGCAGAACACGGTGTATTCGGGCGGCAGCGATTGCAGCGCGCCGTGCGCCAGCGATTCGGCGTTCACATCGAAGAACAATTCGCTGCGCCCCAGCTGCCAAGGGGTGTCCGGCGGATTGAGGTGCTCGGTCACGCAGGCCACCAGGGCCTTGAACTGCGTGATCGCGTCCGGAGCTTCTTCGGGCTTGGCCGCCGGGCGCCAGTTGAGCTTGTAGCCCGCAACGCGCTTCTGGGCATCCAGCAGCAGGGTGTAGGCCACATAGCCGTCTGCATTGCGCAAGGCCGTCAAGTCTTTCGACTGTCCGGCTGCCGCGGTTTCTTCGGCGGTGGAGCGCCGGAAAAAATCAAAACGCATTGCATCGTCTCCGTATGGTTATCGTTCTTCAGGCGGCAACCGGGTCCATCCGGGCCGCATGCGCCAGGGCGGTGGTGCGCGTCACGTGCGCGCGCTGGATGCGCGGCATGGCATCCACGTCGATGATGAAAGCCACGCTGCCGTCGCCCAGGATCGTTGCGGCCGAGATGCCCGGAACCTTGCGGTAGTTGGTTTCCAGGTTCTTCACCACCACCTGGTGCTGGCCGAGCAGTTCGTCGACCAGGAGCGCAAAGCGCGTTTCGCCGGCCTGCACGATCACCAGGATGCCCTGCGTGGGATCGGTCTGTGCGCCCGACACGTCGAACACGCTGTGCAGCTCGATGAGCGGCAGGTATTCGCCGCGCACCTTGATCACGTGGCCGTCGCTGGTAATCGAGTGCAGGTGCTCGGGCCGCGGCTGCAGCGACTCGATCACGTAGCTGAGCGGCAGGATGTAGGCCTCGGTGCCCACCTTGACGGACATGCCGTTCAAAATGGCCAGCGTGAGCGGCAGCACGATGCGGGTGGTGGTTCCCCAGCCTTCGCGCGAGCTGATCTCGACATGCCCGCCCATCTCCTGGATGTTGCGCTTGACCACGTCCATGCCCACGCCGCGGCCCGAGATGTCGGTGACCTGCTCGGCCGTGGAGAAGCCGGGCGCGAAGATCAGCTGCCACACCTCGTCGTCGGGCATGGTCTCGGTCACGGGCAGCCCCTGCTGCATGGCCTTGGCCAGGATCTTTTCGCGGTTGAGGCCGGCGCCGTCGTCGCTCACCTCGATCACGATGTTGCCGCCGTGGTGCTGGGCCGACAGCAGCAGCTGCCCTTCGGCTTCCTTGCCCTTGGCAATGCGCTGCGACGGCGTTTCAATGCCGTGGTCGAGGCTGTTGCGCACCAGGTGCGTGAGCGGATCGATGATGCGTTCGATCAGGCCCTTGTCGAGTTCGGTTTCCTTGCCGAAGGTGTCCAGGCGCACCTCCTTGCCGAGCTTGGCGCTCACGTCGCGAATCACGCGCGGGAAGCGGCTGAACACATAGTCCATCGGCATCATGCGGATCGACATGACCGACTCCTGCAGGTCGCGGGCGTTGCGCTCCAGGTGGCCCAGGCCGCTCAGGAAGCGCTCGCACTCCACGGGGTCGAGCATGGTGGCGGCCTGCGTCAGCATCGACTGGGTGATGACGAGTTCGCCGACCAGATTGATGAGCTGGTCGACCTTCTCCACGTCCACGCGGATCGAACTCGAGTCCTTTGCGGCCGTGGCCGCACCCGCGGCGGACGGCTTGGCGGCCGCGCCTGCGGGTGCCGCGGCGGGGCGGGCCGCTGCCGGGACAGCCGGCGCGGCGGCCACTGCTGCCACCGCTGCCACCGCTGCAATAGGCGGCGGGTTTGCCGCGCTCGCAGCGCTTTCGGCGCCCGCCGCAGCGGCGGCTTCCGGCGTGATCTCGATCTGCGATTCGTCGATGACGAAGCAGCACACGGCAATGATGTCGTCCGGCGAGCAGGTGGTCTCGAGCACTACCGTCAGCTGGTCGTTGCTGCGCGTGCGCGACAGCAGCTTGCCGAGGTTTCCGAGTTCGTCGGCCAGCAGGTCGCATTCGCTGTCGGAAAGGCGCGAGAACTTGATACGCAGCGCGTCGTGCCCCGCTGCGGCCGCAGCGGCGACAACAGGGGCGGCAACCGCCACCGGCGCTGGCGCGGGCGCCGGGGCCGGTGCGGCGGTTGCGCCGCCCTCGGTCTCTAGCGCGAGCTGCCGGAGCACGCCGCAGATGTGGGCGACCATTTCGGGATCGGGTTCGTTCTCGGCCTGATAGGCAATCAGTTGTTCTTGCAAGGCGTCCTTCGTTTCCAGAAATGCATCGATCATCGAGCGGCTCAGGTTCAGCTGACCATGGCGCGCGCGGTCGAGCAGGGTTTCAAGCAGGTGCGTCGTATCGGTCAGCGCAACAAAGCCGAACGTGGCCGCGCCGCCCTTGATGGAGTGCGCGGCACGGAAGATGGCGTTGAGCTGCTCGCTGTCGGGCGCGTCGGCGTCCAGCTCGAGAAGCAATTGCTCCATCTGCGCCAGAAGCTCGACGGCTTCGACAAAAAATGCCTGGGTGAACTGACTGAGATCCATCGTTGCTCCGAACCGGCTTGCTGTAGGGCCGGCATCAATTTCTATGGGTGCTCTGCGGAAGCGCCGCCGCCGGCGCTCCCCCTGGCCGTTACCTTGACGCTCTGGGCGGGAAGCAGCGGCGAAGGCGACGACTGTGACTTGGCGGGCCAGCTCGCGGCATTGCCGCTTCCGCTGTTCTCGCGCTCTATCTGGTGCTGGGTGCGGTGGTTGAGCAAAATGATGCTGATGCGCCGGTTGATCGGGTTGCGCGGATTGCTCCTGTCCAGGTGCATGCTGTCGGCCAGCCCGACCACGCGCAGAACCTTGTTCTCGGCCATGCCGCCCACCACCAGTTCGCGCCGCGAGGCATTGGCCCGGTCGGCCGAGAGCTCCCAGTTGCCGTAGGAACGGTCGCCGTTGGTGTAGACGATGGCGTCGGTATGGCCCGACAGGGTGATCTTGTTGGGCAGCTCGTTGAGCGTGGGGCCGATCTCCCGCAGGATGGCGCGCATGTGCGGCACCAGTTGCGCGCTGGCCAGATCGAACATCGGGCGGTTCTCGCTGTCGACGATCTGCAGGCGCAGCCCCTCTGTGGTGATGTCGATCAATATCTGCGAGCGGAACTGCTTGAACACCGGGCTGTTCTCGATGAGCTTGTCCAGCCGGTCCTTCATGCTGGCCAGGCGCTCGGCGTCGGCGTCTTCTTCGGCGTCGGCCCGCTGGACCTCGCCATCGGCGCGCGTGCTCGGGTCCATGCCGCCGCCCGGAATCACGCTTTCGCTGGTGCTGCTTTTCTCGCCGCCGTTGATGGCCACCTTCAGCGGCATGCGAAAGTGTTCCGCAATGCCTTCACGCTGCTTGGGCGAGGCATTGGACAACAGCCACATCACGAGAAAGAACGCCATCATGGCCGTCATGAAGTCGGCATAGGCGATCTTCCAGCCGCCGCCGTGCCCGCCGCCTCCGTGGGCGGGAACGCGCTTGACGACGACCCTGTGTTTTTCCGTGCTCATGGCAATGTTCCACGCCGTGTATCAGCGGGCCTTGACCTCGCGCACGTGGCTGTCCAGCTCGGTGAAGCTGGGCCGCTCGGTCGAGAACAGCACCTTACGGCCGAATTCCACCGCCAGCTGCGGTGCGTACCCGTTCAGGCTTGCGAGCAGCGTGACCTTGGTGCACTGGTACATCTTCATGCTCTCGGCCACCTTCTGCTCGATGAGCGAAGCCAGCGGCGAGACGAAGCCGTAGGCCATCAGCACGCCCAGGAAGGTGCCCACCATCGCGTGCGCAATCAGCGCGCCCATCTCAGAAGGCGGCAGGTCGGCCGAGGCCAGCGCATGCACCACGCCCATCACAGCCGCAACGATGCCCAGCGCGGGCAGCGCGTCGCCCACGCGCGAAAGGCTGTGCATGGGTACTTCGGCTTCGTGCTTGATGGTTTCGATCTCGTGGTCCATCAGCGCTTCGATCTCGAAGGCGTCGGTGTTGCCGCTGATGACCAGCCGCAGGTAGTCGCACAGGAACTCCATCACGGCCTCGTCGGCCAGGATGTTGGGGTAGCGCGCAAAGATCTCGCTCTTGGCCGGGTCCTCCACGTCGGACTCCAGCTTCATCATTCCTTCCTTGCGCGCCTTGGCCAGCAGCTCGTAGAGCAGCGCCAGCAGGTCCAGGTAGAGCTGCCGGTTGTGCTTGGACGAGCGCAGCAGGAGCGGCAGCTCCTTGAGCGTGGACTTGATCGTCTTGCCGTTGTTGCCCGCAATGAAGGCGCCCAGCGCGGAGCCGCCGATCATCAACAGCTCGACCGGCTGGAACAGCACGCCGAAGTGCCCGCCCATGAGCGCATAGCCGCCGAACACGGCGCCTATGACCACCAGATAACCAACCAAAAGGAGCACGCGCTTCCCCTACTGCCCTTGAGGCGTCGATTCAAAAGCCTTGCCCACGGGGGCAAGGTCCGCTTTTTTCAATGAAGTCCACCGCCGTCGAGCGCCGACTCCACGGCAAGACCAATGCTTTCCATGCCCGGCACCGCGATCTCCCCGGCCGCAGCGCGCTCCGAACCGCGCGCCTTGCCTGCCCGCGACGGGGGCCGGCACAGCACGCAGACGTACCCGCTCTTGTGGTCGTGCGCATGCGCCACGAACTGCCCCGCGCACCGGCAGCAGGTGCTCAGCTGCAGCATGTCGCTGTCGAAGAAGCGAACCATCGTGTATGCACGCGTGAAATCCAGAATTGGCTCGCTTTCCTGCGCTTCAATTTGCTGCAAATACAATTTGTAGCTTTTAATCAATACCCAAACCTTTTCTTCATCCGAATGGGTTTTCATGAATTGATACATGTTGTAAAACATTGACGAATGGATATTCGCCAACCAAGTCATATACCAATCCGTTGAAAAGGGGAGCAGCCCCTTGGGCGGAGAGACGCCCTTGATTTCCTTGTAGAGGCGGATCAGCCGCTCGCGGCTCAGGCCCACTTCCGACTCAAGGAACTGCAGGCGGGCGCCGAGGTGGATCAGCTGGATCGCCAGCTGAACTTCGCGCACTTCGCCAAGGACGCTCTTGGTGCTCATACGGCTGCGGTCTCTTTTTGGCTCTGCAGGCTTCGTGCCGACATCAGTATCGACATGTGCGCTTGTTGCAGCATCGTGTCCTTACCTTCGCCAACCACTGCCGACATCGAGGCATGCTCGTCAAGGCGAAAACTGCACAGCAGAAAGTTCGACGCCGCCAGTTTGAGGATCTGCGCCAGCGACATGCTGGCCAGCATGTCGGCCAGTTCGCGGCTCACGCCCAGGCGGAACATCGCTGCCACACGGTCCTGCTTGACCAGCTTCTGCGCAAGCAACATGTAGGCGAGATTGATGTCACCGATCTCGCGGGAGATCTCGCCGTTGGCCACGTTCATCACAATATCCGTTTCCAAAATTGCACTCCGTTCAGTCATGTCTTGAGTGAATTATTCCAACTATTTAACACTTTGTAACTTTCGATCACGGGGAAACTGTAAAGCGAGCTACAAGTACATGTAAGCTTTTGTTGCAACCACGTTACATGGTTTCCACCGATGAAATTAGTTCTCATTTATTCTTGAAAGTTAATTACAAAGCATTAACTTTTTCGGGCCCTGCGGCACCCTGGTCGGCTTCGATCCCGTGGATCCACGCCATGACCTCTGCCACTGCCAGATAGAGCTGCGGCGGGATCTGCCGATCGAGGTCCACCTGCATCAGCAGCTTGATCAGGTCCGCCGAGGCGTGCACGTACACGCCGTTCTCCCGCGCCTGCCGCAGGATCGACTCCGCCGTTACCCCATAACCCTTGGCCACCACCACCGGCGCCTTCGCCTGGTCGGCATAGGAGAGAGCCACCGCGCTCGGGCGCGTATCGGTCGAGGCAGTCATCCGGCATGCCCCACCGGGCTCATCGCCGTGATCTGCAGGTCTTGCAAGCGCAATCCGGCGGCCTCGAGGCGCGGCCCCAGTTCGCCGCTGTCATTGCGCAAGCGCGCGAGCGTTGCGATTTCGCTTGCGGCAAGGCGGGCCTGAACGAGCTCACCCGTCAGGCTCAGCCGCAGATCGACGGCACCCAGCCTGGGCAGCGAGAGCGAAACGGTGGTCGACCAGCTGCGCGGGCGCTCCTTGCGTTCGTCGTTGCGTTGGCCTCCGGGCGCATCGCCGGGCTGGTCGGCCTCTTCGTGGATCGACCACTCCATCGGAACATTCGGCCATGCCTGGCCGCTCCAGCGGAAAACCGAGGTGGCCAGCAGATCGAGTTGCTGATGCACCAGCGCCACGGTTTGGGGGTGAATCATTTCAGCCGGCGCGGCCACCGAAGCGGCCGTGCGCGCCGAAGAGGCGGCGGCACTGTTTTCGCCGAGGCTGCGGCTCGCGTTGCGCTCGTCGGAAACCACGCCCGCATCACTCGCATTGCCCGCAAGAGCCGGAACCGCGGCCGAAGCCACCGGAACTCCCTGGCTCGTGTAGACCGACGCGGGCGGTGTTTGCGTGGCTGCACCTGACGGAACAGCAACGGGTTGCCCTTGGACGGGTGCGCCCTGCAAAGGCTGGCTCGCCGCGGGAATGGACGGGCCCGCAGCGGCAACCGGTTGGCCAGCGGCGGGAGCCGCCAAAAGTTGCTCCGCAGCGACGGGTCGGCCCGGAATTACCTGGACGGGCTGCGCCTGCGCAGGCACCTGGGACTGCGGCTGGGCCGCTCCGGCATTGGCAAATGCGGCTGCCTGCGTCAACCGCATTTGCGGCTCCTGCGCCAATTGCTGCACGGTGCGAAGGCCGTTGGCAAATTCGACCAGATGCGATTCGTAGAACAGGCCGCTTGCTGCCACGGTCTGCGCCAGCGCGCCGGCGAGCACGGGCGCCGCGGGCGTCTGCGCCGAGAGCCACAGGGGCGCCGCGCCACGCACAGGCTCGGGGTCGGCATGAAGATCGGCCAGCACGGCGCTGATGGCACGGGCCGCCGCCGACCACTGGGTAGCCACCGAAGGCGGTGCATCGGAGGCGCGCGGTGCGCCCGCCGGCACCTTGGCAGGCAGCACGGCCTCGAGCAGCGAGTGGGACGGCAGCCGAACATCGTTCTTGACCTGCTGGACCTCGGCCACGGCGCCGGCCGGCAAGCTGGTGCCGACCTCGGTCTGCAGCGCAGCGAGCTCCGGCCGCAGTGCGGCGAGCTTCGTTGCGAGCGGCGCATCGGCGAGTCCGATCGATCTGTTCATTGCGTTGCCGTGCTCTCTTGCAGGTCAATACGGCGTGCCGTATGCCCTGCCGAGTTCGCTGCGCATCTGCAACTGGGCCATCTTCGACACCAGGTCCTCGAGCTGCGGCTTGACCATGTCGCACACCTCTTCCTGGTCGGAATGGATGCAATCGATCAGGTTGCGCACCTGCTCCAGCTGCACGGGGTCCAGCGACACCTTGCCGATGGCCTTGAGGCGGTCGACCAGCGCCGCGCAACGGGCTTCGAGCTCGGCAAGCCGTTCCCATTCCTTGGCGCGGGCGAGCGCCGCCATGAGCGACATGGTCGAAGCCAGTTCGCTGTAGCAGTGCAGGACTTCGTGGCGGACCGGCATGGCCTGCGATTCCGGTGTTTCAGTTGTCGGCACTTGCACCGCCGACTTCGCGCCATGCGGACGCAATGTTCTCGAGAATCGCTTCGGCCTCGTCGAGCGCCTTCACGTCGTGGTGCAGGTTTGCGTACAGCAGCCGGCGAATCACGAAGTCGTACAGCGCCGACAGGTTGGCCACCAGCTCGGCGCCCGCGGCGCCTGCCGCCTTGGCGTCCAGGCTGGCCTTCAGCCCGTTGTCGACGATGCTGATGGCCTTGGAAATCGCGTTGCCCTTGGCCACGGTGTCGCCGCTCGTCATGTGGTGCCGCGCCATGCCGATGGTGGTGACGACGCCGTCGAACAGCATGACGATGAGCTGGTGCGGAGACGCACTCATGGCCTGCGTTTCCACGCCGACGCGGGCATACGCGTTGGCACCGGCCCTGAAGTTGTGAGAGGTGTACATGGATTGCTCTGCTGGAATTACTTGCTGCTGCTGCTTTGCATGCTTGCGAACTGCTGCGTGAGATAAGTGCTGGTGCTGCTCATCTGGCTCATCAGCAGGTCAAGCTGGGTGAACTGCGCGCGATAGCGCTCCACCTTGGCATCCACGCGCATCTTCATGTCGGTGAATTGCTGGTCGAGCTGCTTGAGGGAGGCCGTCATGCCGTCCGAAGCCACCTTGAGCGCGCCGCCGGTGGAGGTGAGGTTGTCCACCACCGCGCTGATCTGCTTGCCGTAGCCAGCAGTGCTGCCGGTCGCGCTGGCAAAGAGCCCCGCAACGCCCGAAAGATTGGTGCTGACGGCCGTCTTGAGCTTGGCCGAATCGACGGCCATGGTGCCGTCCTTCTGGAACGTGACGCCGATTTCCGACAGCACCTTCAGATCGGTCGGGCCGCCGGCCTGCGGCGTGGTGAGCGCCTGGCGAATGCGGGTCTGCAGGTTGCGCAGCGTGGAGTCGCCGACCAGCGCAGCGCCGGTCTTCGAATCCTTGTCGTAAGTGGTCAAGGTGTTGGCGGTGGCCTGCAGGCTGTTGTAGGCCTTGACGAAATCATTGATCGCTGCCTCCACCGTGGCGGTGTCGGGCTGCGTTGCAAGGTTGCTGGAGCCGGTCTTCAGCAGGTTCAGCGTGGTGCCCTGGATGGCTTCCTTCACGGTGTTGCTCGCGCTGGTCACGGCAATGCCGTTGACCGTGAGCTGCGCGTTCTGCGCGGCCACCGTCTGGCGCAGGTTCTGCGTACCCGCGGGGTCGTTGTTCAACAGGCCCTGCAGCGACGCATCGCCGGCCACCGAGATGCGCATGCTCGATGCTTCGCCCGTTTGCGAAGACGTCAGCACCAGCCGGTGCGGCGTGCCGCTGCCGTCGTTCACGATACTGGCCGACACGCCGGCCTTGGCCGCGTTGATCGCGTCGCGGATGCCTTCGAGGGTGTTGTTGGTGCCGTTGATGGTGATCGGCACGGCGGTGCGGCTCGCATCCTTCGTGAAGCTCGCACCCGTGTAGGTTCCGGTTGCGGCATCGAGCGTGCCGCCGCCCACGGTGCCGAAGTCGATGGTGATGGTGCCGGTGCCGACGGCGGCCTTGGCGTCGGCCCGACCAGCTGCCACCAGCGATTGCGACTGCGCAAGCTTGGTTACGTCAACCGTGTAGGTGCCGGCCGTGGCCGTGCTGCCGGCCGATGCCGTCAGTACCTCGGGCACGCTCGACGTGACCTTTGCGCCCTGGAACAGCGCGGGGTCGGACAGCTTCTTGGCCGCCGCCTGCAGCGTGCTGAGCGAGTTCTGCAGCGTGCCGTAGGCCGAGAGCTTGCTCGTGTAGCTCACCTGCCGTTGCTGCAACAGCACGAGCGGCTGGCTCTCCGCCGTTTCGAGCTGCGTAAGCAAGGTGCTCAGGTCGAGCTTGGAGCCAACGCCAAGGCTGCTGATCGATGCCATGTTGAGATGTCCTGAAAACTACGAATAGGAGAAAAAGAAAAAGAAGGAGGGAATCCGTCAGGCTTCCTGGCTCACCAGCAGGCCGGGCGCCTTGCCCAGCACCTTGGCGATGCGCACCACTTCCTCCGAAGGAATCTGGCGGAGGACCTCGCCGCTCGCGCGGTCGACCACCTTGACGATCATCTTGTCGGTGTCCTCGTCCAGCTCGAACTGCAGCCCGACCGAACGGCTCTGCAGCGAGGTGTTGATCTCGCGCACCGCCTCGGCAACCTGCGTGGGCGTTGCTTCCTCGACCACGGCCGCCGGCACTGCCGACGACTCCGCCGAAGCGGACGCGGCTGCGCCGGCCGTCCGCTCGGAGAGCATCTGCATCCACTGCTGGCCTTCCGCCGCCGGGGCTACGGGAATCGACATGATTTCCACCTTCTTGATTGCTTTCGCTGTCGTCTGCAGCCTGGCCGGAGCCAAGCCGCAGGGAACAGCGCAGGCGGATCCGGGCTTGCACCCGGACGCCTGCGCAATGCCTTACTGGATCAACGCAGGAGCGACAGCACGCCTTGCGTGGTCTGGTTCGCCTGGGCCAGCACCGAGGTACCAGCTTGTTGCAGGATCTGAGCGCGGGTCATGTTCGACACTTCGACTGCGTAGTCGGCGTCTTCGATGCGCGAACGCGAAGAAGACAGGTTGGTCACCGTGGTGCCGAGGTTGGCGATCGTGGAGTCGAAACGGTTCTGCACCGCACCCAGCGAGCTGCGCAGGTCGTCGACCATCTTCAGAGCTGCGTCGAGCTTCTTCATCGGGTCGATCGAAGCCGCACCGGCGAACTCGGCCGTCTTGCCAGCACCGCTCAGGACGATGTCCGTGCCGGTGTTGTCGAAGTCGGTGGGCGTTGCGCCGCCGTTGGCCAATGCGCCACCGCCGACCGCGAAGTTCTTGCCTTGCACGGCAACGTAAGCGGTAGCCGCGCCAGCAGCGTCCACACCCACCTTCACCAGCTGGTCGGCCAGTGCAACAGCGGTCGTCACGCCGTTGTCGGTGTCGGTGAACTCGACGTCGGCCACGTTCAGGACCACGTCGCCGGTCGTGTCGTCAACCGAAGCAGCGTAGAAGTCGTCACCCGACTTGACCACGAAGTTGGCGGTTGCGGCGCCGGTGGCGTCCTTCACGTTGTGCAGGCTCAGCGAAGAAGCATCCACGCCCAGCGAGGTGGCAGCCGACGAGAGGTCGACGTCTGCCGGCGTGCCGCCGAGATTGGTCTGCGTGATCGGAGCGCTGACGGGCAGAGCGTTGCTGCTGACAGAGAAGCCAGCCAGGCCGAGCGTCGTCGAGTCGATCTGCTTGAGGTCGATCTTGATCGTTTCGCCGTCGTTGGCACCGACTTGCACGGTCAGCGGCTTGGCGCCGGCCGAGAGAACCTTCACGCCGTTGAAATCGGTCTGTGCCGAGACACGGTCGATTTCGCTCATGCGCTGGGTGATTTCGTCCTGGATGGACTTCAGGTCGCTGGCCGAGTTGCTGCCGTTGGCGGCTTGCACTGCGAGCTCACGAACGCGCTGCAGGTTGTTGTTCACTTCCTTCAGTGCGCCTTCAGTCGTTTGCGCCAGCGAGATGCCGTCGTTGGCGTTGCGCTGGGCTTGCGACAGGCCCTTGATGTTGGCGGTGAAGCGGTTGGCAATGGCCTGGCCCGCTGCGTCGTCCTTGGCACCGTTGATGCGCAGGCCCGAAGACAGGCGCTGGATCGCGGTGTTCAGCGACGATTGCGACGCGTTGAGGTTGTTCTGCGTGAGCAGCGAGAGACTGTTGGTGTTGATGACTTGCGCCATTTTCGACTCCTGATAGACAAAGGTTGTGGACTCCGGCCGTCCGGCCGCAACGCTGGACCCGCTCCCACTGTGAGACTCAAGCCATCGTTGGTTTAGTTATCGGCAGGGGTTTCCAAACATTTAGAGTCCGGCGCAAAAAAGTTGCGCTGCCCACAACCCACAGGGATCAAGCGGGCAGGTTCATCACTTCCTGATAAGCAGCCACCAGGCGGTTGCGCACCTGCAGGCCGGTCTGGAAAGCCACGTTGGCCTTCTGCAGGTCGACCATCACGTCGTTCAGCGCAACGCCCGGCTTGCCCATTTCAAAGTCTTCGGCCTGGCCGTAGGCCTTGGTCTGCGCGGTGCTGATGTTGTCCAGCGAGCGGCGGAGCTCGGCGGCAAAACCTCCCGGCTCGGCCGCTTCGGCGGCGGGCTGGGCAATGCCCGTCTGGAGCGAGGTGACCCGCATCTGCTGCAAGACGGACTCGATGGCGGCAATCGACATGGAATGCTTTCTATCTCGTGTGTGAATCTGGGGGTGGACAAGGAAGCACCGGGGCGCCTCCGCGTGTTTTCAGCGTATCAGGGGAAGCCCTTGGGACATGCCCCCAACTGACGGCAAAACCCCCAGTTGTTCGACCAATCGAATATGGCGCGCCTGCTGAGAATCAACGCCGATCCCCAAGCCCGCTGACGACACCACAGCCCACCGGCATGACTCCAGAACATCGAAGCCTCCAGCCCCTCACCATGACCCCGCGCCGCCCGGTGCTCCTGGCCGTGACCGGGGTACTCGCATGAGCCGCCGGGCCGCTCCCAAGGCGAATACCGCAGCCCGCAGGGCGGAGGTTTTCCAATGAGTTCGGCGGCGCCCGCGGGCGCAATGCCGTCGCCCGGTTCCGCAATTGCGGACCGCCTGCGCGCACAACCGAAACTGCCCCTGATCGTCGGCGCCGCCGCGATCGTCGCCGCTGCCGCCGCGTTCCTGCTCTGGAGCCGCGGTCCCGACTACGGCGTGCTCTATACCAACGTGTCCGACCGCGACGGCGGCGCCATCATTGCGTCGCTGCAGCAGATGAACGTGCCGTACAAGTTCGCCGAAGGCGGCGGCGCGATCCTGATCGCCAGCGACAAGGTGCCTGAAGTGCGCCTGAAGCTTGCCTCCCAGGGCCTGCCCAAGGGCGGCGGCGTCGGCTTCGAACTGCTGGACAACCAGAAGTTCGGCACCAGCCACTTCGCCGAGCAGGTCAACTACCAGCGCGGCCTGGAGGGCGAGCTTGCGCGCTCCATCGAATCGATCGGTTCGGTCGAATCGGCGCGCATCCACCTGGCGCTGCCCAAGCCGTCGCTCTTCGTGCGCGACCAGAAGAAGCCTTCGGCCTCGGTGGTGCTCACGCTGCACCGCGGCCGCAGCATCGACGAAGGCCAGGTCAGCGCCATCGTGCACATGGTGTCGAGCAGCGTGCCCGAACTGAATGCCAAGAGCGTGACCGTGGTCGACCAGCACGGCAACCTGCTGTCGGCCGCCAACGCCGGCGCGCGCGGGCTGGACGTGAGCCAGCTGAAGTACGCGCAAGAAATCGAGCAGGGCTACATCCGCCGCATCGAGGCCATCCTGCAACCCATTCTGGGCGCCACCAACGTGCGCGCGCAGGTCGCCGCGGACATCGACTTCTCCGTGGTCGAGCGCACCGAAGAAAGCTACAAGCCGAACCAGGACCCGCGCAACGCAGCGATCCGCAGCCAGCAGTCGAGCGAATCGACCCAGCAAGGCGCCACGCCGCCGGGCGGCATTCCGGGCGCCCTGTCGAACCAGCCGCCGCAAACGCCGAACGCGCCCATCACTGCGCCGCCGGCGCCCAATACCCCGGCACCAGGTGCAGCGGCCGCGACGGGTGTTGCAGCAACGGCCGGCTCGGCACCGGGCAGCGCACGCAAGGACGTGACGACCAACTACGAACTCGACCGTTCGATCCGCCATGTGCAGCAGGGCGCGGGCGGCGTCAAGCGGCTGTCGGTGGCGGTGGTGGTCAACCATCGCAGCGCACCGGACGCGAGCGGCAAGCTCGTGCAGCGCGCGCTCACGCCGGCCGAGATCGAGCAGATCCGCAACCTGGCCAAGGAGGCCATGGGCTTCAGCCAGGAGCGCGGCGACTCGCTCAACGTGGTCAACAGCGCCTTCACCCGCGACGGCGAAGACGGCCAGGCCGGACCCGAGCTGCCCTTCTGGCGCGACCCGGCCAACCTGGGGCTCGCCAAGACGATCGGACAGTACGTGCTGCTCGCCTTCCTGGCCCTGTTCGCCTGGTTCGCCGTGCTGCGGCCGCTGCTGCGCAAGCACCTCGCGCCGCCGGCGCCCCCGGCCGCCGCCGCGCCAACCGGCTCCGGCGCCGCCGCGGAGACGGACGGCATGAGCGACGAGGACGAAGCGAACGCATCGCGTCTCAGCGCAAAGGCACGTGAGATCGAACGCCAGAAGGCCGACCTTGCCTACGCACACGAAACCGCCGACCAGGACCCGCGCCTGGTGGCCACGTTGATCAAGCATTGGATGAACACATGAGCGATGCCGGCACAAGAAAAAGCGCGATCCTGCTGATGTCCCTCGGCGAGGACCGCGCAGCGGCCACGCTGGCCCACCTGCCCGCCACCGAAGTGCAGGCGCTGGGCGCGGCAATGGCCAAGCTGAGCCAGGTTTCCAAGGACGAGCTGGCGGCCGTGCTGGCCGAGTTCCGCATGGAGACCGAGCAACTGTCCGCGCTGCACCTGGGCTCGGGCAGCTACATTCGCGCCGTGCTGCGCAAGGCGCTCGGCGACGACCGCGCAAGCAACCTGCTCGAAGACATTCTCCAGCCCGAGCAGCCGCACGGCGGCATCGAGCGGCTGAACGACCTGGAAGCCGGCGAAGTGGTGGAGCTCATCCGCGACGAACACCCGCAGATTCTTGCCACGCTGCTGATCCACCTGGACCGCAAGAAGGCCTCGGAAGTGCTCGAGAAGCTGCCGGAGCGCCTGCGCCACGACGTGATCCTGCGCGTGGCCACCTTTGGCGGCGTGCAGCCCGCGGCGTTGGCCGAGCTGACCGACGTGCTGACCGAAATGCTCTCGGGCGAAGGCCTGAAGCGCAGCCGCCTGGGCGGCGTGCGCACGGCGGCGGAAATCGTCAACCTGATGAACAGCGCGCAGGAAGAAGGCGCAATCGCCCATGTGCGCGAGCACGACGATGCGCTGGCCCAGCGCATTCTCGAAGAGATGTTCGTGTTCGAGAACCTGCTCGACCTGGAAGACCGCTTCATCCAGCGCCTGCTCAAGGACATCGAGTCCGATTCGCTCATCGTCGCGCTCAAGGGCTCGGCGCCCGAGCTGCGCGAGAAGTTCCTCAAGAACATGTCGCAGCGCGCCGCGGAAACGCTGCGCGAAGACATCGAACTGCGCGGCCCGGTGCGCGTGTCGCAGGTCGAGACCGAACAGAAGGCAATCCTGCAGGTGGTGCGCCGCCTGGCCGATGCCGGCGAGATCGTCATCTCCACGCCTGGAACCGATGACTTCGTCTGAAACCATGTTGCAAGTCCAATTTCGCGGCAAGTGCGGCAAGCGCAGTGACGCGGGGAGTCGATGAGATGACCTTGGCCAACCAATCCTTTGCGTCCCGCGCGCGGCAGAGCACGCCGCCGATGCCCGCGAGGCCGCGCCTTTCGGCCTGGCAGCGGTGGGAGATGAGTTCGCTCGACGAAGACACGCTCGCAGCGGGTACGCCCGCTGAAGCGGCCGCGGCGCCGCGCGTGGACCCCGCGGCGCTGGCCCGCGAGGCCGAGCTCGAGCGCCTAAGGCTGGAGGCGCGTGCCACCGGCGAGGCCGAAGGCCGGCGCGAGGGCTGGGCCCAGGGCCATGCCGAAGGGCATGCCGCCGGCCTGGCCGCGGGCCTGGCCGGCGCAAGCGCGCATGCGGAGCAACTGCGCGCACTGGCCGCTGCGCTGCCTGCCGCATTGCGCAGCGCCGAAAGCGAACTGGCCGATGCCGTGATGGCGCTTGCATTCGATGTGGCACGCCAGGTGATCCACCGCACGCTGCGCGTCGAACCCGAATGGGTGCTTGCGCTGGTGCAAGACCTGCTGCACGCCGAGCCCGCCCTGCAAGGCGAGCCCCGCCTGCTGCTGCACCCTGAAGACGTGGCACTGGTGAAGAACAGCCTCGGCAACGAACTGCAGGCCGCCGGTTGGCAGGTACGTGCCGACGACACGCTGGCCCGCGGCGGCTGCCGCTGCGCTCCGCGAGCGGCGAAGTGGACGCAAGCCTGGAAACGCGCTGGAAGCGCGTGGCCGATGCGTTCTCGCCCAACGGTGGCGAGTCGGCCGGAGGCTGAAAACGATGTCCGCCACAGCACAAGCCGCAGCACCTTCCGCGTCTGCCGCCAATCCGCACCTCAAGTCCTGGCTGGGCACGCTCGCGCAAGCCCGCCATGACGTCGGCCTTTGCTCGACCATTGCCACTTCGGGCCGGCTCACCCGCGCGGTGGGCCTGGTGCTGGAGGCCGTGGGCCTGCAGCTGCCGGTCGGCAGCGACTGCCTGATCGAACTGCCGCCCGGTTACCCGCAGCGCCATGCGGAGGCCGAAGTGGTCGGCTTTGCCGGCGACCGACTGTTTCTGATGCCGCAAAGCGAAGTGGCCGGCCTGCTGCCCGGCGCCCGCGTGTTCGCGCGGCCCGGTCCGGCCCAAGTCAATACGGGCGGCAGCTCCGGCGATGCGCATACCAAGCGGCTGCCGGTGGGCGAAGGCATGCTTGGCCGCGTGGTCGATGCCGCCGGCCGCCCGCTCGACGGACTCGGCCCGCTCGACGTGAGCCGCCGCGTGCCGCTGAGCTCGCCGCCGATGAACCCGCTTGCGCGCGCGCCCATCGATTCGGTGCTCGACGTGGGCGTGCGCGCCATCAACGCCATGCTCACGGTGGGCCGCGGCCAGCGCATGGGCCTGTTTGCCGGCTCCGGGGTGGGCAAGAGCGTGCTGCTGGGCATGATGGCGCGCTACACCAGCGCCGAAGTCATCGTGGTAGGCCTGATCGGCGAACGCGGCCGCGAGGTGAAGGACTTCATCGAGAACACGCTCGGCGAAGAGGGCCTGGCCCGCGCCGTGGTGGTGGCCGCGCCGGCCGACAACTCGCCGCTGCTGCGCCTGCAGGGTGCGGCCTATGCCACCTGCCTGGCCGAGTACTTTCGCGACCAGGGCCGCGACGTGCTGCTCATCATGGATTCGCTCACGCGCTATGCCATGGCACAGCGCGAGATCGCGCTGGCCGTCGGCGAGCCGCCGGCCACCAAGGGCTATCCGCCCTCGGTGTTCGCCAAGCTGCCGGCGCTGGTGGAGCGGGCCGGCAACGGATCGCGCGACGCCAATGGGCGGGGCGGCTCGATCACGGCCTTCTATACCGTGCTGTCCGAAGGCGACGACCAGCAGGACCCGATTGCCGATTCGGCGCGCGCCATCCTGGACGGGCACGTGGTGCTGTCGCGCACGCTGGCCGAAGCGGGCCACTACCCGGCCATCGACATCGAGGCGTCCATCAGCCGCGCAATGACCGCCCTGATCGAGCCTTCGCAGTTCGACACCGTGCGCCGCTTCAAGCAGGCGCTCTCGCGCTACCAGCGCAACCGAGACCTGATCAGCGTCGGCGCGTATGCGGCCGGCCACGATCCGCAGCTCGACCAGGCCATTGCGCTGTACCCGCGCATCGAGGCCTTCCTGCAGCAATCGATGGAAGAACGCTGCGACTACAAGACCTCGATCGCCCGCATGGGCAGCCTGTTCGAACCCGCCTGAGCCACAACCACCACGGAGCCGCCATGCCGCACAAACTTCCGCTCGACACGCTCACCGACCTCGCCCGCAACAAGACCGACGACGCGGCGCGGCAGCTCGGCCTGCTGCAGAACGCGCAAGTCAGCGCCGCGCAAAAGCTGGAGTTGCTGCTGCAATACCGCCAGGACTACAGCGACCAGCTGCACGTGCTGATGCAGAACGGCCTGCCCTCGGCGCAGTGGCACAACTACCGCAACTTTCTCGGCACGCTCGACGGCGCCATCCAGCAGCAGCAAGCCATCGTCGCGCAGGCGGCCAGCCGGCTGGACATCGGCCGCAACGAATGGCAGCACCACAAGCGCCGCCTCAACTCCTTCGACGCACTGGCCGAGCGCATGCGGCGGCAAGAGCTCGTGGTCGGCGCACGGCGCGAGCAACGCGACAGCGACGAACGTGCGGCGCGCAAGTTCTTCGACCGCGCCTCCCAACCGACACCCTGACGTTTTCCTGAAGAACCGCCATGCCCACCTTTATCGCTCCTTCCTTCGCGCCCAATGCAGCCGGCGCCTCGGCCTCTTCGACGGCCCCCGGCCCGCGCGGCCGCAACGCCGAGGAAGCCGACGGCCGCAGCTTCAATGCGGTGCTGACCCGCTCGCGCGGCACCGGCCAGTCGCAGCAATCGCAGCAGGCGCAGGAAGATTCCGCGTCGCCCGCGCTCGAAGGCAAGGCACGGCAAAAATCCTCTCGCGCCGGCGACCGCAAGGACGACCTGCCCGTCGAACTGCCGCTGGCATTTTTTGCACCGACCATGACCGCGCTGGCTTCATCGCCCGCGGCGGCCTCGGCGCTCCCAGGTGGCGCAACCGTGGCGGCCACACTGCCTGAAGGCGCCCAGAGCCTGTTGACCGCCGACGCAGCCGTGGCGGCCCTGCCCACCGACGCTGCCATGGATGCGCTGCCCGGCGATGCGACCGAGGCCGAAGGGGCCGAGGGCGGAAACCCGGCAACGGCCGCACTGCCGCGCGATGCCCAAGCCGTGGCATCGGAAATCGCGCAGCCGAAGAACAAGGGCCGTGCCGAAGCGGCCATCGGCCAGCCCGTTGCCGAATTGCCGGCAGTTACAGCGCTGCCAGCAGCAGGTACCTCCGCAGCGGCGGGCGCCATGCCGGTCGCCGCCACGGCTCCGTCCGGCGATGCGACCGTCGCAACCGTCACCGCCATTGCTTCTGAAGCGGCGAAGGCGAGTGCCGCTTCGCCGGCGGCCGACGAAGCGCTATCGGCACCCACAGCCGCAATGCTCGCAGCCGACAAGCCCGACCTTGGCGCCGCAGCGTCCAATGCGGCCGATCCGTTTACCCTGCCGCAAGGGATGACCTTCGCCACCGCCGCGGTCGACCGCGCGAACCTGCCCGCCAATGCCAGCCAGTTGCCTGTACTGAACGTGGCACCGCCCGTGGGCTCCGACGAATGGGGCCCCGCCCTCGGCCACCAGATGCTGCGCATGAACGCGGCCGGCGCGCAGGTTGCCGAGCTGAACCTGAACCCGGCCGGTCTCGGCCCGCTGAAGGTCACGCTCTCGATGGGAGACAACCAGGCGCAGGCCATGTTCGTCTCGGCCCATGAAAGCGTGCGCAAGGCCGTGGAGGCGGCGCTGCCGCAATTGCGCGCGAGCCTTGCGGAACAAGGCATCAGCCTGGGCCAGGCCTCGGTGGGTGCGGAGGCGCATCGTTTTGCCGGCCAGGGCGGCGCCTTCGACCAGCAAGCCCAGCAGCAGCAGGGTTCGGGCCGGCAGCCGCAGTACCCGGCCCCCGGCCGCGCGGACGCCGCTGCCCTCGCCGAGCCGCTGCACGGCAGCCTGCCGCTCGCCGCACCGCGCACCTCCAGCGCCGGCGTAGACACCTTCGCATGAGACGAACGCGGGATCTGAGGCCTTTTCCCGCGCTTGATCAGCCCTTCGTTTGCCGGGCACCTGGCAAAGAATAGTCCCAACCAGACATTGTTTTCGCAGTTTCAAATATGGCTACCAGTCCTTCTGTCGCAATCGCTCCCCCTGCCGCCGCGCCTCGCTCTTCGAAGCTGAAGATCGTGATTCCGGCCGCTGTGCTGGCCTGCGGTCTTGCCGGCGGCGGCGGCTATTACCTGATGAGCCAGCGCGCTCCCGCCGCGGCCGCCGAATCGGCCGCACCGGCGCTCGTGCCCGACAAGCCGATCTTCGTCACGATCGAGCCCTTGACCGTGAACGTGCAGTCCGAAGGCCGAGCGCGCTTCCTGCATGTGGGCATGGCCCTGAAGGTGCGCAACGAGCAGGCCAAGGCGCACGTCGTCGAGTACATGCCCGAGGTGCGCAGCCGGCTGCTGCTGCTGCTGTCGAACCGCCCGCCCGAGTCGCTGGTGACCACCGAGGACAGGGCCCGGCTGGCAGAGGAAATCCGCCTCGAGCTGAGCCGCCCGCTGGCTGCAGGCTTTCCCCCGCAGGAGATCGGCAGCGTTTCCTTCAACACCTTCATGGTGCAGTAAATCTTTTTCCGGACCGGCGATTCATGGCCTATGAACAGGTGCTCTCCCAAGACGAAGTCGACGCGCTGCTGCAGGGCGTCACCGGAGGCAGCCCCGAGCAAAGCGAAGGCGCTGCCCCCAGGTCGGACGGCCTGCCGGTGTACGACCTCGGCGCGCCCGACCGCGTGGTACGCAGCCGCATGCACACGCTCGAGGTCATCAACGAGCGTTTTGCCCGCCATCTGCGCAGCTCGCTGTTGAACTTCATGCGCCGCAGCCCCGACATCTCGGTGGGGCCGGTGCACATCCAGCAGTACGGCGAGTTCGTGCGGCACCTGCCGGTGCCCGCCAACATCAACATGCTGCACATGAAGCCGCTGCGCGGAACGGCCCTCTTCGTGTTCGACCCGAAGCTGGTGTTCCTGGTGGTGGACAACCTCTTTGGCAGCGACGGGCGCTATCACGTGCGCGTCGAGGGCCGCGACTTCACGCGCACGGAACAACGCATCATCAAGCGCCTGCTGAACCTCACGCTGCAGTGCTATGCAGACGCCTGGCAGCCGGTGTTCCCGCTGAGCTTCGACTACGTGCGCGCCGAAATGCACGGCAAGCTGGCCAACATCGTCGCGCCGAACGAGGTGGTGATCAACACCACGCTGCAGATCGAGTTCGGCCCCGTGGGCGGCTTCCTGCACGTGTGCATTCCCTATTCGATGATCGAGCCGATCCGCGACCTGCTCTCCAATCCGGTGCAGGACGAGATCGAGGTCGACAAGCGCTGGGTGCGGCAGATGTCGCAGCAGATGCAGAGCGCCGACGTGGAGCTCAGCGCCGAATTCATTACCTTGCCTTCGACCATCGGCGAGGTCCTCAAGCTGCAGGCGGGCGACGTGCTGCCCATTGAACTTCCCGAGTCGATCACCGCACGCGTCGACGGCATTCCGGTGATGGAGTGCGGCTACGGGGTCTCGAACGAACGCTATGCCCTGCGCGTGCTGCAGATGATCTCCCACCAAGACAGCGATCTGAAGAACGAACATGACTGACAACACCCCATCCTCCAGCGATGCGGACGACTGGGCCAGCGCGCTGGCCGAGCAGACCGCGGCTTCCGCTCCCGCCCGCTCCCGCACCAGCCCCGGCACCTGCGCCGGCCCCCGCCTTTGCTCCCGCACCTGCTGCGGCCCCCGCGGGCAGCCGCGTCTTCCAGCCGCTGCAGCCGGCACCGTCCGCATCGGGTTCGCCGGTGGACGTGGAACGGATCCTCGACGTGCCGGTGCAGCTGACGGCCGAACTCGGCCGCACCCGCATCACCATCAAGAGCCTGCTGCAACTGTCGCAAGGCTCGGTGGTGGAGCTGGACGGCCTGGCCGGCCAGCCGCTGGACGTGCTGATCAACGGCTACCTGATTGCGCAGGGCGAAGTGGTTGTGGTGAACGAGAAGTACGGCATTCGCCTGACCGACATCGTCACGCCCTCCGAGCGCATGCAGAAGCTCGGCCGGTCATGAACCTTCTTGCAAGGCCTGGCAGGCGGTTGCGGCGCGTTGCCGCATCGATTGCGACCGCGGCAAGCAGCCTGGCCGCGCACGCCGCCCATGCCGCGCTACCGACGGTGCCTTCGCCCGTCGAAACGGCCCCGGCGGTCGGCGCATCCAGCCTGCTGCAGGCCGGCTTCGGCATGTTCGCGGTGCTGGGCCTCATCTTCCTGTGCGCCTGGGCGGCACGCCGCTTCGGACTGCAGCGCCTGGGCGGCGGCCAGTTCGTGAAGGTGGTTTCGAGTGCCATGGTCGGCCAGCGCGAACGCGTGGTGGTGGTCGAGGTTGGCGCCACCTGGCTGGTGCTGGGCGTTACATCGAGCCAGGTGAACACGTTGCATTCGATGCCGGCCCAGGCGGTGCCCGCAACCCCGGGCGCAACGGCCACCATGCCGGATCCACGCTTTGCCGGCGCGGCTGGCCTGTTCGCTCAAAAACTGCGCGACTCCCTCGGACTCAGGCAGCGGCCGAACCCATGATTCGCATTGCTTCCCAGCGACGCTTTCGCAGCGTCGTGCTGACCCTGCTCGCCCTCGCGCTGCCGATGACGGCATGGACGCAGGGCCTGCCCGGCCTGACCAGCTCGCCCGGCCCGGGCGGCAGCCAGACCTGGTCGCTCAGCGTGCAGACGCTGGTGCTGCTGACCTCGCTCACGTTCCTGCCGGCGCTGCTGCTGAGCATGACGAGCTTCACCCGCATCCTCATCGTGCTGGGCCTGCTGCGCACCGCCATCGGCACGCAGTCTTCGCCGCCCAACCAGATTCTGGTGGGCCTGTCGCTCTTCTTGACCTTCTTCGTGATGTCGCCGGTGTTCGACAAGGTCTACAACGACGCCTACAAGCCGTTCTCCGAAAACAAGATCACGGCCGAGAAGGCACTCGAAAAAGGCATTGCGCCCTTCAAGTCGTTCATGCTCAAGCAGACCCGCGAGAACGACCTGGCCCTGTTCGCCAGGCTCGCGAAGATTCCCGACATGCAAGGGCCTGAAGAAGTGCCGCTGCGCATCCTGCTTCCCGCTTTTGTGATCAGCGAGCTGAAAACGGCGTTCCAGATCGGCTTCACCATCTTCATCCCGTTTCTCATCATCGACCTGGTGGTTGCCAGCGTGCTGATGTCCATGGGCATGATGATGGTGCCGCCCGCCTCCATTGCATTGCCGTTCAAGCTGATGCTGTTCGTCATGGCCGACGGCTGGCAGTTGCTGATTGGCGCACTCGCACAGAGCTTTTATCTTTAGAGGACCGGAATGACACCCGAATCCGTCATGTCCCTGGGCAGCCAGGCAATCCACGTCTCGCTGCTGCTCGGCGCGCCGATGCTGCTGGTGGCGCTGGTGGTCGGCCTGGTCATCAGCATCTTCCAGGCGGCCACGCAGATCAACGAAGCCACGCTCTCGTTCATTCCCAAGCTGCTGGCCGTGTGCGCGGTGCTGGTGATTGCCGGCCCGTGGATGCTGGCGCAGATGCTCGACTACATCCGCACGCTGTTCTCGAGCATTCCGCAACTCGTGGCCTGAGGGCACGCGCGCGATGCCCGCCATTTTCTCCGTCACGTCGGCGGAGCTCACCGCCTGGATGACGGCCTTTCTTTGGCCGTTCGTGCGCATGCTGGCGCTGGTCAGCACCGCGCCGGTGTTCGGCGAGCCCGGCGTTTCGCGCCAGCTCAAGGTGGCCATTGCGGCCTTGCTGACCATTGCCATCGCACCGACGCTCGGGCCGATGCCGCCGGTGCCGGTGGTTTCGGCCGGCGGCATCTGGATCATCCTGCAGCAAGTGCTCATCGGCGCCGCCATCGGCTTCACGATGCGCATGGTGTTTGCCGCCGTGCTGGCCGCGGGCGAATACATCGGCCTGCAGATGGGCCTTTCCTTCGCTTCGTTTTTCGACCCGATGGCCGGCGGCGCCACGATGGTGGTCGCGCGGCTGATGCACATGCTGGCCATCCTGCTCTTCCTGGCGGTGGACGGCCATCTGCTGATGGTGGCCGGCCTGGCCGAAAGCTTCAGCACGCTGCCGATTGCCGATGCGCCACTGGCCGCACAAGGCTGGATGTTCCTGGTGCTGGGCGGCGGGCAGATCTTCATCAACGGCTTCATGCTTTCGCTGCCACTGGTGACCGCGCTGCTCACGCTGAACCTTGCAATGGGCATCCTGAACCGGGCCTCGCCGCAGTTCAGCATCTTTGCGGTGGGCTTTCCGCTCACGCTGCTGGCGGGCATCGGCATGATGCATCTGCTCATGCCGCAGTTCGGCGCGTTCCTGGAGCCGCGCTTTGCCGCGGGGCTTTCTTCGGTGCTCCAGCTCACGCAAACCCTCAGGCCCTGAGGGGCGGCCGGGGCAGCCCCGCTCTTCATCACAGGTAGTTGAACAGCGCAATGCTGTGCAGCCGCGCAAAAGTCTGCTGCGTGGCCTTGAGCGAGGTTTCGCGCTGCAGGTATTCCGAAATGGCGCTGGCCGGGTCCAGGTCCACCAGTTCCGACAGGTAGCCCTTGTCGATCAGGAAGCGCGAGGCGCCGCCTGTGTTGAGTGCGTCGAGCTCGTTCATGCGCGAACCGATCGACGAGGTGACCGTGAGCACGTTGTCGTGCGCGTTGGTGATCTTCACGTTGAAGGTGCTGAGTGCGTTGAGCAGCTCGGCTTGGGCCGCATCGCCGCCGCCGGTCAGCGGCTTCTTCAGCGCGGTGATCATGTCGCCGATGGCGGCGAACACGTCAGTACCGGCGTTGCGGGCCGTGGCCACCTGGAAGGTATCGCCGTCAGCGGGCGTGCCGCTCATCTTGATCTGCAGGCCGCCGAAAGAGATGGGCGTGTCGGGCACGTAGGGGCCCGATGCGGCGACCACGGGAGGCGTGTCCTGCGTGGACACGGTGTAGTTGCCGCCCGCGAAGCTGATCGTGAAGTCCTTGCCGTAGTTGGCCGCGGTCGCATCGGTCAGGCCCACGGGGCCGAACACGCCCGAGCCGGTGTTGGCCGCGCCGGCGGAGCTCACATAGCCCGCCCCGCCCTGCACCGACTGGAACACGCTGCGGCCGTCGTCGGTGGTCGACATCTGGCGCGACACGTCGATCTGCATGAGGCGCTGGCCCTGGTCGCCCATGTACTGGATGCCGCCGCTGGCATCGGCCACGAAGGGCGGGCTGCCGCTCTTGAAGCCGGCAAACAGGAACTGGCCGTTGCCGTCGTCGGCGTTGGCCACGTTCACCAGCTGGTCCAGGTTGCTCTGCAGCGTGGTGGCCAGCGAGGCGCGGTCGGCGTCCGACAGCGTGCCGTTGCCGGCCTGCACGGCCAGCGTCTTCATGTTCTGCATGATCGAGGTGGCCGACTTCAGCGCGGTTTCCTCTTGCGAGAGCGAGAGCATCGCGCGGCTGCGGCTGCTGGCGTACTGGGCCGACTCGGCCATCGACTGGCTGACGCCCAGAGCGCGCGCGGCCGCCACGGGATCGTCGGCCGGCGTCAGGAACTTGGTGCCCGCGGCAAGCTGCTGCTGAATGCGGAACAGCTGCTGCTGCTGCGAACCCAGGGCGTTCATGCTCTGGGCGTAGAAGGATTGGGTGCTGATGCGCATCTCGACTCCTGAAATCTGTTCTGTTAAAAGCGAGGGCCGGATCAGCCGCGGATGCCCAGGATGGCGTCGAACATGGTCGATGCGGTCTGGATCACCTTGGCATTGGCCTGGTACATCTGCTGGTACATCAGCAGGTTGGCGGTTTCCTCGTCCTGGTTCACGCCCGAGATCGAGTCGCGGCTCGCACGAATCTGGCCCGTCACGCTGTCTTGCGTTTGCGTTGCCACGCGAATCTCCATGGAGCGGTTGCCCACCTCGCTCACCAGCTTGGCGAAGGCGCCGTTGAAGGTGGAGGTGCCGCCGTCCATGGCGTTCTTGCGCTGCAGCGCGCCGAGCTTCAGCGCATTGCTGCCGTCCGACACGCCGGCCACGTTCTTGCCGATGGTGAAGGTGTCGCCCTGCGCGGGTGCGCCCGTGAGCTTGACCTCGATGCCGTCGAAGCTGATGGCGGCACCGGCGGTGTAAGGCACGGCCGTGCCCGCGGCGTAGGTGGTGGAAGTGCCGTCGGCCAGCGTCACCGTGACGGGCGAGGTCGCCGGAAAGCCCGACAGCGTGTTGCCGCCCGCGTCGTAGGCGAGCGTGACCGTTGCGGCGAGCGGCGCGGCCAGGTAGTCTGCGTTGACGACGGCGGGGCTCAGGGCGCCTGTGCCCTTGTTGCCGACGGTCTTGCCGGTGACGATCGGTGACGCGGCGGCCACCTTGGCCGTTTCGCGCACCAGCACGTCCATGTCGCGCGCGCCGGTGCGCGTGGGCTGCACCAGGAACGAGTCGCCCGCCTGCGCGGTGCCGCTGGCCACCGAGAGGCTCACGCCGTCGAAGCTGGCCGGGAACGCGGTGTAGTCGCCCATCACCTGCTTGTCGGACAGGCGTGTGACGGTGTAGGTGAGCGTGCCGGCCACGTCTTTCACCTGCACCGAATAGTCGCTGGTCGAGAGCTGCGAGGTGTCGGTCACGCTGGCGCCGAGCACCATGTTGCCGGCGTTCTTTGCATGGGAGAACACGCCCGGCGCGGCCTGGGAGAAGAAGTTGGTGCCCAGCGCGCCGTTCAGGTCCACGCCAAGCTTGTGCTGGTTGTTGAACTCGCTAGCCAGGGCCATTGCGAGGCGGCCGACGGCGTTCTGCGTGCTGGTGAGCGTTTCAGAACGGAAGGCCAGCAGCCCGCCGAGCGAACCGCCGGTGAGCACGTTGTCGTTGAGTTCGGAGACCGTGCCGGTCAGGCCGACCAGCGCCATCGACTGGCGCGTGGGATCGGCGGCGGACTGCACGGACTGCATCTTCGCGGCGCGGTCGCCCAGCACCAGCGTCTGGCCGTTGCCGATGAAGACGTTGTACTGGCCGCTGTCCTGCTCCATCACCTTGACGTCGACGATCTTGCCGAGATCGCTCACCAGCTGGTCGCGCTGGTCCATCAGGTCGTTGGGCGGCTGGCCGCCGGCCATGGCGCTGAGCTGGCTGATCTGCTGGTTCAGGCTTGCGATCTGCGTGGCGTAGGTGTTGATCTTGGCAGCGCTGCCTTCGATCTGCTCATTGACCGAGCTGTTCAGGTCCGTGAGGTACTGGTCGGTGGAGCGGAACTTGTTGGCCAGCGACTGCGCCGCGCTGATGAGCTGCTGGCGCGCGGCCGGGTCGGCCGGCGTGTTGGCCACGTCCTGCACGCTGGCGAAGAAGCTCTGCATCAAAGGCGTGATGCCTGCGGTCTTGTCGGCCAGCAGCGAATCGATGCGGTTGATCTGCGAACCGTAGCTCGCCAGCGCCGCGCCTGCGGCCTCCGCGCCGTTGAGCTGGGACGTCAGGTAGCGGTCGTAGCTGCGCTGCACCGTGGTCACGCGCGCGCCATTGCCCACAAAACCCGCGCCGGTGACCGTGCCGCCGAGCGAAGAGACCAGCGCCGTCTGGCGGTTGTAGCCGGTGGTGTACACGTTGGCCGTGTTGTGGGCCGTGGTCATGAGCGCGGTTCGCGCCACGCTCAGGCCCGAGAGGCCCGTATAGAACATCGACATGAGGCTTTACCTGTAAAACGTTTCTTTTGTTTGGACGGTAGGTGCCGGTTCGGGCACCTGTTGCTTGTTTATCGGCAGGACGCGCGAAAGTTGAAGGCCTTTTGCGTTTCGCGTTCAGACCTGGGCGAGAGCCTGGTGTCCGGTGCCAAGGGCGCGGACTTCGCGGTGCGAGGCACTCGGCGCTGTAGATGCGGCGCGGCCTTCGCTCGCGGCGGGCCCTAGCCTGAACACGCTCACCGCCTCCACGAGGCTGGCGGCTTGCTCTTGCATTGATTGGGCGGCAGCGGCCGCTTCTTCGACCAAGGCCGCGTTCTGCTGCGTCACCTGGTCCATCTGCGCAATGGCCTGGTTGACCTGCTCGATGCCGGTGCTCTGCTCCTGGCTGGCTGCCGTGATCTCGCCGATGATGTCCGCCACCCGCTTGACGCCGCTCACGATCTCTTCCATCGTCTTGCCGGCTTCTCCCACGAGGGCGCTGCCCACGTCGACCTTGCCCACGGAGTCGTCGATCAGGCCCTTGATTTCCTTGGCGGCGGCGGCCGAGCGTTGCGCCAGGCTCCTGACTTCGGATGCGACCACGGCAAAGCCCCTGCCCTGTTCGCCGGCGCGCGCGGCTTCGACTGCCGCGTTGAGCGCCAGGATGTTGGTCTGGAAGGCAATGCCGTCGATCACGCCGATGATGTCGACGATCTTCTTGGACGAGGCATTGATCGAGGCCATGGTGTCGACCACCTGGCCCACGACGTTGCCGCCCTTGATGGCCACTTCGGAGGCCGAGAGGGCCAGCTGGTTGGCCTGGCGTGCGTTGTCGGCGTTCTGCTTGACGGTGCTCGTGAGTTCTTCCATCGAGGCAGCGGTCTCTTCGAGCGAGCTGGCCTGCTCTTCGGTACGCGATGACAGGTCCTGGTTGCCCGCGGCAATCTGGCCCGAGGCGGTGGCAATGGCGTCGGTGCCGGTGCGCACGCCGCCAACCACGTTGGCCAGGCCGGCGCGCATCGATTCGACGGCCCGTGTGATGACGCCGATCTCGTCGCGGCGGTTTGAGCTCAGCTGGCGCGACAGATCGCCCTGGCCGATGGTCTGCACATGTTCGCCCAACACGCTGAGGGGCCGCACGGTCCGCCGGAGAAAGATGATGAGCGCCGCGCCCAGCACGACCGCAGCCAGCGCGATGAAGCCGCCGAGCAGGGTCATCTCGCGGTAGAGCTCGGCCATCACCTCCGAAGCGGGAATTTCCGCGACCACGAGCCAGCCGGTGGCTTCGCTCTTGCTCACGGATGCGTAGTGCTTTTCTTGCTGCGCCGGCAAAAGCACCGCGGGCGCGTTGTCCAGCCACTCGGCGTCATCGCTCTTCAGCCGGCTGATCCAATCCGCGGCCTCGGCATCCTTGAGCACTTCGGAAAGTTTTTTTCCGCCCGCGGTCGGATGGAAGACGATCGTCGCCGCGGCAGGGTCTGCCCCCGGGTTGACGATGTAGAGCCCGCCCGTGTCGAAGATGCGGGTCTGGCCCACGGCTTCACCGAACGAGGCCTGCTGCTGCGAGATGTCCAGGCCGATGTAGAGCACCGCAACCACATTGCCCGCCGCGTCGCGCACCGGGTCGTAGACCGTGATGTAGGGCCGCCCGAACAGCGTGACGCGGCCGACGAACCGCTTGCCCGAGCGCAGCAGCGGATATGCGGCGCTCTTGCGGTCGAGCAGCGTGCCGATCGCGCGCTCGCCGTTTTCCTTCTTGACCGACGTGGTCACGCGGCGGAAGTCTTCGCCCTGGGCCACGAACACCGTGGCGTTGGCGCCGGGAAAGTCGCGTGCGAACGCATCCACCTCTGCGGTGCTGCCTCCGTTGATTGCCACGCCGAAGCTGCTGACGACGCCCTGCGCCGCATCTTCGACCGCGAAAGTGCCCGCAAACTGGCGCCGGAAAACGCCGTATGCGTTCTCCGCGGTCATCTGCATGGTGCGGTCGAAGATGTCCAGCGAGCGGGCGATGGCTTCGGCCTTGGCGTTGGCGTACTGCGAGGCGCTGTGCTGCTGTTGCGCAGAGCCGATGACGTAGAACACGCCCAGGAGAAACACCGTGACCGCAAAGATGGCAATGGTGACCCTGACGGTCAGCGTGCGCGCCAAAGAGACAAAGGGGCGCTGTGGCTGGGACGAATCCGTGGCTGCTGCGTTCATCAGGGGCCTCCTGTTGAGGTGTGGTTAAAACTCGGTCCAGTCGCCCGCGGTACCGCGGGCCAGGGCCAGGGGAGGTGTGGAGGCAATCGCCTCCTTCTTGCGCGAGCTCGCGAGAGGCCGGGCTGGCGCCTCGTGCATGTGCGAAGGTTCGATGCGGGCGGCATGGCCGCCGTGTGCGCCGGCCTCGAGCCTGAACACGCTCACCGCCTCCACGAGGTTCGCGGCCTGCTCCTGCATCGACTGCGCTGCGGCCGCCGCTTCTTCGACCAAGGCGGCGTTCTGCTGCGTCACCTGGTCCATCTGCGCAATGGCCTGGTTCACCTGTTCGATGCCGGTGCTCTGCTCCTGGCTGGCGGCCGTGATCTCGCCGATGATGTCGGTCACGCGCTTCACGCTGCCCACGATCTCGGCCATGGTCTTGCCGGCTTCGCCGACCAGGGCGCTGCCCACGTCGACCTTGCCCACGGAGTCGTCGATCAGGCCCTTGATTTCCTTGGCGGCGGCGCCTGAGCGCTGTGCGAGGCTGCGCACTTCGGCGGCCACCACGGCAAAGCCGCGGCCCTGCTCACCGGCTCGGGCCGCTTCCACCGCGGCATTGAGCGCCAGGATGTTGGTCTGGAACGCGATGCCGTCGATCACCCCGATGATGTCGACGATCTTCTTGGACGAGGCATTGATCGAGGCCATGGTGTCGACCACCTGGCCCACGACGTTGCCGCCCTTGACTGCCACTTCGGAGGCCGAGAGGGCCAGTTGGTTGGCCTGGCGAGCGTTGTCCGCATTCTGCTTGACGGTGCTCGTCAGTTCTTCCATCGAGGCAGCCGTTTCTTCGAGCGAACTGGCTTGTTCTTCGGTGCGCGATGACAGATCCTGGTTGCCCGCGGCAATCTGGCCCGAGGCGGTAGCGATGGCATCGCTCGATGTCTTGATCCGTACGACGACGTCGGTCAGCTGGTCTTGCATCCTCTTGATGGAGAACAGCAGGCTGCCGCTGCGAGCCGTGCGGGCCTGCACGCTTTCCGTCAGGTCGCCGCTGGCGATGCGGCCGACCACATCGGCCGCATAGCCCGGTTCGCCACCCAGCTGGCCCGCCAGGAGCCGCGCCACCACCACACCGAGCCCCAGGCTGATGGCAACGCCGGCCAGTGCCAGCAGCAGCATCAGCAGCCGCGAGTGCTTGAACGTGCCGGCGGCGTCTTCCATGCTGGCGCGAGCCTGCTGGTCGCTGAACGCCACCATGTTCTGCAGCACCTTTTCAAGCGCGCGAGATTCCTTCAGCAGCAACGCGCTTTCTTCGGGCACGTTGCCTTCGAATTGGGAACTGTCCAGCGTCTGCCTCGCGATGAGGTCCGCAAAATCGGCCAGGTGCTTCTTCAGCGGCGGCATCAGCTTCTGGTACTGCTCGTGGAGCTCGCGCCCCTCGGTAGTTTGCTCGAGCAGCGGCTTCACATCGGCCACACTGGATTCGAGCGCCGCCACGGCTTCCTTCAGTTCCTTGAAGCCGACGTTGCGCTCGCCCTTGGTGCCCGCCGACAGCAGGCCCATCTGCGCGCGGCTGGCATCGAGCAGGTGGATGTTGGCCGCCTGCACCGCCTTGATGGCGCGCAGATCGTTGTTGTAGAGGCTCTCGGTCGAGGCATTGATGCGCCCCATGTGGAAGATGCCCAGGCCGCTGACCCCCGCACCCACCGCCGCGACGACGAGAAAGCTGAGAACCAGCTTTGCGGCGACAGGAAGCCCTTGGAACCATTTCATTTTTTTCCCTCCTGAGAGACGTTGAAAGTCGTTGGAACTCGTTAGAACTCTTTAGAACTCGGTCCAGTCGCCCGACGAGGCATGGGCTGCGGCAAGCCTGGGAGGGGACTTGGCTTCCGCCGCCGCCCGCGTCGGGGCCTTCAGCGCCGGCATGGGCTTGCGCGATGGCAGCGCCGGCTGCAGCTTGGCGTGCACTTGCGCAAGCGGGCGGGTTGCGGCGTTGCTGTCCAGCTTGAACACGCTCACCGCTTCGACCAGGCTGGCGGCCTGCTCCTGCATCGACTGGGCTGCGGCGGCTGCTTCTTCGACCAGTGCCGCGTTCTGCTGCGTTACCTGGTCCATCTGCGCGATGGCCTGGTTCACCTGTTCGATGCCGGTGCTCTGCTCCTGGCTCGCCGCGGTGATCTCGCCCATGATGTCGGTCACGCGCTTGACGCTGTCCACGATCTCGTCCATCGTGCGGCCCGCTTCGGCCACCTGGCGGCTGCCGGCCTCGACCTTGCCGACGGAGTCGTCGATCAGGCCCTTGATTTCCTTGGCGGCGGCGCCCGAGCGCTGTGCGAGGTTGCGCACCTCGGAAGCGACGACCGCGAAGCCGCGGCCTTGTTCACCGGCGCGCGCCGCTTCCACCGCCGCGTTCAGCGCCAGGATGTTGGTCTGGAACGCGATGCCGTCGATCACGCCGATGATGTCGACGATCTTCTTGGACGAGGTGTTGATGGAGCCCATGGTGTCCACCACCTGGCTGACCACGCCGCCGCCGCGCACGGCCACTTCGGAGGCCGAGAGGGCCAGCTGGTTGGCCTGACGGGCGTTGTCGGCGTTCTGCTTGACGGTACTCGTGAGTTCTTCCATCGAGGCGGCCGTCTCTTCGAGCGAGCTTGCCTGTTCTTCGGTGCGGGAGGACAAATCTTGATTGCCCGCGGCGATCTGGCCCGAGGCGGTGGCGATGGCGTCTGTGCCCGTGCGCACTTCGCCCACCACCTTGGCGAGGCTGCCATTCATGCCCTTGAGGGCATGCATGAGCTGGCCGGTTTCGTCGCGGGTCGTCACTTCGATGCGGCTGGTCAGGTCGCCGGCTGCAACGGCTTCGGCCACTTCGACCGCGCGGCGCAGCGGATGCGTGATGCTGCGGACCAGGAGCCAGGCGAGCACCAGGCCGAGGCCCAGCGACAGCGCGCCGCAGACGATCAGGATCAGGCTGGTGCTGGCGCGCGTCTCCTTGCTGCGTTCCGCCGCGGCGTCGAGCTGCGTGCGCTCGGCGTCCACCATCTGCTGCACACCCGTAAGATAGCTGCGCGACGTGGGCTCGAATCGTTCATTGAAGATCCGGTTGGCGCCTTCCATGTCGCCGGCCAGCTTGGCCTTGCTGACTTCTTCGCGGGCCGCGAGGTAGGCCTTGCGAAGCTCACCGACCTTGTCGTAGACCTGCTTCTTTTCCGGCGTGTCCATCTGTTCTTCGATGAACTTCTGCAGGTCGTTGGTTTCCTTGATGGAGAGGGCCGTGGCGGGCGCGAAGTAGGCAATGAGGTTCGAATCGCTGCTCTTGGCGATGGCCGCGGCGCGCTGCACGCCCGCCGTGGTGTTGCGCAGCCAGTCGGCGCCCGCGCGCTCGGTCTTGATGTTCTTCTCGACCATGGCATTGATTTCCGCGCCGAGCTGCCGCAGCTTCAGCACGGCAAGCACGCTGCTCGTGAGAGACAGGGCGAGGATGACGCCGATCACGACGGCCAACCGCTTGCCGATGGAAATATTGCTCAGAAACATGCTCATGACTCCAGAAGATCAGGAAAGGGCAAGGGCGCGCAACGCGCACTTGCCGTAAGAAAGAGTTGTGTGCGCCGGCCGCATCGGCCGGTGCCTTGCAGTGCGCGGAACCGCGGCGGTCAGGAAGCCTCCCAGCCACCGGCGGTAGCCAGCGCGGGCATGGCCCTGCGCGATGGCAGCGCCGGCTGCAGCTTGGCGTGCACTTGTGCGAGCGGGCGGGTTGCGGCGTTGCTGTCCAGCTTGAACACGCTCACGGCTTCCACCAGGCTGGCGGCCTGCTCCTGCATCGACTGGGCTGCGGCGGCTGCTTCTTCCACCAGCGCCGCGTTCTGCTGGGTCACCTGGTCCATCTGCGCGATGGCCTGGTTCACCTGTTCGATGCCGGTGCTCTGCTCCTGGCTCGCCGCGGTGATCTCGCCCATGATGTCGGTCACGCGCTTGACGCTGTCCACGATCTCGTCCATCGTGCGGCCCGCTTCGGCCACCTGGCGGCTGCCGGCTTCGACCTTGCCGACGGAGTCGTCGATCAGGCCTTTGATTTCCTTGGCGGCGGCGCCCGAGCGTTGTGCGAGGTTGCGCACCTCGGAAGCGACGACCGCGAAGCCTCTGCCTTGTTCACCGGCACGTGCCGCTTCCACGGCCGCATTGAGCGCCAGGATGTTGGTCTGGAACGCGATGCCGTCGATCACGCCGATGATGTCGACGATCTTCTTGGACGAAGCATTGATCGATGCCATGGTGTCGACCACCTGATTGACCACGCCGCCACCCTTGACCGCAACCTCGGAGGCCGAGAGCGCGAGCTGGTTGGCCTGGCGGGCGTTGTCGGCGTTCTGCTTGACAGTGCTGGTGAGCTCTTCCATCGACGCAGCCGTCTCTTCGAGCGAGCTGGCCTGCTCTTCGGTGCGCGAAGACAAATCCTGGTTGCCTGCGGCGATCTGGCCCGAGGCGGTCGCAATGGCGTCGGTGCCCGTGCGCACTTCGCCCACCACCTTGGCAAGGCTCTCGTTCATGTGCTTCAGCGCATTCATCAGCTGGCCGGTCTCGTCGCGCGAGCCGGTTTCAATGGTCGAGCTGAGGTCGCCGCTTGCCACGGTTTCCGCGACCTTGACCGCATGGCCCAGAGGCCGCGTGACGCTGCGGGCGATCAGGAATGCGCAAAGCGCGCCCAACACCAGCGTGAGCGCGGTCAAGAAGATGCGGAGGTTGAAGCTGCGCGCATTCGCCTCGTCGATCGCGTGGCTCATATCGTCGATGGCCTTGCGCTCGAGCGCCAGCAGTTCAAGCACGCGCGTTTCATAAGCCTTGGCGGCCGGCATGAACGTGTTCTTGAAGGCCGCTTCGGCTTCCGCGGGGTTGCCGCCGGTCTTGGCCTTCTGCACGGCGTCCTTGGCGGCCTGGTACTTGGCGCGCAGCTCGACGATGTTCTTGAAGGTCGACTTCTCCAGGTCGGTAACGAGCAGGGCCTCGACCTTGGCCATGGTTTCCCCGCCCTTCTTCACGCTGTCGGAGATGACGTCGGCAAAGGTGACGGGCAGCGATTCGTCGGTGCTCCTGGCGATCATCGCGGTGCGCGCAATGGCCGAGTAGGTCAGCACGTACCAGTCGGAGATGAGCCGCTCTTTCGCGAGCGGGCTCTGCATCATCTGGCGGGTGGCTTCGGCATTGCTGCGTGCGGTGATCAGCGCAAAGGCGGCCGAGACCAGCGTCAGGACGAGGACCAGGCCAAAGCCGATGGCCAGGCGCGTTCCGATGCGCATGTTGGAGAGGAAGTTCATGGTGGGGTGATGAAGTGAAATGGACAGGCGATCGAAATGCCCTGAAAGGCCTACGCTTCGACCAGCCTCATGCCGTTGTGCGCGCCGGACGCCACCCGCGGTGCGCTTGTGTAAGTGGGGCCCGTTTGGCGGGAGGCAGGCGCGGCCTGTTGCAGCGGGTCCAGCTTGAAAACGCTCACCGCTTCCACCAGGCTGGCGGCCTGCTCCTGCATCGACTGCGCTGCAGCGGCTGCTTCTTCCACCAGCGCCGCGTTCTGCTGGGTCACCTGGTCCATCTGCGCAATGGCCTGGTTCACCTGCTCGATGCCGGTGCTCTGCTCCTGGCTCGCCGCGGTGATCTCGCCCATGATGTCGGTCACGCGCTTGACGCTGTCCACGATTTCGTCCATCGTGCGGCCCGCTTCGGCCACCTGGCGGCTGCCCGCTTCGACCTTGCCGACGGAGTCGTCGATCAGGCCCTTGATTTCCTTGGCGGCGGCGCCAGAGCGTTGTGCGAGGTTGCGCACTTCGGACGCCACCACGGCAAAGCCGCGGCCCTGTTCACCGGCACGGGCGGCTTCCACGGCTGCATTGAGCGCGAGGATGTTGGTCTGGAACGCGATGCCGTCGATCACGCCGATGATGTCGACGATCTTCTTGGACGATGTATTGATGGAGCCCATGGTGTCCACCACCTGGCTGACCACCCCGCCGCCGCGCACGGCCACTTCGGAGGCCGAAAGGGCGAGCTGATTGGCCTGGCGGGCGTTGTCGGCGTTCTGCTTGACGGTGCTGGTGAGCTCTTCCATCGAGGCGGCCGTCTCTTCGAGCGAGCTGGCCTGCTCTTCGGTGCGCGAAGACAAGTCCTGGTTGCCTGCGGCAATCTGGCCCGAGGCCGTGGCAATGGCGTCGGTGCCGGTGCGCACGCCGCTGACCACATTCGCAAGGCTCGTGTTCATGCTCTTGAGGGCTTGCATCAGCTGTCCCGTCTCGTCGCGGCTCTGGACTTCGATGCGCCTCGTCAAGTCGCCCGCGGCAACCGACTGCGCAACTTCCACGGCCTCGGCCAGTGGCCGCGCCACGATGCGCGCGACGCACAGCGCCAGCACAAAGCCCAGCCCGATGCTGCCCAGCAACAGCGCCACGATCCACAGCCGCGCCCGCGCATAGAGGGCATCGCCATTGGCGCTGGCCTGCTGGCCACCCTCGACATTAAGGGCGACGAGCCGGTCGACCATCTCGGTCAGCTGGTGATTCAGGCGCGACGCATCCGCGCGAATGAGGGCGACGGCCTGGTCCTTCTGCTGCGCGCGGGAGAGCTCCATCACCTTGTCGTGCTCGCGCGCATACAGGCCCAGCGTCTTCACGTATTCCGGGTAGATCTTCTTTTCTTCGGGCTCGGACATGAGCGCCTCGTAGCGCGCCCGCGCCTTGCCCAGTGCCTCCCAGAGCGCGGCCATCGACTTCTCGTAGCGCGCCGTGTCTTCGGGAGACGTCGACAGCAGATGCTGCATTTCCTCGGAGCGGTAGCGAGCCATCAGCCCCCTCATCTCGAGCAGCGACTGGGCCGACGGCATCCAGTTGGTAGCGATGTCGGTCGACATCTGGTTGACCTTGGAAAGCTGCAGCACCGACACGACGCCGAGCACCGCGGTCAACGCCAGGACAGCCACAAAAGACACGAGCAGCTTGGTCGCAATCCTGAGGTTGTAGAACGCTTGCATGAACTTCTTCTCTCTATCTCTCTAACGCGGCGAAATCAGGCGGCGATCTTCTCGACCAGGCCCATCTCGTCGCTGGACATCAGCTTGTCGATGTCCACCAGGATCAGCATCCGCTCGTCCAGCGTGCCCAGCCCGATCAGGTAGTCCGTGTCCAGCACGGCACCCATCTCCGGCGCGGGCTTGATCTGCTCTGCGCTCAGCGTGATCACGTCCGACACGCTGTCCACCACCATGCCCACCACACGGCCGCCGATGTTCAGCACGATCACCACCGTGAACTGGTCGTACGTCGGCGCGCCCAGCTGGAACTTGATGCGCATGTCGATGATCGGCACGATGATTCCGCGCAGGTTCACCACGCCCTTGATGTATTCGGGCGCATTGGCAATGCGCGTCACCGCGTCGTAGCCGCGCAGCTCCTGCACCTTCTGGATGTCGATTCCGTACTCTTCCTGGCCCAGCGTGAAGGAGAGAAACTCCAGGGGCCGGCCGGCACGGGACGGTGCGGCGTTGCGGATGTCCGCGGTTTGTTGGGTTGGGGTTGCGCTCATCGGGAAACCTGTGGCTGTTGGCTTAAAACTCTGTCCAGTCGCCGCCGGCAGCGCCGGCCATGGCCAGCTGCGGAGACGAAGGTGCTTGTTGGGTCTTCTTGGCCGGCACCGCGCGCCGGGGCTTCGAAGAGGGTTCGGAGGGGCGCGCCGCCTTGGTCGCGGCAGAGGCGAGCTGTGCATTCGCCGGTGCGGCAGAGGCCTGGCCGCCTTCGAGCTTGAACACGCTCACCGCTTCCACCAGGCTGGCGGCCTGCTCCTGCATCGACTGGGCTGCGGCCGCTGCTTCTTCGACCAAGGCTGCGTTCTGCTGCGTGACCTGGTCCATCTGCGCAATGGCCTGGTTCACCTGCTCGATGCCGGTGCTCTGCTCCTGGCTCGCAGCCGTGATCTCGCCCATGATGTCGGTCACGCGCTTGACGCTGTCCACGATTTCGTCCATCGTGCGGCCCGCTTCGGCCACCTGGCGGCTGCCGGCTTCGACCTTGCCGACGGAGTCGTCGATCAGGCCCTTGATTTCCTTGGCGGCCGCGCCAGAGCGCTGGGCGAGGTTGCGCACCTCGGAAGCGACGACTGCGAAGCCGCGGCCCTGTTCACCGGCACGAGCGGCTTCCACGGCCGCATTGAGCGCGAGGATGTTGGTCTGGAACGCAATACCGTCGATCACGCCGATGATGTCGACGATCTTCTTGGACGAGGTGTTGATGGAGCCCATGGTGTCCACCACCTGGCTGACCACGCCGCCGCCGCGCACGGCCACTTCGGAGGCCGAGAGCGCGAGTTGATTGGCTTGGCGGGCGTTGTCGGCGTTCTGCTTCACCGTGCTGGTGAGCTCTTCCATCGACGCAGCCGTCTCTTCGAGCGAGCTGGCCTGCTCTTCGGTGCGCGAAGACAAATCCTGGTTGCCTGCGGCGATCTGGCCCGAGGCCGTGGCGATGGCGTCGGTGCCTGTGCGCACTTCGCCCACCACCTTGGCGAGGCTGTCGCGCATGCCCTGGATCGCATGCAGCAGGCTGGCCTGGTCGCCGCGCTTCAGCTCGATACGAACCGCCAGGTCGCCGTCGGCGATGCGGTGCGCAATGGCGGTCGCGTCCGCGGGTTCTCCGCCGAGCTGCTTCAGCAGGCCGCGCGAGATTGCCCAGCCGAGGGCCAGCAGCCCTGCGGCAAGCACCGCCGCACCAATCGACAGGGTGATGATCCGGCCCATGATCGTGGTCTGCACCGTGTCCACATAGACACCCGAGCCGATGATCCAGCCCCAGGGTTCGAAGCCCTTCACGTAGGAGACCTTGGGCACCGGCTTGTCGCTGCCCGGCTTGGCCCAGAGATAGGGAACGAAGCCCGCGCCGTTGGCCTTGACGGTCTCGACGAAAGAGACGAACAGCCGCTTGCCGGTGGCGTCCTTGTTGGAAGAGAGATCCTTGTTCTCGAGCGCCGGGCTGATGGGGTGCATCACCATGCGCGGCTGCATGTCGTTGATCCAGAAATACTCGCTGCCGCTGTAGCGCAGGCCGCGAATCGCCTGCATGGCCTGTTCCTTCGCCTGCGGCTCGGTCAGCGTGCCCTTGGCCACGAGGCCGTGGTAATGGGCCAGCAGGCCATGGGCGCTTTCCACCACCTGGCGGACGCTGGCTTGCCGCTCTTCCATGATGAGCTTGCGCTCCGAAATCAGGAAAAGGGCTGTCAGGGCCGCCACGCCCATGATGGCGCTGGCCGTGAACAGCCCGAGCTTCTGGCCGATGCGAAGGCCGCGGGAATTCAAACGGTTGAACATAGTCTCTTCCTAGGGTGGATGTCTTTTGTGCGGTGCTACCGATAGGTTTATCGGCAGATGCGCGCAAGACTTGAGGCCATTAGTTCAAAATTCTGTCCAGTCGCCACCCGCCGTGCCGGCCGTGGCCAGTTGCCGGGGTGCGGCAGCCTCGGTTTTTCCGCCCAGAGCCGGCCGCTGAACCTTGGGAACGGCCTTGAGAGGCCCGAACACCGTTCGCGCTGCCGGCGCGGCAAACGCCAACTCCCTGCGCTGCGGCTGCGCTCCGGGTTCCAGCCTGAACACGCTCACCGCCTCCACGAGGCTGGCGGCTTGCTCCTGCATTGATTGGGCGGCAGCCGCCGCTTCTTCGACCAGCGCCGCGTTCTGCTGCGTCACCTGGTCCATTTGCGCAATGGCCTGGTTGACCTGCTCGATGCCGGTGCTCTGCTCCTGGCTGGCTGCCGTGATCTCGCCGATGATGTCCGCCACCCGCTTGACGCCGCTCACGATCTCTTCCATCGTCTTGCCGGCTTCTCCCACGAGGGCGCTGCCCACGTCGACCTTGCCCACGGAGTCGTCGATCAGGCCCTTGATTTCCTTGGCGGCGGCGGCCGAGCGTTGCGCCAGGCTCCTGACTTCGGATGCGACCACGGCAAAGCCCCTGCCCTGTTCGCCGGCGCGCGCGGCTTCGACTGCCGCGTTGAGCGCCAGGATGTTGGTCTGGAAGGCAATGCCGTCGATCACGCCGATGATGTCGACGATCTTCTTGGACGAGGCATTGATCGAGGCCATGGTGTCGACCACCTGGCCCACCACGTTGCCGCCCTTGATGGCCACTTCGGAGGCCGAGAGGGCCAGCTGGTTGGCCTGGCGAGCGTTGTCCGCGTTCTGCTTGACGGTGCTGGTGAGTTCTTCCATCGAGGCAGCGGTCTCTTCGAGCGAGCTGGCCTGCTCTTCGGTGCGGGAAGACAAATCCTGGTTGCCCGCGGCAATCTGGCCCGAGGCGGTGGCGATGGCGTCGGTGCCGGTGCGCACGCCGCCGACCACGTTGGCCAGGCTCGTGTTCATGTTCTTCAGCGCCTGCATCAAGAGGCCCGTCTCGTCGGTGGACGACGATTCGATGTGGCTCGTGAGGTCGCCGTCCGCCACGGTTTGCGCCACGCGCACCGCCTCGTTCAACGGCCGCGTGATGCTGCGGGTCAGGAGCCATGCCAGCACGGCGCCGAGCAGCAGCGCAACCACGGCCAGCACGATCACGTTGGCGCGGCCCGCGTGGTTCAGGCCTTCCACGGCCTCCGCCGCCTTGTCGATCCGCTCGGCCTGGTGCGTCAGCATGCTGCGGATGCTCGCGTCGTACACGTCGAGCATCGGCACCAGCTTGTCGTTGGTGAGCTGGGCCGCCTCGTCCTGCTTGCCATCGGCCTTGAGCTTGAGAATGGTGTTGCGCAGGCCCACGTACTGGGTGCGCTTTTCCTTGATGTCGGCGCTGATCGCCTGCTCTTCGGGCGAGTCGAGCATGGCCTCCAGCTTCGACTGCGTCTCGGAAATGCTCGCGCTGGTCTTGCTCATGTGCTTTTGCAGGTACTCCTGCACTTGCGCATCGTTGCTCTTGACCAGTGCGAAGGTGCGCACGCTGTTGCTGCTGGTGTTCAGCAGCCAGTTGGCGGCCAGCCGCTCTTTTACGAGCGAGCGCTGCACCATCTCCTGCACTGCGTGGCCCACGCCTTGCAAACGGAACACACCGATGCCTGCGATGCACGCCATGAGCGCCAGCACCAGCGCAAAACCAATGCCAAGCCGCGTGCCGATTTTCAGGTTCTTCATTTCGGTTGCTCCGTGTGCGTCAACGTCAGATGACTTTTTCGATCAGGCCCATCTCGTCGCTGGACATCAGCTTGTCGATGTCCACCAGGATCAGCATCCGCTCGTCCAGCGTGCCCAGCCCGATCAGGTAGTCCGTGTCCAGCACGGCACCCATCTCCGGCGCGGGCTTGATCTGCTCTGCGCTCAGCGTGATCACGTCCGACACGCTGTCCACCACCATGCCCACCACACGGCCGCCGATGTTCAGCACGATCACCACCGTGAACTGGTCGTACGTCGGCGCGCCCAGCTGGAACTTGATGCGCATGTCGATGATCGGCACGATGATTCCGCGCAGGTTCACCACGCCCTTGATGTATTCGGGCGCATTGGCAATGCGCGTCACCGCGTCGTAGCCGCGCAGCTCCTGCACCTTCTGGATGTCGATTCCGTACTCTTCCTGGCCCAGCGTGAAGGTCACGACCTCCAGCCGGCTCGAAACGGCGGACGCCGCCGCGCCGCGGTGGTTTTGTGGGGGGCGGTCATGATCTCTGTCATATAAATTCCTTCAGCTGAACTTCTGCATGATGCGAACGAGCTTCTGCCCGTACTGGGGATCGGTTGCGTAGCCGGCCTTCTGCAGGCCGTGCGCGGCTTCTGCCGGCGTGTCGGCCGCCAGCACGTTGGCGTAGCGCGGATTGCGCGTGATGAACTTGGCGTAGTCGGTAAAGGCTTCGTCGTACGAGGCGTAGGCCCTGAACTTGGCGCGCATGCGCTGCGGTTCGCCGTCCACGTATTCGGTGGTGGTGGTTTCCACCACCGGGCCCTTCCAGCTGCGGTCGGCCTTGATGCCGAACAGGTTGAAGCTCTGCGTGCCGTCGTCGGCGCGGATCTCCCGCTTGCCCCAGCCCGACTCCAGCGCGGCCTGCGCAAGGATGAGCGGCGCGGGCACGCCGCTGGCGGCGCTGGCCACCTGCGCGGAGCCGCCCATGCGCTGCACGAAACTGTCGACATTGCCTTGCAGCGATGCGACGGCGGCCGTGGCCGTGGCCGTGGCCGGACGCTCGCTGTTGCGCTGGTAGATGCTCAGGTCGACCGATGCGGCCGGCGCCCGTGCCGGCACCGGTGAAGACGGCGCCGAGCCAACGGGAATGCCCGACTGCGGCGTGAGCGCAAAACCACCGGCGCGAGGCGCGAGAGGCATGGCCTCCATGCCGCCTTCCGATTCACCGCCCGACGCGGAGGCGCGGCTGAGTTGCGCGAGCATGGCTTCGGCCAGGCCGACGCCGCGGCCCGAGAGGTTCTGCGCCAGCTGCTGGTCGAGCATCGAGAGGTAGACCTTCTCGTCGCGGTTCTCGAGCAGGCCGCTCGAAGGCGTGGCCTCGCGCATGCTCTTGAGCACCATGTTCATGAACAGCGCCTCGAACTGCCGCGACACCTGCTTCAGGCCTTCTTCAGGCGAGGTGCGAACGGTGTGGCGCAATGCATCGACGCTCTGTACGTCGAGTGCAAGGCGCTGGTCCAGCGCGCCGCTTCTGCTTTCCGTGATTGCCATGCCGGTGCTCAGATGATCTCGAGCTCGGCGCGCAGCGCGCCGGCGGATTTCATGGCCTGCAGGATGGACACCAGGTCTTGCGGATTCGCGCCCAGGCTGTTCAGGCCCTTGATCACGTCGGCCAGCGAGGCGCCGCCGCGCACCATCTGCAATGCACCGCCGCCCTGGTTGATCGAGATCTGCGAGGTTTGCCCGACCACGGTCTGCCCGCCTGCGAAGGCGTTGGGCTGGCTCACCACCGGTTCGGTGTTGATGACCACCGAGAGGTTGCCGTGCGCCACTGCGCAGTCGTTCACGCGAACCGCCTGGTTCATGACCACGGAGCCGGTGCGTGCGTTGACCACCACGCGCGCCACAGCCTGAGTGGGCGTGACCTCCAGGCTTTCGAGCTGCGCGAGGAAGCCGACGCGCTCCTGCGGCGCGGGGGCCTGCACATGGATGACGCGGGCATCGAGTGCCTGCGCGGTGCCGGGACCGAACTGCCGGTTGATGGCATCGACCGCGCGCTGCACCGTACCGAAATCGGACCGGTTGAGTTCGAGCGAGAACGTGCCTTCGCCGCCCACCGGCGCCTCGACGCCGCGCTCGACCAGCGCGCCGCCCGGAATGCGGCCCGAGCTGAGTTGGTTGATCTGGGCCTTGCTGCCGTTGGCCGATGCGCCCGCGCCGCCGACCACCATGTTGCCCTGCGCAATGGCATACACCTGCCCGTCGACACCCTTGAGCGGCGTCATGAGCAGCGTGCCGCCGCGCAGGCTCTTGGCATTGCCCATCGACGACACCGTCACGTCGATGTTCTGGCCGGGGCGCGCGAACGAAGGCAGCGTGGCCGTGACCATCACCGCCGCCACGTTCTTCAGCTGCATGTTCACGCCCTGCGGAATCGTGATGCCGAGCTGCTGCAGCATGTTGTTCAGGCTTTGCGTGGTGAACGGCGTCTGCATGGTCTGGTCGCCGGTACCGTCGAGCCCCACCATCAGGCCGTAGCCGATCAGCGGGTTGTCCCGCACGCCCTGGATGCTTGCCAGTTCTTTCAGCCGTTCCGCTTGGGCAGGTGAATGCAGGGCCATGGCGCACAGCGCCAGCAGGCCGATACGGCGCACGGTATTGCAGATGTTTTTCATGGTGCTAGAACGGCATCACGTTGAGGAAGATGCGCTGCATCCAACCCATGTGCTGCGCTTCGTCGATGTAGCCCTTGGCCGTGTATTCGATGCGTGCGTCGGCCACCAGGGTGGACGGCACGGTGTTGTTGCCCGAGACCGTGCGCGGATTCACCACGCCCGAGAACCGGATGTATTCGGTGCCCTGGTTGATGCCCATCTGCTTCTCGCCGCTGACCAGCAAGTTGCCGTTGCGCATCACGTCCACCACGGTGACCGTGATCACGCCGTTGAAGGTGTTGTTGGCGTTGGCGCCGCCCTTGGCATCGAGCTTGTTGCCGCCGGACAGCTTGGCGTCCTGCCCGTCGAGCAGCGAACCCAGCAGCTTGGGAATGCCGCCGGCAAAGTCGGCGGCCAGGCTGCCGGTGCGGCTCGCGGTTGCGCCGGAGTTCTTGCTGGCGTTGACCCGTTCGCTGATGACGATGGTCAGGATGTCGCCCACGTTGCGCGGCCTGCGGTCTTCGAACAGCGCGCTGCCGCCGGGGCCCTCCTGGAAGATCGCGCCGTTCGCGCGCCGCGGCGCAGAAGCCATGTTCTCGGCCCGCGCCGTCATCGGCTGGTGCACCAGCGGCTCCCGCGGAACCTGCGCGCAGCCCGAGGCCAGCACGGCGGCAACCGACAGCGCCAGGCGCAGGTTGAGGCGGGTCATAACTGGGCGAGGCGCTGCAGCATCTGGTCCGAGGTCTGGACCGCCTTGCTGTTGATCTCGTAGGCGCGCTGGGTGGCAATCATGTTCACGAGCTCTTCCACCACGTTGACGTTCGACGCCTCCACATAGCCCTGGCTCAGGATGCCGGCGCCGTCGATGCCGGGGTTCACCTGGTTGGGTGCGCCCGATGCGTCGGTTTCGGCATAGAGGTTCTCGCCCTTGCTCTGCAGGCCGGCCGGGTTCAGGAACGTGGCCAGCTGCAGTTGGCCGACCTGCACCGTGTTGGTGGAGCCGGCCTGCGTGATCGACACGATGCCGTCGCGGCCCACCGTGAGGCTGGTGGCATTGGCAGGCAGCGTGATGGCCGGCTGCACCGGAAAGCCGCTGGCCGTGACCAGCTGGCCGTCGCGGTCGGTCTGGAAGGAACCGTCGCGCGTGTACGAGGTGGTGCCATCGGGCATCAGCACCTGGAAGAAGCCGCCGCCGTTGATGGCAACGTCCGTGGGCTTGTCGGTCTTGGTGAGGTTGCCCTGCGAGTGGATGCGCTCGGTGGCGACCACATGCACGCCGGTGCCCACCTGCAAGCCCGAAGGCAGGCGGGTCTGGTCCGAAGTCTGGCCGCCGACCTGGCGCAGGTTCTGGTACATCAGGTCCTCGAACACGGCACGGCTTCGCTTGAAGCCCGTGGTGCCGACGTTGGCGAGGTTGTTCGACACCACGTCGAGTTGGGTCTGTTGTGCATCGAGACCGGTCTTGGCGATGTAGAGCGAGCGCATCATGGTGAAAATTCCTTGGGAGTTATGTAGGGCGCAGGCTTCAGCCGTACGCCAGCAGCTTGTTGGCCGACTGCGCGTTGTCGTCCGCGGTGCGCATCGACTTCATCTGCATTTCGAAGCTGCGGGCGTTGGCGATCATGGCCACCATGGCCTCGACGCCGTTGACGTTGCTGCCTTCGACGGCACCGGTGGTCACCGTGACGGCGGCATCGGCTTCGGCGGGCGGCAGGCCCTCGCGCATGCGAAACAGGCCGTCGGCGCCGCGCACCAGATCGACCGTAGGCGGGTTGACCAGCTTCAGCCGGCCCACTTCGGCAATGCCGATGGCCGGATCGCCGGCGCCGCGCGCCGTAACCAGGCCGTTGGCGGCAATGGATACGGCGGAGCCGGGCGGCACCACGAGTGCGCCGGCATCGCCGAGCACTGCGCGCCCGCCCATGGTGGTGAGCTGGCCTTCGGCGTTCACCTGCAGGTTGCCCACGCGGGTGTAGGCTTCGCCGCCGTCAGGCGTCTGCACCACGAGCCAGCCGTCGCCGTGCACCGCCACATCGAGTGCGCGGCCGGTTTCGGTCAGCGGACCATGGCTGAAGTCGGCACCCGGCGTGGTGGCCACCACGTAGGAGCGCGTCGACGCTTCCGGGCCGCCGTCGGTCACGGGCACTGCGCGAAAGCTGTTGATCTGCGCGCGGAATCCGGGCGTGGAGGCGTTCGCCATGTTGTTGGCGACGGAGGCTTGCTGCTCCATCGCCTGCTTGGCGCCGCTCATCGCGACATACAGCATGCGGTCCATAAGCTACTCAGCGGATGTTGATCAGCGTCTGGACGACCTGGTCCTGCGTCTTCACCGTCTGCGCGTTGGCCTGGTAGCTGCGCTGCGCGACGATGAGGTTGACGAGCTCGGAGGTCAGGTCGACGTTGGAGGCCTCGAGCGCGCCCGAAGCAAGCGAACCCTGCTTGGTGCCCGCACCCGGCGTGCCGGTGAGCGGCTGGCCCGAGGCCAGCGTTTCGGCCCAGACGTTCTCGCCCTTGGGCTCCAGGCCGTTGGGGTTGGCGAACGAGGTCAGCACGACCTGCCCCATCAGCGTGGTCTGTTCGTTGGAGAACTTGCCGGTGATGGTGCCGTCGGGGTTGATGGAGAACGAGGTCAGCGTGCCGGAGGTGTAGCCGTCCTGCTTGAGCGCGTTGATTTCGTTGGCGTTGCCGAACTGCGTGGTGCCCGACAGGTCCACCGTGGCATTGAGCGCCACCGAGCCGTTGCCGAAGTTCATCGTCGGCAGGGTGATCGAGCCGCCCGCCGGCGTGAGCAGGTTGCCGTTGCCGTCGAAGGTCATCGTGGAGATCGGCGCGCCGCCGTTGAGCGCGGCGCCGTCGGCCGCGCCGTACACGTTCCAGGCATTGGCGCCGGTTTTCACGAAGAAGACGCCGAGCTCATGCGGGCTGCCGAGCGAATCGAAGATCGGTCCGAGCGCGTTCGAATAGTTGAAGGTGTCCGAATCGGTGGGAGAGAACGGCGTCTTGGTGGGCACCGTGCCGCGCATGTCCAGGTTGAAGCGGGCTTCGATGGCGGTGGTGGCCTTCGGGTTCATGGCGGTGGTCTGAACCTGCAGCGGGCCCGGCGTGCCGCCGTCGAGGCCGCCCGTGGCGGAAACGCCATAGCCGGTGAGGCGCAGGCCGGCGGCATTGACGATGAAGCCGTCCTTGTCGCGCGTGAACTGGCCATTGCGCGAATACATCACCTCGCCGCTCGGGCTGCTGAGCCGGAAGAAGCCGTCGCCGTTGAGGATGGCGATGTCCAGCGGCCGGCTGCTGGTTTGCACCGAGCCCTGGGTGAAGTTCTGCACGATGCCCGACACCGCAACGCCGAGGCCGACGCGCGAGCCCGCATACACGTCCTGGAACGTTGCCGCGCCCGATTTGAAGCCGACGGTGTTGGAGTTGGCGATGTTGTTGCCGATGACGTCCAGGTTGGCGGCGGCTGCGGACAAGCCGCTGATACCTTGGGAAAAGCCCATGATCGAATCCTTGTTTCAGTGCGAGGAAAAAATGGAAGCGGCTCGCGGCGCCAAGGCCGCTGCCAATGAAAAACACATGCGGGAGGTACTCAGAGGAACATGCGCACATCGGCCAGGCCGATGCTGTTGCCCGACATCAGCTCGAGGGTGATGCCGTCGGCGCCTTGCTTGACTGCCGCCACTTGCGAGAAGACCAGCGAGGTGGCTTTCACGTCGGTGCCGTTGTTGCTGGCCGAAACCGTGAAGGTGTACGAACCGGGCGCTGCCACGGTGCCGTCGTCGGCCTTGCCGTCCCAGCTCACGGCGTTGACTCCTTCGGTCATCGAGCCGAGCGACATGGTGCGCACCGTGTGGCCGGCGGCATTGACGATCTTCACTTCGACCTCGCCGGCCGTGCCGGGCAGCTGCACCGCAAAGGGCACGGCCGCCGGCTCTTCGCCGGCCTTCGGTTCGGTGGTGCCGATGGTGTTGCCGGGCGACAGCACGTTGTAGCCGATGAGAGACGCCGCCTGCAGCACCTGGTTGGCACCGGTCTGGTTGACCAGGCCGTTCAGCGCCGTGTTGAGCCGCTCGATGCCGCTCACGGTGCTCATCTGCGCGAGCTGGGAGGTGAGCTCCGCGTTCTCCATCGGGTTGAGCGGGTCCTGGTTGTTGAGCTGCGTCACCAGCAGCTTCAGGAAGCGCTGTTCGCTGTCCACCTCGGAGGTATTGCCCGCGCTGGATGCGGCGGTGGCTGCGTTGAGCCCGGAGATGGAGGAAGTGTCGGAAATGGCCATGGCTTGTGTGTGGGTGTACGGGTTACTGGCCGATGCTCAGCGTCTTGACCATGAGGGTCTTGGCGGTGTTCAGCACCTCGACGTTGGCCTGGTAGTTGCGCGAGGCGGAGATCATGTTGGTCATCTCCTCGACCACGTTGACGTTGGGCATCGACACGTAGCCTTCGGGGTTCGCATGCGGGTTCTTCGGGTCGAAGACCATCTTCAGCGGCGAGGCGTCTTCAACGACGCGCGCGACCTTGACGCCGCCGATGTCCTGCTGCCCGGAGGCGGAAGACCACTTCGAACACGACCTGCTTGGCGCGGTAGGGCTTGCCGTCGGGACCGGCCACGCTTTCGGCGTTGGCGAGGTTGCTCGCGGTCACGTTCATGCGCTGCGACTGCGCGGACATGGCGGAGCCCGCCACGCTGAAGATGTTCATGGATGCGCTGGGATGCGGCATGCGTAGCTCTCCTGTGCTTATTGCGCCGCGGCGAGCAGCGACTTGATCTTGGCGCTGACGACCGTGAGGTTGGTCTCGTAGCGCAGCGCGTTGTCGGCGAAGTTGATGCGCTCGGCATCCATCTCGACGGTGTTGCCGTCGATGCTGGGCTGGCTCGGCACGCGGTACAGCAGGTCGCGGTCGGGCATCGAGGAGGCCTGGCCCTGGATGTGGCGCGACGAGGTAGCGGCCATCTGCACCGACTGCCCTCCGCGCCCCTGCTCTACCGCCTGCGTGAGGCGGCTGGCGAAGTCGAAGTCACGCGCCTTGTAGTTGGGCGTGTCCGCGTGTGCGATGTTGGCGGCCAGCACTTCCTGGCGCTGTGTCCGAAGATTGAGTGCTTCGCGGTTGAAGCGCAGTGCCGCGTCCAGCTTGTCGATCATGTGTTTCCATCATTTGTGGCATCGCGTCCCTGGCGGGCATGGCGACTGATGGAAAGCGAGTCTATGCATGCACTGCTTTCGCAATGGGCCGAACAAAGGGGCATTTGGGGTGCACTTCGAATCTTCGGATCGGGTGCGTCTTCCTAGAATTGCCAGGCACCCATGATGGAAAAACCCCACTCCCACAAGCGCCTCCTGAAGATCGTGCTGCCAGCCTTGGCGGCAGGATTTGCGGCGGCCACATCCGTTGCCGCGGCGCCACTTGAAGGCGACGCGCGCGCCGCCGTGGACAAGTTGCTGCAGGCGCAGACCGCCGGGTTGCCGGGCAAGGTCGGCATCCGCGTGGAGGCTCCGGGCTCCGGCCCGCTGCCGCCCTGCGATGCGCTCGAGGCTTTTCTGCCTCGCGGCGCGGCGGCCTGGGGCCGCGTGTCGGTCGGCCTGCGCTGCCATTCGGACCAGAAGCCATGGACCCGCTTCGTGCTGGCCCACGTCGCGGTCGAAGGGCGCTACTTCGTCGCGCTGCGGAACATCGAAACCGGAAAGGCCCTGGCCGCGGGCGACTTTGCCGCGCGCAACGGCGATCTCACCGCCCTGCCCCGCTCCGTCGTCACGGACGCCGCGGAGCTCGAAGGCGTGGTGGCGGCCAACCGCATTGCATCGGGGGCGCCGCTGCGGCGCGAACTGGTGCGCGGCGTGGCCGTGATCCAGCAGGGCCAGACGGTGAAGGTCGTTGCCGAGGGACCGGGCTACAGTGTCAGTACCGAAGCCCGGGCGATGACCAGCGCCGGGGCGGGCTCCACAGTGCGGGCCAAGACCCTGGACGGCCGCCTGGTCAGCGGCGTGGCCGACGAGGAAGGCCAGATCCGGCTGGCGCAGTAGCCGAATTCACCGCGCAATGCGCCAAGCCCTAAAGTTTTGGCCCGACCTGCCGATACACAAGGCAGCCCTTTGAGGAACCATCTTGAAAATCGATCCATCCGCCCCTTCGGCCACCCTGCTCACCCGAACCAGCAAGGGCGCATCGTCATCGCCAGCCAGCGGCACCGAGGCCGTCCAGGGCGGCAAGGACGTGGTGCAGCTCTCGTCGGGCCAGGTGCATTCGCTGCCCGACGCGCCCAACGCCGACTTCGACGCTGCGCGCGTGGCGGCCATCCGCGAGGACATCCGGGCCGGGCGCTATGAAATTCATCCCGAGCGGATCGCCCGCGGCCTGCTGAGCAGCGTGCGCGAACTGCTGCACGAAAACGGAAAGCTGTGAGCACCATGCTGGTTCACCTGCTGGCGGAGAAGTCCTGCGTGGAGGAATTCCTGGCCCTGCTCGACCAGGAAGCGGACGCTATGAAGAACGGCCGCTTCGCGGAGCTGCCCCAGCTGACCGAACGCAAGACAGGCCTGCTCGACCGCATGGCGGCACTCGACCAGGCCCGCGAGTCGGCCCAGGTCGCGCGCGGATTCGAACCCGGCCGCACGGGCGCCGATGCGGCCGCGGCTGCCGACGGCGAAGCGTCGATCGCCGCGTGGACGGCACTGGTCGAGCTTGCGGAGCAAGCCAGGGCGGACAACCGCCGCAACGGTTCGATGGTGTACAGCCAGCTGGATTTCACGCAGAACGCACTGCACTACCTGCAGGCCAGCGCCCAGCCTTTCTACGGGCCGGACGGCATCCGCAAATCCGCAAGCGGCACGGGAACCCGGCTGGCGGTCGGCTAGCCAGGGACACCAGGCAGCGGCCGCCTCGAGCGGCTCAGCCCTTGCGGGGTTTGCCCGACTTGGGCGCCTCGAACAATTCCGAAAAGAACGATGGGCCCACCTCGCCGGGCGGGTTCGCGGGCGGGCTCGGAGGGCTCGCCTCGCCGGGCGCAAGCTCCTGGAAGTCCGACGACGCGAAGTGCGGCGGAACGTAGACCCCGTGCTCGTCGCGCCTGACCAGGCCGCGGCGTTCCAGGTCCCGCATGGTCTTGTTGACCTGCATCCTGGAAAGCCCTGAATAAGAAGCGATGACCGACTGGGTGATGCGCTTGTCGTAGCCGCCGCCGGTGCCCGGGGCCAGCACCGTGAGCTCATGCAGGATGCGGCTGATAAGCCGCTCGGACGAGGCCGAGGAAATCTGCCGGATCTGCCTGCGCAGCACCGTGGTGCGCTTCATCACCACTTCGAGCAGCCCCATGGTCACGGCAGGGTGCCGCTCGCACAGGGCGCGCAGCTCCAGCGTGGGCACAAGGTAGAGAGAGGTGGGCAATGCCGCAATCAGCATGGCGCCGGGCTGGTAGCGCTCCTCGATGGGGGCGGCATTCAGGAAGAGATCGTCCTGGCGGATGAAGTCGGTGGTGACATCGCCGCTGTCTTCGCTGCCTTGCACCACCACCCGCAGCAGGCCGGTGGCAACGCAGTACACACGGTCGGTCCAGTCATCCGCACCCAGCACGACCTCGTTTCGGCGGTAGGAACGAAGTTCGATGCGCTGGACAAACGCTGCCCGTTCTTCCTGGGGAACGCTGGCAATAAGAGGATGCAAATACATCTATACCGTCCGTGGGCCGTCTTGCCAATGCATGCTCAAGGCAGTTTGCCCAAAATCGTTCTCAAGTGTGAAAAATTACCACTCCAATTAATATATTAACCTAAGTAACATCTTGACACGCAACGCGTAACAATTGTTTCCCTACTGACCTATTTCCGCCAACTTTTCGAGACTGTCCACTGACTTGTAGCGCAGGCCGCGACAAGCACTGCGTAGGTGAGCATCGCGCCATCGCGACCAGAAAAGACCAGCCCGCCCACAAGCGCCAGCACCCCCACGCCGAAGTTGATTGCCCCCTGGACCCACCAGGATGGCGCACCTGCCGCCCGGCGGCCGAAAACCCGGCCCGCCAGCGCGCACATGAACCCGACGGCCAGGGCAGGCGCCACGAAGTTGAGCAGGTGGTTGAGTAGATCCAAGAGGGACATGGAGGGGGAAAGTAAAGGGAGGAGTCGAGGCGAGGACCGCCAGATAAAGCCAAGGGCGCCCGCGGCGCCCTTTCGTGTTGCTGGTTATGCGGCAAACCCCTCGGCAGCCGCGCAGCTCCTGCTGATTTTATAATCAGGAGATATGTCAGTCTGGACCCTCGGGTTGAACCACACGACCGCGCCGCTCGATCTGCGCGGTCGTTTCGCGTTCGCGCTCGATCAGTTGGCCCCCACGCTGCAGAGTTTGCGCAGTTCGTTCGCCTCCGGCCGCCATCCGCAGGTCGAGGCCGCGATCATCTCGACCTGCAACCGCACCGAGATCTATTGCGCCGCCGAGCACGCCGCGCTCGACCACACGGTCGGCTGGCTGGCGGAAAACGGCGGCGTGGCACCGGCGCTGCTGCGCTCGCACTCCTACACGCTGCACGACGACGAAGCTGCGCGCCATGCGTTCCGCGTGGCCAGCGGGCTCGACTCCATGGTGCTGGGCGAAGCGCAGATCCTCGGCCAGATGAAAGATGCCGTGCGCGCGGCCGAAACCGCCGGCGCACTCGGCAGCACGCTCAACCAGCTGTTCCAGCGTTCCTTCGCGGTCGCGAAAGAAGTGCGTACCGCCACCGAGATCGGCGCGCATTCCATCAGCATGGCGGCTGCCGCGGTCCGGCTGGCCGGGCAGCTCTTCGAAGACCTGCACCAGACGCGCGTGCTGTTCGTGGGCGCGGGCGAAATGATCGACCTGGCCGCGACGCACTTCGCGGCCAAGGACCCGAAGTCCATTGCCATTGCCAACCGCACGCTGGAGCGCGGTGAAAAGCTGGCTTCGCGCTTCGGCGGCGAGGCGATGCGGCTGGCCGACCTGCCGAGCCGGCTTGCGGAATTCGACATCGTGGTGAGCTGCACCGCGAGCACGCTGCCCATCATCGGCCTGGGCGCCGTGGAGCGCGCGCTGAAGGCCCGCAAGCACCGCCCGATGTTCATGGTCGACCTGGCGGTGCCGCGCGACATCGAGCCCGAAGTGAAAGCGCTCGAAGACATCTATCTCTACACCGTGGACGATCTCGCCCAGGTGGTGCAGCAGGGCCAGGCCAACCGGCAGGCGGCGGTGGCGCAGGCCGAGGTCATCATCGACGCCGGCGTGCAAAGCTTCATGCACTGGCTACGCCAGCGCGGCACGGTGCCGCTCATTCAGCAGCTCAACGCCCAGACCGACGAGTGGCGCGCCGCCGAGATGGCCCGCGCGCGCAAGCTGCTGGCCAAGGGCGAATCGGTCGATGCGGTGCTCGAGGCCATGTCGCGCGGTCTCACGCAGAAGATGCTGCACGGCGCGCTGGCCGAACTGCATGCGGGCGACGCGGCTTCGCGCGAGCAGACGGCCCAGACGATTTCGCGGCTCTTCCTGCGCAAAGAGCGTTAGCGACGCTTGCCGCCGCCGGCCCGGCCTGGTTGCCGCGGCCATCCCGCGCCTTGCCGCCGCGAGCCGCGCTCCCTCCTTCTTTTTCGGCCCCTCTCGACGTGAAACCTTTTCTGCGCCACCAACTCGAGCGCTACGCGCAGCGCCTCGGCGAACTCGACTTCCTGCTGTCGCGCGAAGACATCATGAGCGACATGGCGCAGTACCGCACCATCTCGCGCGAGCATGCCGAAATCACGCAGATTGCGGGCCGCTTCGAACGCTACAAGCAGCGCGAAGCCGACATTGCCGGCGCGCGCGAAATGCTCGACGACCCCGACATGGCCGAGATGGCGCGGGAAGAAATCGCGGGTGCCGAGGCCGAGCTGACCCAACTCGAGGAAGAACTGCAGCGCCTGCTGCTGCCCAAGGACCCGGACGATGCGCGCAACGCATTCCTCGAAATCCGTGCCGGCACTGGCGGTGACGAATCGGCGCTGTTCGCTGGCGACCTGCTGCGCATGTACACGCGCTATTGCGAGCGCGCCGGCTGGCGCTGCGAGGTGGTGAGCGAGAGCGAAAGCGAGCTCGGCGGCTACAAGGAAGTGGTGATCCGCATCGTCGGCGACGACGTGTTCGGGCACCTGCGCTTCGAGTCGGGCGGCCACCGCGTGCAGCGCGTGCCGGCCACCGAAACCCAAGGCCGCATCCACACCAGCGCCTGCACGGTGGCCGTGCTGGCCGAGCCCGACGAAACGGTGGCGGTGCAGATCAACCCGGCCGACCTGCGCATCGATACCTACCGCGCTAGCGGCGCCGGCGGCCAGCACATCAACAAGACCGATTCGGCGGTGCGCATCACGCACATTCCGACCGGCATCGTGGCCGAGTGCCAGGACGACCGCAGCCAGCACCGCAACAAGGCCAAGGCGCTGCAGGTGCTCTCCGCGCGCATCCAGGAGAAGGAGCGCAGCGAGCGCGCCGCCAAGGATGCGGCCATGCGCAAGGGCCTGATCGGCAGCGGCGACCGCTCGGACCGCATTCGCACCTACAACTTTCCGCAGGGCCGGCTCACCGACCACCGCATCAATCTCACGCTCTACAAGCTGCTGGCGATCATGGAGGGCGACCTCGGCGACGTGCTGGACGCCCTGCGCGCGGCGCGCGAGGCCGAGCAGCTGGCCGAGCTCGAATCGAGCCTGCCGGCGTGACGATGACGACTGCCACCGCGCCGTCCACCGTGGCGCAGGCGCTGGCTGCGGCGGTGGCGCTGGGCATCGACAGGCTCGATGCCCAGTTGCTGCTGCTCCATGCGCTGGGCCGCGCGCCGCACGACCGCGCGTGGCTGCTGGCGCACGACACCGATGCGATGTCCGATGCGGCGTGGTCCATGCTCTCGGAACGGCTGTCGCGCCGGCGGAAGGGCGAGCCGGTGGCCTACCTGCTCGGCGAAAAGGAATTTCACGGCCTCTCGCTGCAAGTGGACGCGCGGGTGCTGGTGCCGCGCCCCGACACCGAAACGCTGGTCGAGTGGGCCCTGGAATGCCTCGAAGGCCGTGATGCCCCGCGCGTGCTCGACCTGGGCACCGGCAGCGGGGCCATCGCGCTGGCGCTGCAGCATGCGCGGCCGGACGCGCAGGTCGACGCGGTCGATGCCAGCGCCGACGCACTGGCCGTCGCCCAGGCCAATGCCGAGCGCCTCGGCCTTCCGGTGCGGTTCAGCCAGGCGAACTGGCTGGAGGGCGCGGCCCACGGCTACACGGTCATTGCCAGCAATCCGCCTTACATCGCCATCGACGATCCGCATCTGCCCGCGCTGCGGCACGAGCCCCCGGCCGCGCTGGTTGCAGGGGCCGACGGGCTCGACGACATCCGCCAGATCGTGCAGAACGCGCCCTCACACCTCGCAGAAGGCGGCTGGCTGCTGCTGGAACACGGCCATGACCAGGCCGCGGCCGTGCGCCAGTTGCTGGAAACACGCGGTTTCGCGGAAGTCCAAAGCCGCGATGACCTTGCCGGCATCGCGCGCTGTTCCGGCGGAATCTGGCGCCCGGTGAAATAATCCCCTCAAGCCCACTTTTTCAGGAGTCCCCATGTCCGACGCTCAACAACGCATCGACGATCTCGTCAAGACCAACGACCTCGTGCTCTTCATGAAGGGCAACGCGAGCTTTCCGATGTGCGGCTTTTCCGGCCGTGCCATCCAGATCCTCAAGGCGGTCGGCGTCGACACCAAGACGCTCAAGACGGTCAACGTGCTCGAAGACGACGGCATCCGCCAGGGCATCAAGGAATACAGCAACTGGCCGACGATTCCCCAGCTCTACGTGAAGGGCGAATTCGTGGGCGGCTCGGACATCATGATGGAGATGTACGAATCGGGCGAGCTGCAGCAAGTGCTGGGCGGCAGCAACCCCGCCTGATTCTTTTCAGGCCCGCCATGAGCCACGACCACGACGGCCACTCGCACGATGGCGCTCCGGCGCCGGCGTGGAAGCACGACGGCGTGCGCGTGGTCGCGGCCAACCAGCTCGACGTCAACACGGCCCAGACGCCCGGCATGAACCGGGCGGCAGCCATCAACTTTGCCCGCGTCGGTGCGCAGAAGCTGTGGGCCGGCACCGTCACCATCCATGCCGATGCCAAGACCGGCGCGCATCACCACGGGCCTCTCGAATCGGTGATCTATGTCGTGCGCGGCCGCGCGCGCATGCGCTGGGGAGAAAAGCTCGAGTTCACGGCCGAAGCCGGACCGGGCGACTTCATCTACGTGCCGCCCTACGTGCCGCACCAGGAAATCAACGCCAGCGCGACCGAGCCGCTCGAGTGCGTGCTGTGCCGCAGCGACGGCGAGGCCGTGGCCGTCAATCTCGACATCGAGCCGGTGGAAAAACCGGAATCGGTGCTCTGGGTCGATCCGACGCACCCGCACGGCGGGATGTAGGCTCTCCCCGGCTGCGCGCACTGCGTGTCGCTTCTCCCTTCCCCTTTCCGGGGGCAACACCGGCGGCCCGGCAAAGCCGGTTCCGCAGTGTTCGCTGGAACGTGCCCGGGCCATGGCACCATGGCACTCTTCGAAGTGCCACCATGACCCTGACCCAAAGCCTGCTCATCATCGTCTTTCTGATCGCGATGAGCGCATTCTTCTCACTTGCCGAGATCACTCTTGCCGCGTCGCGGCGCCTGCGCCTGCGCCAGATGGCCGACGACGGCGACCCGCGGGCCGAGCGCGTGCTGCGCGTGCAGGAGCAGCCGGGCCACTACTTCACGGTGGTGCAGATCGGCCTCAACGCGGTGGCCATTCTCGGCGGCGTGGTGGGTGAGGGCTCGCTCAGCCCGTACTTCGCGCGCTTCTTCGAGAACTGGATGAGTGTGGAAGCCTCGGCGAACGTGGCTTTCCTGTGCTCGTTCGTGATCGTCATCGCGGTGTTCCTGGTTTTCGCCGACCTGTTTCCCAAGCGGCTGGGCATGAGCAACCCGGAGCACATCGCCGTGCGCATGGTCGGGCCGATGCTGCTGCTGATCACGGCGTTCAAGCCGCTGGTGTGGCTGTTCACCCGTTCGACTGACATGCTCTTCAAGGTGCTGGGCATGCCGCTCGTGCGCGACGACAAGATCACCTCGGCCGACATCCTGGCCATGACCGAGGCCGGCGCGCGCGCGGGCGTGCTCGCGGTGCGCGAGCAACAGGTGATCGCCAATGTGTTCGAACTGGACACGCGCCTGGTGAGCAGCGTAATGACGGTGCGCGACAACATCGCCTGGTTTCTGCACGACGACCCGGAGTCGGTGCTGCGCGCGCGCATCGTGGCCGAGCCTTTCTCTGCCTACCCGGTGTGCGACGGCGACATCGACCACGTGCTCGGGTATGTCGATGCGAAGGACATGTTCCAGCGCGTGCTGAGCGGGCAGCCGCTGGCCTTCGACAAGGGGCTGCCGCTGCACAAGGCGTTGGTCATCCCCGACCGGCTGTCGCTCACCGAAGTGCTCGAGCAGTTCCAGCAGGCGCATGAAGACTTCGCGATCATCGTCAACGAGTACAGCCTGGTGGTGGGCGTGATCACGCTGAACGACGTGATGAGCACGGTGATGGGCGATCTGGTGTCGCTGCCGGACGAAGAGCAGATCGTGAAGCGCGACGAGAATTCGTGGCTGATCGACGGCGTGACACCGATCCAGGATGTGCAGCGTGCCTTGCACATCGACGAGCTGCCGCATTCGGACGAATACGAAACCCTGGCGGGCTTCCTGATGGTGATGCTGCGCCGCGTGCCCAAGCGCACCGACAGCGTGAGCTGGGGCGGCTACACCTTCGAGGTGATGGACGTCGACAGCTACCGCATCGACCAGGTGATGGTCACACGCACTTAGCTCGCCCCCAGTCTTCGCGCAGTGATCAGGCGGCTGCGCGGTCTCTCTCCACGAAGGTCCAGAGGCGCTGGTTGGCAAACACGGCGTTGGGGTACGGCGACTTGCCGCGGCTGCCGTTGTAGCGGCCGAGGGTCATGTACAGGTCGCCCTTCTCGCGGTCGAGATAGTGGCGCAGGATGACGCAGCCGAAGCGCAGGTTGGTCTGCATGTGGAACAGCTTGGCGGGGTCGCTGTCGCCGATCACGCGGGTCCAGAACGGCATGACCTGCATGTAGCCCCGCGCACCGGCGCTGGACACCGCGAACTTGCGGAAGTTGCTCTCGACCTGGATGAGCCCCAGCACCAGGCTCACGTCGAGGCCGGAGCGCTTGGCTTCATACCAGACGGTCTGCAGGAACTCCTTGCGCGTGGGCCAGTCGGCAATCTTCTTCTTGAGGCGCTCGCTCATTTCGCCGAGCCAGCGCAGATAGTTCAAGCGGGCTTCGGTGCTCGAAAACTCGGGAACCGGCGGCGCCTTGTTGTGGATGGCCGAACTCAGCGCGGTGCGCACCGAGTCGATCAGCGGCTCTTCGATCTGCGCGCCGGCGTGGGCGGCCTGCGGCAGCGACAGCGCCGCCAAGGCACCCGCCGCCGCGGCGACGCCCAGGCACTGGCGTCGCGAGAGGCCGCCCTCCACGCTCATTTCGCGAGCTTGCCGGTGATGAACTCGGCGATGCCGGCGGCCGGCACCTTGGTGGCCGCGGTGTCGCGTCGATGCTGGTATTCCAGCTGGCCTTCCTTGAGGCCGCGGTCGGAAATGACCACGCGGTGCGGCACGCCGATCAGCTCCCAGTCGGCGAACATCGCGCCCGGGCGTTCGCCCCGGTCGTCAAGCAGCACGTCGACACCGGCTGCGAGCAGCTGCTCGTAGAGTGCCTCGGCGGCTACCTTGACCTCGGGGCTGCGGTCCATGCCGATGGGGCAGACCACCACGGTGAACGGCGCCAGCGCGTCCGGCCAGATGATGCCGCGCTCGTCGTGGTTCTGCTCGATGGCGGCGGCGGGCAGGCGCGTGATGCCGATGCCGTAGCAGCCCATCTCGAGAAACTGCGGCTTACCGGCTTCGTCAAGATAGGTGGCGCTCATGTCCTTGCTGTACTTGGTGCCGAGCACGAACACGTGGCCGACCTCGATGCCGCGCTCGATGGCGAGCACGCCCTTGCCGTCGGGTGAAGCGTCGCCCGCCACCACGTTGCGCAGGTCGGCCACGAGCTCGGGCTCGGGCAGGTCGCGGCCCCAGTTGACGCCGGTCATGTGAAAGTCGATCTCATTGGCGCCGGTGATCCAGTCGGCCATGACGGCAACTTCGCGGTCTGCCACGAGCTTGACGGCCTTCTTGAGGTTCAGCGGGCCCAGGTAGCCGGGCTTGCAGCCGAAGTGGTCTTCGATCTCGGCCAGGGTCGCGAAGCGGAAGCCCTTGTCCAGGCCCGGCACCTTGCTGACCTTGATCTCGTTCATGTCGTGGTCGCCGCGCAGGAGCAGCAGCCACACCTGCGAGCCCTTCAGGTTGCCGGCCTCGTCGACGATGTCGGTTGCCAGCACCAGCGACTTGACCGTGGTCGAGAGCGGCACGCCGAGCAGCTCGGCCACGTCGGCGCAGGTGCTCTTGCCGGGGGTGGACGTTTTCTCGAGCGACTTGGCCGCGGCCGGGCGCGGGCCGGCCGGGGGCAGCGCCTCGGCCTTTTCCATGTTGGCGGCGTAATTGCTCTCGGGGCAATAGACGATGGCGTCTTCGCCGGTGGCGGCAATCACCTGGAACTCTTCGCTCAGGTCGCCGCCAATGGCGCCGCTGTCGGCCGCCACGGCACGGTAGCGCAGGCCAAAGCGGTCGAAGATGCGGCGATACGCATCGGCCATGACCTGGTAGCTGGCCTTGGCGGCGTCCAGGTCGCGGTCGAAGCTGTAGGCGTCCTTCATGATGAACTCGCGGCCACGCATGAGGCCGAAGCGCGGACGGCGCTCATCACGGAACTTGGTCTGGATCTGATAGAAATTCTTCGGCAGCTGCTTGTAGCTGCGGATTTCCTGGCGCGCGATGTCGGTCACCACTTCTTCGCTGGTCGGCTGAATCACGAAGTCGCGGTCATGCCGGTCCTTGATGCGCAGCAGCTCGGGGCCCATCTTGTCGAAGCGGCCGGTCTCCTGCCAGAACTCGGCCGGCTGCACCACGGGCATCGTGAGCTCGACGGCGCCGGCGCGGTTCATTTCCTCGCGCACGATGGCCTCGACCTTGCGGATCACACGCAGGCCCATGGGCATGTACGTATAGATGCCGGTGCCGAGCTTCTTGATCATGCCGGCGCGCATCATGAGCCGATGGCTCGCGACTTCGGCGTCGGCCGGCGCTTCCTTGAGGGTGGAGACAAAAAATCGGGAAGCTTTCATCGGGGATCGCGCTGGTGGATTCAAAGTCGTAGGGAAAACAGGCGCCGGGAGAGACCTCCGGGAACCCGTGAGCCTCGAACTGGCCGCTTGCCGAGCGCAACCCGGCATGCATAATCGACTCAGTTCAAAAATTGGGGTTTGATTATGCTCGACCGGGACGGCTTCAGGCCCAACGTCGGCATCATCCTGCTCAACCAGAGAAACCAGGTTTTCTGGGGCAAACGCATTCGCACGCATTCCTGGCAGTTTCCGCAAGGCGGCATAGACCGCGGGGAAAGTCCCGAACAAGCCATGTTCCGGGAACTGCACGAGGAAGTCGGGCTCCATCCGGAGCACGTGCGCATCGTGGCCCGTACCCGTGACTGGTTGCGCTACGAGGTGCCGGATCGGTTCATTCGCCGTGACGCACGGGGCCACTACAAGGGCCAGAAGCAAATCTGGTATTTGCTGCAATTGATCGGTCACGACTGGGACTTGAACCTGCGTGCGACCGACCACCCCGAGTTCGACGCCTGGCGATGGCACGATTACTGGGTGCCGCTCGATGTGGTCGTCGAATTCAAACGCGGCGTCTACGAGATGGCACTGACCGAGCTCGCTCGCTACCTGCCGCGGCAGGATTTCCGCAACCGTTTTCTGCGCAGCAATGTGCGCGCGCGAGAGTTCGAGCGCCACACGCCAGACGGCGGCGCGCCCGCGGGCCTGGACCTGCCGCCCGGCGGCAGTTTCGATCCGCATCCCGACATTCCTTCAGTGAGCGATGAACCTTCTTCTCCCGACAACAAAGCGCCTTTCCTTCCGTCGCAACGCTGAACGCGCCCTGCTTCTCCTGTGCGTGGCCGTGCTTGCCGGATGCGCATCGGGCAAGCACGACACCGACAACCCCGACTGGGCGCAGTCCGGCATGCCGCCGCCGCCCAAGCGGACCGAGGCGGACACCGAGTGGGCGGAAACCACGGCGCCACCGCCGCCCGCATTCAGCGAGAGCCGTCTGCTGCCGATCGAGATGCCTCCCTACATGACGCTGAAGTTCGGCGTCGATCCGAACACCATCGCCATCACGCCGGACGGCATCGTGCGCTACGTGGTGGTGGCGCAGAACCGCAACGGCGGGGGCGCCAACGCGTTCTACGAAGGCGTGCGCTGTTCGACCGCGGAGATGAAGAGCTATGCCCGCTACAACAACGGGACCTGGCAGGAAACCAAGACGCCCGAGTGGAAGCGCATCGACGACCTGAACTCGCGCTACGCGAAGGCACTGTCGACCCAGGCGCTGTGCCGCGGCAATGCGCCGCGCAATTCGGTCGGGGACATGGTGCGAAACCTGCGCAATCCGGTTCGCGAAGTTCAGTGAAACAGTAACGGGGCCTTGGGCCCCGTTTTTCATCAGCTCGGCATCAACACCATGTTGTCGCGGTGCACCATCTCTGGCTCCGCAACATAGCCCAGCAAGCGCTCGAACTCCGATGAGGGCTTGCGGCACAGCAGGCGGGCTTCGACGCTCGAGTAGTTCGCCAGGCCGCGGGCCAGCTCGACGCCGTCGGTGTCGCGCACGGCAATCACATCGCCGCGCGAAAACTCACCCGAGACGCCCGTCATGCCGATGGGCAGCAGGCTCTTGCCTTCTGCGCGCACCTTGCCCGCGGCGCCGGCATCGACGGTCACGGAGCCGCGCAGCTGCAGGTGGTCGGCCATCCAGCGCTTGCGGGCCTGGTGCTTGGCCGTCTGTGCAACCAGCAGCGTGCCAATCGGTTCACCGCGTGCCAGGCGCAGCAGGGCGTCGGGTTCGCGGCCCCAGGCAATCACGGTGGAAGCGCCGGAGCCGGCGGCGCGCTTGGCCGCCAGGATCTTCGTGATCATGCCGCCGCGGCCGAGGCTGGAGCCCGCTCCGCCCGCCATGGCTTCGAGCGCGGGATCGCCCGCCGCCGCCTCGTGCACGAACTTGGCGTCCGGGTCCTTGCGCGGATCGGCGGTGAAGAGGCCCTTCTGGTCGGTGAGGATGACGAGCGCATCGGCCTCGACCAGGTTGGCGACGAGTGCGCCGAGCGTGTCGTTGTCGCCGAACTTGATCTCGTCGTTGACGACGGTGTCGTTCTCGTTGATGACCGGCACCACGCCGAGCCTCAGCAGCGTGACGAGCGTAGAGCGTGCATTGAGATAGCGCTCGCGGTCGGCGAGGTCGGCATGGGTCAGCAGCACCTGCGCGCTGCCCATTTCGTTCTCGCGCAGCTTGGTCTCGTACATCTGGGCCAGGCCCATCTGCCCGACGGCGGCGGCCGCCTGGAGCTCGTGCACCTCGTGCGGCCGGGTGCGCCAGCCAAGGCGTTTCATGCCTTCGGCAATGGCGCCGCTCGACACCATCACGACCTCTCGCCCATCGCGCACCAGCGCCGCAAGCTGGCGGCACCATTCGCCGATGGCGCCCTCGTCCAAGCCCCGTCCTTCGTTGGTAACGAGGCTCGAGCCCACCTTGACGACGATTCGGCGGGCGTCCCGCAATGCAGTGGATCCGGAATTCGAGGTCATTTGAGGCTGTGGCGGTCGGTCTTGAAAGCTGCTTGTTCTGCTATGTGTGGAAAGCTGGTGTTGCATCGGCCTCGAAGCGGGCATCGGATGCCCGGCGAGGCCGCGCGGCTCTCAGTTTGGATCGGGCGGCAATTCGGTGAAGCGCGGATCGACCTCGGCCGGAACCTGTTCAGCTACCTGCTGCGCCTTGATGTGCTGATACACCGCCTGCACCAGATGCTCGCAGCCCTCGCGCGTGAGCGCGGAGATCTCGAACACCGGACCCTTGAAGCGCATGCGCTTCACGAAGTCCTTGATGCGAGCCGCGCGCTCGTCGCCGGGCACCATGTCGAGCTTGTTGAGCACGAGCCAGCGCGGCTTCTCGTAGAGCGCGGTGTCGTACTTCTTCAGCTCGCCGACGATGGCCTTGGCCTGCGCCACGGGATCGACGGACTCGTCGAACGGTGCAAGATCGATCACGTGCAGCAGCAGGCGGGTCCGCTGGAGGTGACGCAGGAACAGGTGGCCCAGGCCGGCCCCTTCCGAAGCGCCTTCGATCAGGCCGGGAAGGTCCGCCACCACGAAACTCTGCTCCGGGCCCACGCGAACCACGCCGAGATTCGGATGCAGCGTGGTGAAGGGATAGTCCGCAATGCGCGGGCGGGCGTTCGAGATGGCGCTGATCAGCGTCGACTTGCCCGCATTGGGCATACCGAGCAGGCCGACGTCGGCAAGCACCTTGAGTTCGAGCTTGAGGCTTTTCTTTTCGCCGGGCCAGCCAGGCGTTTTCTGGCGGGGAGCGCGGTTGATGGCGCTCTTGAAGCGCATGTTCCCGAAGCCGCCGTCGCCACCCTTGGCAATGGTGATGACTTCGCCTTCTTTCAGCAGCTCATACAGCACTTCGCCGGTTTCGGCATCGCTGATGATGGTGCCGACGGGCATCTTCAGGACGATGTCGTCGCCGGCCGCGCCGAACATGTCGGAGCCCATGCCGTGCTCGCCGCGCTTGGCCTCGTGGCGGCGCGAATAGCGGAAGTCGACCAGGGTGTTGAGGTTGGAATCGGCCACCGCGTAGACATGGCCGCCGCGGCCGCCGTCGCCGCCGTTGGGGCCGCCGAATTCCTTGTATTTTTCATGACGGAACGACACGCAGCCGTTGCCGCCATCGCCAGCGGCGATGTCGATGAAGGCTTCGTCGACGAACTTCATGGGGTATCCAGTGTACAAATGAAGAAGCCCCGGCAAAGCGGGGCTTCGAGCTGATCGAAGTGACCTGGGCTTATGCCGGGGTCACGTTGACCATGTGCTTGTTCAGTGCGCCCTTGACGCCGAACGACACGTGGCCGTCGACCAGTGCGAACAGCGTGTGGTCCTTGCCCACGCCGACGTTCACGCCGGGGTGGAACTGGGTGCCGCGCTGGCGCACGATGATCGAGCCTGCGCTGATCAGTTCGCCGCCGAAGGCCTTCACACCGAGCATCTTGGGCTTGGAATCGCGCCCGTTTCGCGTTGAGCCGCCGCCTTTTTTCTGTGCCATGGAATCTGCTCCTTAGCCGGCGATCGCGCCGATTTGCAGTTCGGTGAACTGCTGGCGATGGCCTTGACGTTTCTGATAGTGCTTACGACGGCGCATCTTGAAGATGCGAACCTTGTCGTGCTTGCCGTGCGACAGTACCGTGACTGTCACCGTTGCGCCGGACACCAGGGGCGTACCGACCTTGATTTCGCTGCCGTTGCCGACTGCGAGAACCTGATCGATCACGATTTCCTGGCCTACATCCGCAGCAATCTGTTCTACTTTAATTTTTTCGCCGGAAGCAACGCGATACTGCTTGCCGCCGGTTTTTATGACCGCGTACATGTGAACCTCTTGGGAAATGAGCTCTACGGCGAATTCCGCAGAGCCCTAGATTCTAGCACGGTTTGCACGCGCTAACATGGTTTGGGCCCAGGCGGGCCTCGGACGGCCGCCGGCTCGTCCCTATAATCTGCGCCTTCCGGCCTTGTGCCGCCGCTACCTTCCGTACTCAGACGCGCCGCGCGCAAACGCCTTGCCAGTTCACGCCGCCGATACCTCCCCCACCGCCACCGTGCTGGATTTGATCGCCGGCGACATGGTCGAAGTCGACCGTGTGATTGCGCGGCGCCTCGATACGGGCGTGCCCCTGGTCAGCCAGGTTTCCAAGTACATCATCTCCGCAGGGGGAAAGCGGCTGCGCCCGGCACTGCTGCTGCTCATGTCGGGAGCCCTTGGGTACACCGGCGAGCAGCGCTTCAACCTGGCGGCGGTGGTGGAGTTCATCCACACCGCCACGCTGCTGCACGACGACGTGGTCGATGAATCGACCCTGCGGCGCGGGCGCCCCACGGCCAACGAATCGTTCGGGAACCCGGCCAGCGTGCTGGTCGGCGACTTCCTGTACTCGCGCGCTTTCCAGATGATGTTGGATGCGAACAACATGCGCATCATGCAAATTCTGGCCGAAGCGACCAACGTGATCGCCGAAGGCGAAGTGTTGCAGTTGATGAACATGCATGACGCCTCGCTGGACGAAGCCGCCTATCTGCGCGTGATCCGCTCCAAGACCGCCAAGCTTTTCGAAGCCAGCACGCGGCTTGCCGCCGTTCTGGCCAGCGCCACGCCCGAAGTCGAGGAGGCCTGCGCCACCTACGGCCAAGCGCTGGGCACGGCGTTCCAGGTCATCGACGACGTGCTCGACTATGCCGGGGATGCGCATGAAACAGGCAAGAACGTGGGCGACGACCTTCGTGAAGGCAAGACCACGCTGCCACTGATCTTCGCCATGCGGCGCGGCAACGCCGAGCAGGCCGCACTGGTGCGCGCGGCAATCCAGGCAGGCGACACGGCCCAACTGGGCAAGATCGTGGAAATCGTCCATAGCACGGGGGCGCTGGAAGCATCGCGTGCCGCCGCCGCCGACGAAGCGAAACGTGCGATTCACGCACTGCGCGACTTTCCGTCCAATTTGCACGCCGACGGTTTGCTACAATTGGCGGCTCAGTTGCTTGAGCGACGTGCCTGAACACCTCACAAGAGTTGGCAAGGACGACTTCTCTCTTTTTGCAACCAATCGGGGTGTAGCTTAGCCTGGTAGAGCGCTACGTTCGGGACGTAGAGGCCGGAGGTTCGAATCCTCTCACCCCGACCAGTCTCTTAGGCTGGCACCAATAATGCCCGTGCCTGTTGCTGTGTAGCGATTTACAGGACGCGGGTGTTCAGCGATGATCGTGAAGCATTTTTTCACATCTTTTGCAATTCGCTGAATGGCTGCCGCCGAACTTCCTGTTAAAGAAAACACGCAAATCGCCCTTCCGGGCCTTGCGCGCGCATTGGTTTCGGCCGGCAAACTCCCTGCAAAGACAGCGGAAGACATCTATCAGAAGTCGCTGAGCAGCCGAACCAGCTTCATTGCCGAACTGACCGGCAGCGGCGCCGTCTCGGCCGCCGACCTGGCCCACACGCTTTCTTCCGCCTTCGGCGCCCCGTTGCTCGACCTGGACGCAATCGACCACCAGCGGCTGCCCAAGGACCTGCTCGACCCGAAGCTGTGCCTTGCATACCGCATCGTGGTGCTCAGCAAGCGCAACAACCGTCTCATCGTTGCAACCGCGGATCCCTCCGACCAGCAGGCGGTGGAAAAGATCAAGTTCGCGTCGCAAATGGGCGTGGACTGGGTCATTGCCGAATACGACAAGCTGTCGCGAATGATCGAGGCCGCCGCTGTCAGCGCGTCGGAAACCCTCAACAATATCGTCGGCGGCGGGGATTTCGAGTTCGACGACGTCACGGCCGATACCTCGGGCGATACGAACGAGCAGGCGGCCATCGCCGAAGTCGAGGATGCCCCGGTCGTCCGGTTCCTGCACAAGATGCTGCTCGACGGCGTCAGCATGCGCGCATCGGACATTCACTTCGAACCCTACGAGCACAACTACCGGGTGCGCTTTCGCATCGACGGCGAACTGCGCGAGATCGCCAGCCCGCCGACGCTCATCAAGGACAAGCTGGCCTCGCGGATCAAGGTCATCTCCCGGCTCGACATCTCCGAAAAACGCATTCCGCAAGACGGGCGCATGAAGCTCAAGATCGGCCCGGACCGCGTGATCGACTTCCGCGTGAGCACCCTGCCCACGCTGTTCGGCGAGAAGATCGTGATCCGTATCCTGGATCCGAGCAGCGCGCGCCTGGGCATCGATGCGCTCGGTTACGACGCGGATGAAAAGGAACGGCTGCTGAATGCAATCGGCCGTCCCTACGGCATGGTGCTGGTGACGGGCCCTACGGGCTCCGGAAAAACGGTGTCGCTCTACACCTGCCTGAACCTGCTGAACCAGCCGGGCGTCAACATCGCCACGGCAGAAGACCCGTCTGAAATCAACCTGCCCGGGGTGAACCAGGTCAACGTCAACGAACGTGCCGGACTCACGTTCGCCGCCGCGCTGCGCGCCTTTCTCCGGCAGGATCCCGACATCATCATGGTCGGTGAAATCCGGGACCTCGAAACGGCCGACATCTCGATCAAGGCCGCGCAAACGGGCCACCTGGTGCTTTCGACGCTGCACACGAACGACGCGCCGACCACGCTCACGCGCATGCGGAACATGGGCATCGCACCGTTCAATATTGCGTCGAGCGTCATCCTGATCACTGCGCAGCGGCTGGCCCGCCGCTTGTGCCATCTCTGCCGTGCGCCGGCCGACGTGCCGCGCCAGGCCTTGCTCGACGCCGGCTTCAAGGAAGAAGAGCTCGATGGCTCCTGGAAGCCCTATCGCCCGGTCGGCTGCTCCGCGTGCAACGGCGGCTACAAGGGTCGCGTCGGCATCTACCAGGTGATGCCGATCTCCGAAGCCATCCAGGCCATCATCCTGCGCGACGGCAGCGCATTGGACATTGCGCGCCAGTCCGAAGCCGAGGGCGTTCGCTCGCTGCGGCAGTCGGGGCTCAGAAAAGTCATGCAAGGGCTCACCTCACTCGAAGAAGTGGTGGCGGTCACCAACGAATAACGAACACACCGTAAGAAATCGGAGATCGAATGGCAACAGTGGCATCCAAGCGCACTTCAAACACACTCAAGGAATCTGTCTACGAGTGGGAAGGCAAGGACCGCAACGGCAAGCTGGTGCGCGGCGAACTCCGTGCCGCCGGCGAGAACCAGGTGCAGGCCGCATTGCGCCGCCAGGGCGTTCTTGCATCCAAGATCAAGAAGCGCCGCATGCGCTCGGGCAAGACGATCAAGCCCAAGGACATCGCGATCTTCACGCGCCAGCTGGCAACAATGATGAAAGCAGGCGTTCCGTTGCTGCAGTCGTTCGACATCGTGGGCCGGGGCAACGCGAATCCCAGCGTTGCCAAGCTGCTGAACGACATCCGCAGCGACGTGGAGACCGGAACCTCGCTTTCGGCGGCCTTCCGCAAGTTTCCGAAGTATTTCGACAACCTCTATTGCAACCTGGTGGAGGCCGGCGAAGCCGCCGGTATCCTGGAAGACCTGCTGGACCGTCTTGCCACCTACATGGAAAAGACCGAGGCGATCAAGTCCAAGATCAAGTCAGCGTTGATGTATCCCACATCGGTGGTGGTCGTGGCGTTTGTGGTGGTCGCCATCATCATGATCTTCGTAATCCCGGCGTTCAAGCAGGTGTTCACTTCCTTCGGTGCGGACCTTCCCGCACCCACGCTCTTCGTGATGGCAATGAGCGAATTCTTCGTCTCGTACTGGTGGCTGATCTTCGGCGGAATTGGCGGCGGCATTTACTTCTTCCTGCAGGCCTGGAAGCGCAACGAAAAAGTGCAGCGGGTGATGGACCGCGCATTGCTGCGCGTTCCGATCTTCGGAACTCTCATTGAAAAATCCTGCGTGGCCCGCTGGACCCGGACCCTGGCCACCATGTTTGCCGCCGGCGTTCCGCTCGTCGAAGCGCTCGACTCAGTGGGTGGCGCCTCGGGCAACACCGTTTACGGAGACGCCACGGCCAAGATCCAGCAAGAGGTCTCGACCGGCACCAGCCTCACCACGGCCATGACCAACGTCAACCTGTTCCCCTCGATGGTGATCCAGATGACGGCCATCGGTGAAGAATCCGGCTCCATCGACCACATGCTGGGCAAGGCCGCCGACTTCTACGAGTCCGAGGTGGACGACATGGTGGCCGGCCTCTCGAGCCTGATGGAGCCCATCATCATCGTGTTCCTGGGCACGATCATCGGCGGCATCGTGGTGTCGATGTACCTGCCTATCTTCAAGCTGGGCCAAGTGGTTTGATGCTGGTTTCGCGGGAGTTCGATGCCGCTTTGGCGGGCGTGCTGGGCCTATTGGTCGGCAGCTTCCTCAACGTGGTGATCTACCGTACCCCGGTGATGATGTACCGCAGTTGGCTAGCGGACGCTGTGGCCAATCTCATGTCGTCCAAGGATGCGCCTTCGCTCTGGACGCTGGTGTTCGGGCCTAAATCAGCGCCTCCCGCAGGGCTCGAAGCAGCGGCCGACAAGGCCGCCTTGGCCATCGAGAACCTGCCGCCTTTCAACCTGGCTCAGCCGGCTTCGCGCTGCGGGGCTTGCGGGCACAAGATCCGGTGGTACCAGAACATTCCGGTGCTGAGCTACCTGGTGCTGCGGGGGCGTTGCGCCGCCTGCAAGACGTTCATCAGCCCGCGCTATCCGCTGGTCGAACTGATCACGGGTGCGCTCTTCGCCCTTTGCGCCTATCGCTTCGGCCTGACACCCACCGGCGCACTCTGGGCAGCGTTCGCGGCGCTGCTGGTGTGCCAGTTCCTGATCGATTTCGATACGCAGTTCCTGCCGGACACCCTCAACTACCCGCTGCTCTGGCTGGGACTCATCGGCGCGGCCATGGGGTGGACTGGCGTTGCATTGAGTTCAGCGGTCTGGGGCGCCGTGTTCGGCTACCTGAGCCTCTGGCTTGTGTACCATGGCTATCGCCTGGCCACAGGCAAGGAAGGCATGGGATATGGCGACTTCAAACTGCTGGCTGCTTTGGGCGCATGGCTCGGGGCCGACTACCTCATCGCCATCGTCCTGGTTTCTTCGCTGGTGGGCGCGGTGATCGGCCTCACGCTGCGGCTTGTCGGCAAGCTGGCGCACAAAGACATTCCGATGGCGTTCGGCCCCTTCCTCGCCGGTGCGGGCCTGGTCTGCCTCGTCGCGGGCCCTGACGTCGTGCGGCAGTGGATTCCTTTCGCCTTCCCGCTCGGCCCATTCATCCGTTGAAAAAGCGCGTGATGCGGCGCATCGGGTTGACGGGCGGAATCGGGAGCGGAAAAAGCACTGTCGCGGCGTTGCTGGTCGCCGAGGGCGCTGTGCTCGTCGACACCGACGCCATCGCGCGCCGCATTGCTGAACCAGGGGGATTGCGATGCCCGCCATCGAAGCCGCCTTCGGCCACTCCGTGATTGCGCCGGATGGCGGCCTCGATCGCGCCGGCATGCGGCAGCTCGTGTTCGCCGACAGCGGCGCCAGGAAGCGCCTCGAGTCGATCCTCCACCCGCTGATCGGCGCCGAAACGGAACGCATGGCCACGGCCGCAGGGCAGGCCCCCGTCGTCTTCGACGTTCCGCTCCTGGTCGAATCCGGCCGGTGGCGCGCCAACGTCGACAGGGTGCTCGTGATCGATGCGACCGAGGACACGCAGCTGCGCCGCGTCATCGCGCGCTCGGGCTGGACGCCTGACGCCGTGCGCGCCGTGATCGCCCAACAGGCTCCGCGCAAGCTGCGCAGAGAGGCCGCGGATGCGGTCATTTTCAACGAGTCGCTCTCCCTGGAGGAACTCGGCCGAGAGGTACGGAGTCTCTGGAAGCTGTGGGCTTCGCCCGGCACGCGATAATTCGAGACTTGCCGCAGCAGCGGCTGCACAACGATCAAGACAGAGAAGGCGCCACCGGGGTGCCATTCCCCGCGATGCTTTTCAACTCGTATCCCTTTATTTTTGTCTTCTTTCCGCTGGTCCTGATCGGTTTCTTCCTGATCGGCAAGCGCAATGCCCGGCCCGCCGCCGGATTTCTCGCCCTGGCATCGCTGTTCTTCTACGGCTGGTGGAGCGTCAAGGCCCTTCCGCTGCTGCTGACGTCGATCTGCATCAACTATTGGTTCGGCCTGCGCCTGACGCCCGCCCCAGGGCGCGACGAGCGCAAGCGAAAGTCCCTGCTGATCATTGCGCTGGTGGTCAACCTCGGCGTGCTCGCGATCTTCAAGTACGCCAATTTCTTCGTTTCGAACGTGAACGACGGACTGGCCGCGGCGGGCCTCTCGCAGATCCCGCTGCTGCACATCGTGCTGCCGATCGGCATCTCGTTCTATACCTTTACCCAGATCGCCTTCCTGGTCGACTGCTGGCAGGGCAAGGTGCATGAGCGCAGCTTCATTCACTACGTGCTGTTCGTCACCTACTTTCCGCACCTGATCGCCGGCCCGGTGCTGCATCACGCGCAGATGATGCCGCAGTTCGGCAACCCGGCTACCTACCGGGTGAACGCGCGCAACATCGCGCTCGGCTTGGGCATCTTCACTTTCGGCCTGGCCAAGAAGATGCTGATTGCCGACCCGCTCGGGCAGTACGCGGACATGATGTTCAAGGGCGTTCACGAGGGTGTGTTGCCCTCGCTGTACACCGCATGGCTCGGTGTGCTTGCGTATACGCTGCAGATCTATTTCGACTTCTCGGGCTATTCGGACATGGCGGTCGGCCTGTCGCTGTGCATGGGCGTGCAGCTGCCGCTCAACTTCCGCTCACCGTACAAGTCGACCAACATCATCGAGTTCTGGCGCCGCTGGCACATCTCGCTCTCGAATTTTCTGCGCGACTATCTCTACGTGCCGCTCGGCGGCAACCGGAAGGGCCCGGCCCGGCGCTACCTGAACCTGTTCCTCACCATGCTGCTGGGCGGCCTGTGGCATGGCGCCGCATGGACCTTCGTGATCTGGGGCGCGCTGCACGGCCTCTTCCTCATGGTCAACCATCTCTGGAACGCCACGGTCCGGCGCGGCAAGACAAGCTCGTCGCGCCTCGGCCGCGCGCTCGGGTGGTTCATCACCTTCCTGTGCGTGATGATTGCGTGGGTGGTGTTCCGCGCCGACAGCATGACGGCCGCCATCGAGATCTACAAGGGCATGCTGGGCATGCACGGTGTGATTCCCAGCGCTTTCGGCGAGTTCAAGGTGCCGTTCCGCAAGCCCGAGTTCTTCCAGACCATGCTGGCCGGCCTCGTCATCTGCCTGGCGCTGCCCCCGACCATCACGCTCGACCGCTGGATTCCATCCGTCGCCGCGCTGGCCGGGCGCCCCGCGCTCAACCGCATTGCAACAGCGCTGACGGCGTTGGGATGCGTTTTCCTCTTCGGCCTGTGCGTGTCGAAATTCGGCAACTACAGTCCCTTCCTCTATTTCCAGTTCTGACATGGAAGACACGAAACCGGCCCGCATGTGGCTCGCCATCTTCGCAGCAGGCTTTCTCGTCTGCTGCGTGCTGCTGGTCATCAGCCTGCTGTCCCCGATTCCCTATGGCGACCTGACTCGCATCGGGCGAATTTCCGAGCGCGAATTCGGGTGGCGCCATCCGCCCCCGCCCATTCCGGACGCCAACATCAAGGCTTTTCCGATCCAGGAAGCCGATGTGCTCGTGATCGGCGACAGCTTTTCTGTCCGCTATGCCTGGCAGTCGGAGCTGGTCGGCGCCGGCTACCGCGTTGCGACCACGCATTGGGACAAGACCGGGCCGATGTGCAGCGACTTTTCGGACTGGGTGCGCAAGTCCGGCTTCAAGGGCAGGGTTGTCATCATCGAAAGCATCGAGCGCCTGCTCCAGGGGCGCATCGAGGAGTCCAAGGAATGCGCAAGCATGAAGCGCCCGTTCGTGCCTTCGCCTCCTCCGTTCGAAAACCCGTCCAAGCCTGCTCTTACCGGCTTTCGTCTGAATTGGGACGCGGAACTGCTGAGAGGCTGGCTGACCTATCGCAATACCCGAGCCATTGAACGCTCCGAGAGCTGGACCAACACACCCGACCGCTGGGGCCCTCTCATCGATGCACGCACGGTGCCCGACGGCTGCAAGCAATTCAGCCACGTCGCCTGCAACAAATTGCTCATGACCGCGGAAGACCGGTTGATGGACCCGCTCACCGCGGACTCCGCCACCTTCATGGCAAAGTTCACCGAAAAAATGGCGCCATCCCTGCGCGTCATCTGGATGGTCGTGCCCAACAAGAGCACGGTGTACCTTGACCAGAACCATGCCGCCGCGTTCCGCAGCACGTTCAACGACCTGAAGATCGGGCCGGATCTTTTTACACTGTCCGAGCAGAACCGCTTCAAAATCACGGACTTGTATCCTGCCAACGAAACGCACGTCTCCACCGCCGGCTATCTGCTCTTCGGTCAGCGTATGCTGGAGGCTGTACGTGAAGTGCAGCCCACCCCGGCGGCCGCGAAATCGCCTTGAACTCGTCCCTCACATGAACCCGAACGCGTGATCCTCTACGAGTACCCATTCAACGAGCGCATCCGGACCTACCTGAGGCTGGAGCATCTGTTCCGCCGCCTCGGCGAACTGGTGCCCGCCGAATCCGCGCTCTCCCATCATTTCGCCCTGGTCACGATTTTCGAGATCATGGACGTTGCCGCGCGCGCCGACCTCAAGGCCGACGTGATGCGCGATCTCGAAAAGCACAAGAACGTCTTCAACAGCTACCGTGGCAACCCGGCGATCGCCGAGGCGGCGCTGGACCAGGTCGTCACCCAACTCGAGCGCAATTTTGCGGCGCTCAACAGCGTCTCCGGCAAGGCCGGCCAGGCGCTGACCGAAAACGAGTGGCTCATGAGCATCCGCAGCCGTGCCGGCATTCCGGGCGGCACTTGCGAGTTCGACCTGCCCGCGTACTACGCCTGGCAGCACCGCAGCACGGCAAGCCGGCGCACGGACCTGGAGCGCTGGTCGGGCACGCTCGCGCCGCTCGCCGAATCGATCTACCTGCTCCTCAAGCTGCTGCGCGAGGCCGACGTGCCCTACAAGGTGATCGCCACCCACGGGCAGTTTCAGCAGAACCTCCCGCAGGGGCGCAGCTTCCAGCTGCTGCGCCTGCGGATCGACTCCGGCACTCGGGCTGGTGCCCGAAATCAGCGGCAACCGGCTCATGGTTTCGGTGCGAATGATGCGCCACGAGGCCGACGACCGCCTGCACCAGAGCACGGAAGACGCCGCCTTCGAACTCACGCTCTGCGCCTGAGCGCAGCAGCGCGCCAAGACACACACGCCATGAGCAACGGCAGGACCCACAACGACATCGGCGAGCGGATCGTCCGCTGCCCGGCCTGCGGCGGCGACAGCATCTACGCCGCCAGCAACCCCTATCGGCCCTTTTGCAGCGCGCGTTGCAAAGGCATCGACCTCGGCGCATGGGCCAACGAAGAATTCAGGATGCCCGCCGAAGAGCCGCCGGACGACGAACCCTTCGGCGATCCAAAGCTGAAGCAGTAGCTGGCTGCGGCGGCCGCCGCGCTATTTCTTCAGCGCTGCGCTGCCGTCGCTCAGCAACGCGCGGTCCATGTAAGTCGCGAAGGAGCGCGTGTACTTGGGCCGCAGATGGCCGGCGTCCTTGTATGCGGGAGCGCCATCGGGCATGGTGCGCAGGCACTGGCCATCGGCCGTGCACAGGTTGGCGACCGCATCAATCACCTCCACGCCGCTCGCAATGCCTATCTGCCGCAGCTTGTCGTTCAGTTCGCGCTGGTCCTGCAGTATCGGCAGCGTCGGCATCGAGCTCGTCACCTTCATGGATGCGAGCCGGCTGCCTTCCAGCAGACGCTTCGGCTCGAAATCGGGGCTCACGGGAATGTCGAGCAGCAAATAGACCTTCTTGCCCTTGCTCGACAGTTCGCGCAGCAGCTGGCCGAGCGAGTCGAATGCCAGCGCCATGCCGTCGCCGCCGCGGAACTGATGCGCCGCGCCGCTCGCATCACGGAAGTAATAGCCCGGCGCGCCGCCGGCGATGAAGTAGCAGTTCCAGCACCCGCCGATCACCACCGTGTCGATCTCGGGGCTGCGGGCAAATTCCAGCACCGCGGTGCGCCGCTCGGCGCAGCCTATGTTCGCGTCGGCATAAACACCGGGAATCGGCGGGCAAGACCCCTGCGTCGCGAAGTAGATGGTGTTGGCCTTGTCGGGCACCGTGCGCGCGAGCTCCTCAGCGCGAGGACCATATTGCTGCACATGGCTGTCGCCGATCAGCAGGCTCTTGCGTGGACCCTTGCCCACCCGGTAGAGCAGATGCCGCCCGATTTCGTAGTTCTTGAAATCGTCGTAGTAGCCCACGTCCGCGGCTGCCTCCGATATCTGCTGCAGACGAATGTCGTGATGGCGCGGCTGCAGCACGCCAGAGAACACCACCAGGCCCAAGACCACGAGCGCAATGCCCAAGCCAGCAAGCCAGCGCAGCAGACCGGGGCTGGTGCGCGTACGCGTGTAGCGCTCGACGAACCGATAGGTCAACCAGGCCAGCACCACGCTCGCGACGACCGCCCCCGCGCGTACTGGCAGCGACGGCATTCCATCGCTCAGGATGCGCGCATAAGCGAGCAGCGGCCAATGCCACAGATAGAGCGGATAGCTGATGAGCCCGATCCACACCATCACGCGGTTCGAGAGCAGGTACTTGTTCAGGAAGCCCGTGGGGCCGGCCGCAATGCAACTCACCGCCCCCAGCGTGGGCAGCAACGCCCACCAGCCGGGAAAGGCCTTGTCGCCGCGGATCATCACAAGCCCCAGTCCGAGCAGGCCCACACCGACGAAGGACTGCACATGGCTGCGCAAGCGGCTCGGCGCAGCGGGCTTCAGACGCATGCACGCGAGAATGCCGCCCACCATCAGCTCCCAGAAGCGCGAAGCCGGCGAATAGAAAGCCGCGGTGCGAAACGGATGGATCGTGAGCACATTGACGAGAAATGACACCACCGCAATCGCGAGGATCACGCGGATCATCGGCCAGCGGCGGCGCTAAGCCACGCCCAGCAGCACTGGCCAGAAAATGTAGAACTGCTCTTCGATGCCAAGCGACCACAGATGCAGCAGCGGTTTGGTTTCCGCAGCGGTATCGAAATAGCCCGCATCCGCCCAGAACACGAAATTGGCAAAGAAGGCCGCGCCACCCGTGACCTGCTTGCCCAGCTGCGCGAACTCGTCGGACAGCAGCATGTACCAGCCGAAGCACAAGGTGGCCAAGAGCACCAGGATCAGGGCTGGGAAGATGCGCCGGATACGCCGGGCGTAGAAGTCGCGATAGCTGAAGTCGCCGGCCACCTGGCTCTGCAGGAGGATGGTCGAGATCAGGAAGCCCGAGATCACGAAGAAGATGTCGACACCGATGAAACCGCCGGGCAGCACACCCGGAAACGCGTGATAGATCACCACGGAGGCCACGGCAATGGCACGCAGGCCGTCTATGTCCGGTCGGTACTTGGGATGTAGCATCTATTGGAGTCGTTGAACGCGCTGTGGCGGTTCTGATTGTTTTGGGCAGGCCTACGCGGCCGACCCGGCGGCATGAGGAAGTCCGCGCTCCTCGGCCAGCCATTCAAGCACCGGCATCGCGCCGGGCAGCACGGGCGTCACGTCCAGCGGCAGCTGCTGCCAGCGCATTTCCTGCCCTTCGCGCATTTCGAATTCACCGCTCCAGGCCGTCACCTTGCACCAGTGCAGCCGCACCAGCGCATGCGGGTAGTCGTGCTCGGTGATCTTCCAGACCTCGGCACCCCCGATGGTGATGCCGAGTTCTTCCTGCAGCTCGCGCCGCAGCGCCTGCTCGACCGTTTCGCCCGCCTCGATCTTGCCGCCCGGAAACTCCCAGAAGCCGGCGTATGCCTTGCCCTCGGGACGAGTCGACAGCAGCAGCGCGTCGTCGGCCACGCGGATCAGCACGCCGACGGCCACCTCGGTGTGCTTGCGGCCCCCGGGTTGCGGCTGCGCGCTCATGCGCTGGCCCGTCCGGCGTAGTCGCGCGCGAACTGGTAGGCCACGCGGCCGCTGCGCGAGCCGCGCTCGAGCGCCCAGACCAGCGCCTCGGGGCGTGCCGCCTCGATGGCAGCCTGGCCCACACCGAAGGACGACAGCCACTGCGCAACGATGGCCAGGTATTCGTTCTGGCTGAATGGGTAGAAGCTGACCCATAGGCCGAAGCGCTCCGACAGCGAAATCTTCTCTTCGATCACCTCGCCCGGATGCACTTCGCCGTCCTCGGTGTGGGTGTACGAAAGGTTGTCCTTCATGTATTCGGGCAGCAGGTGGCGCCGGTTGCTGGTCGCGTAGATCAGCACGTTGGGCGTGGCCGCCGCAATCGAGCCATCCAGGATCGACTTCAGCGCCTTGTAGCCCGGCTCGCCTTCGTCAAAGCTCAGGTCGTCGCTGAACACGATGAATTTCTCGGGCCGCTGCGACACCACCTCGACGATGTCCGGCAGGTCGGTCAGTTCGGCCTTGTCGACTTCGATCAGGCGCAGCCCCTGCGGCGCATAGGCCTGGAGGCATGCGCGAATGAGCGACGACTTGCCCGTGCCGCGCGCGCCGGTCAGCAGCACGTTGTTGGCCGGCTTGCCTTCGACGAACTGGCGCGTGTTGCGCTCGATCTTTTCCTTCTGGACGTCGATTTCCTTCAGTGAATCGAGCGCCATTGCGGCCACGTGCTTCACCGGCTCGAGCACGCCATGGCCCGAGCTGCGGCGCCGATAGCGCCAAGCGATCGACGCGTTCCAGTCGGCAGGTGCAGCCAGCGGCTGCGGCAAGATCGATTCGATGCGGCCGATCAGCTGCTCGGCGCGCTCGATCAGCTTCTGGAACTGCTCATTCATGACCTGTAGTCGGCGTTGATGGTCACGTAGTCGTGGCTCAGGTCGCAGGTCCACACCGTTTCGCTCGCGTTGCCGCGGCCCAGGCCGATGCGCACCGTGATCTCGCTCTGCTTCATCACGCGCTGGCCGTCTTCTTCGCGGTACGACGGGTTGCGCCCGCCTTTCACCGCCACGTGCACGTCGTCCAGGAACAAGTCGATGCCTGTCTGATCCAGGTCGGCAATGCCGGCATAGCCCACGGCCGCCAGGATGCGACCCAGGTTCGGGTCGCTCGCAAAGAAAGCGGTCTTCACCAGCGGCGAATGCGCCACGGCATAAGCCACTTGCCTGCACTCTTCCGGATTGCGGCCGCCCTCAACCTGGATGGTGATGAACTTGGTGGCGCCTTCGCCGTCGCGCACGATGGCCTGAGCCAATTGGCGCGCCACGTTCTGCATGGCAGCCACGAGTGCCTGGCCCTCTGCCGATTCCAGCGAGGTGATGGTTGCGTGCGCAGCCTTCTGCGTCGCGATGACCACGAACGAGTCGTTGGTCGATGTGTCGCCGTCGATGGTCACGCGGTTGAACGAAGCGTCTGCCAGACGCTTGGCCAGCGGCTGGATCAGCGACGGGTCGATCTTTGCGTCGGTGGCCATGAAGCCGAGCATGGTCGCCATGTTCGGGCGGATCATGCCGGCGCCCTTGCTGATGCCGGTGATGGTGACCGTGGCACCGCCGACCTGGACCTGCTGGCTGAACGCCTTCGGAATCGTGTCGGTGGTCATGATGCCTTCGGCCGCACGCGCCCAGTGGTTCTCCGAAGCGTCAGCCAGCGCGGCGGGCAGGCCGGCTTCGATGCGATCCACCGGCAGCGGCTCCATGATCACGCCGGTCGAGAACGGCAGGATCTGCTCGGGCGCGATTTCGAGGTGGCGCGCCAGTGCGATGCAGGTGGAGCGCGTGCGCATCAAGCCGTCTTCGCCCGTGCCGGCGTTGGCGTTGCCGGTGTTGATGACCATGGCGCGAATGCCGTAGTTGGCCGCCAGATGGTCGCGGCAGACCTGCACCGGCGCCGCGCAGAAACGGTTCTGGGTGAACACGCCTCCAACCGCCGAGCCTTCGTCGATCAGCACGACGGTCAGGTCCTTGCGGTTGGCCTTGCGCACACCCGCTTCGGCCACGCCGATGCGGACGCCGGGCACCGCGAACAAGGCGGCAGGATCAGGAGCGGACAGGTTCACGGGCATGGAGGTTTCTCTTCCGGAGTTTTCTGGGTCAGCTGAGCTTGCCGTGGCACTGCTTGTACTTCTTGCCACTGCCGCAGGGGCACGGGTCGTTGCGGCCGACGCGCGCAAAGGCAGCCGCCTCGGCGCTGAGCGTGCCCAGCCCCAAGCCCGCGGCCGCGATGCGGCGCTGGTTTTCTTCGTCGAGGCGAACCTCGACTTCGCCGGTTTCGGTCGGCGCGCTGTAGGTGATGTTCGAAACGTTTTCGCCGCGGCTCTCGAGCGCGTCCGCCGCCTGCTCGAGCTGCTCGCCCGACTGCACGCGCACCGTCATCAGCTGGCGCGTGACTTCGTTCTTGACCGAATCGAGCAGCTGGCCGAAGAGCTCGAAGGCTTCGCGCTTGTATTCCTGCTTGGGCTGCTTTTGCGCATAGCCGCGCAGGTGGATGCCCTGGCGCAGGTAGTCGAGCGAAGCCAGGTGCTCGCGCCAGTGCGTGTCGATGCTCTGCAGCAGCACCATGCGCTCGAACTGGGTGAAGTTCTCCTGGCCGATCAGCGCCACCTTGGCGTCGAAGGTGTCGTTGGCGGCCTTCACCACCTTTTCAACGATGTCTTCGTCGCTCACGGCCTCGGCGGCCTCGACTTCGCTCTTCAAGGGCATGTCGATGCCCCACTCGTTGAAGAGCGTCTTCTCCAGGCCCGCCAGGTCCCATTGCTCCTCGACCGATTCGGCCGGCACGTACTGGCGCACCAGGTCGACAAAGCAGCCCTCGCGCAGCGCCGCGATCTGCGCCGTGAGGTCGGCTGCGTCGAGGATGTCGTTGCGCTGCTGGTAGATCACCTTGCGCTGGTCGTTCGACACGTCGTCGTATTCGAGCAGCTGCTTGCGGATGTCGAAGTTGCGCGCCTCGACCTTGCGCTGCGCGCTTTCGATGCTGCGCGTGACAATGCCCGCTTCGATGGCTTCGCCGTCGGGCATCTTGAGGCGATCCATGATCGCCTTCACGCGGTCGCCCGCAAAGATGCGCATCAGCGGATCGTCCAGGCTCAGGTAGAAGCGCGAAGAACCCGGGTCGCCCTGGCGGCCCGAACGGCCGCGCAGCTGGTTGTCGATGCGGCGCGACTCATGGCGCTCTGTCGCGATGATGCGCAGGCCGCCGAGCGACTTGACGAATTCATGGTCCTTGGTCCACTCGGCGCGGATGCGTGCCACTTCGGCCTGCTTGGCAGCTTCGTCGAGCGACTCGTCGTTCTCGACCGCCTCGATCATCTTCTCGATGTTGCCGCCCAGCACGATGTCGGTACCGCGGCCCGCCATGTTGGTCGCGATGGTGATCATCTTCGTGCGGCCGGCCTGCGCCACGATGTCGGCTTCGCGCGCATGCTGCTTGGCGTTGAGCACCTGGTGCGGGAGCCCCGCCTTGGTGAGCAGGCCGTCGATGATTTCGGAGTTCTCGATCGACGATGTGCCCACCAGCACCGGCTGGCCGCGCTCGTAGCATTCGCGGATGTCCTGGATGGCCGCTTCGTACTTTTCGCGCGTGGTCTTGTAGACGCGATCGAGCTGGTCTTCGCGCTTGCTGATGCGGTTCGGCGGAATGATGACGGTCTCGAGACCGTAGATTTCCTGGAACTCGTAGGCCTCGGTGTCGGCCGTGCCGGTCATGCCGGCCAGCTTGCCGTACAGGCGGAAGTAATTCTGGAAGGTGATCGAGGCGAGCGTCTGGTTCTCGGCCTGGATCTGCACGCCTTCCTTGGCTTCGACGGCCTGGTGCAAGCCGTCGCTCCAGCGGCGGCCCGTCATCAGGCGGCCGGTGAATTCGTCGACGATGACCACTTCGCCCTGCTGCACCACGTAATGCTGGTCGCGGTGATACAGGTGCCGTGCGCGCAGCGCGGCGTTCAGGTGGTGCATCAGCGTGATGTTCGCCGGGTCGTAGAGCGAGGCGCCTTCGGGCAGCAGCTTGAATTCGCTCAAGAGCTGCTCGGCCTTCTCGTGGCCGTCTTCGGTCAGGAACACCTGGTGCGTCTTCTCGTCGACCGTGAAGTCGCCCGGCACCGTGACGCCTTCGCCCGTGCGCGGATCGGCTTCGCCTTCCTGCTTGGTCAGCAGCGGCACCACCTTGTTGATGGCCAGGTAGAGCTCGGTATGGTCTTCGGCCTGGCCGCTGATGATCAGCGGCGTGCGCGCCTCGTCGATCAGGATGGAGTCCACCTCGTCGACGATGGCGTAGTTCAGCGCGCGCTGAACCCGGTCGCCCGGCTCGTACACCATGTTGTCGCGCAGATAGTCGAAGCCGTATTCGTTGTTGGTGCCGTACGTGATGTCGCTCGCGTAGGCCTGCTGCTTTTCCTCGCGCGGCATCTGCGGCAGGTTGATGCCCACCGTAAGACCCAGGAAGTTGTACAGGCGGCCCATCCACTGGGCGTCGCGGTTGGCGAGGTAGTCGTTCACCGTGACCACGTGCACGCCGTTGCCCGACAGGGCATTCAGGTACACGGGCAGCGTGGCGGTCAGCGTCTTGCCTTCGCCGGTGCGCATTTCGGCGATCTTGCCGTTGTGAAGCGCCATGCCGCCAAGCAGCTGCACGTCGAAATGGCGCATCTTCATGACGCGCTTGGAGCCTTCGCGCACCGTGGCAAAAGCTTCGGGCAGCAGGGCATCGAGGGTTTCGCCCTTGGCGATGCGGTCCTTGAATTCCTGAGTCTTGGCGCGCAGCCCGTCGTCGGTGAGCTTCTCGAATTCGGGTTCCAGCGCATTGATGCGCTCCACCGTCTTGCGATACTGCTTGAGGAGCCGGTCGTTGCGACTGCCGAAAATCTGGGTCAGGAAGTTGGTTGCCATTGGCGTGGAGATGGGCGTGCACCTGACACAACAGGCACTGCGACCGGATTCCCTAAGATATGGTGAAAGCAGTTGGGCGCGCCTTCTTCGAATGCAAGCCTCGAAGAAAGCAAGCGGCTCCAGACCGGATCTGCCGGCGCAAGCGTCGGCAAACCGGGCATTTTAGCTGCCCTTGTTCCACCCTCCGGATTACCCATGAATCGCCGCTCCGTCCCGCCCGTCACGCTGCACCAGGCCGCCGAAGGTTCGCCGACCCTGGCGAGCCTGATTGCGCGCGCGCGCGACTCCGGCGACCGACTGCGGGCGGTCGAGGGATTGATCCCGCCGGCCATGCGCCCGGCCGTGCAGGCCGGCCCGGCCGAGGGGGATGTGTGGTGCTTGCTGGTCAACGGCAGCGCCGCGGCCGCCAAGTTGCGCCAGCTGTCGCCCATGCTGGTCACCCGGCTGCGAAACCGGGGCTGGGACGTGAACACGATCCGGATCAAAGTCCAATCCGGGCGCTGAAAGAAAAAGGCGGCCGACCGGGCCTCCGCCGCCCAGGCCATCCCCATCGCGTCTATTGCGGTTGAAGCCCGATGTCGTGTGCCACCTTCTGCCAGCGCTCGGCCTCCGCACGCATGAAAGCACGCAACTCGCCCGTGGTGGAACCCTTCAGTTGCACGCCGAGGGACGTCATGCGCTCCCTCACCGACGGATGGTCCAGCGCAGCGATGGCTTCGCGCCGCAGCCGCTCGATCACTTCCAGTGGCGTGGTAGCGGGCGCAACCAGTGCCCACCACTGGTCGATCTCCATCCCCTTGAGTCCGCTTTCCGCCAGCGCGGGCACCTCCTTGAGCCCCGGAAGGCTCACACGTTGCGCGCTCGTCACCAAAAGCGGGCGGATCCGGTTGGCACCCATCAAGATGGAGCCGCTGGCCAGCGTTGCGAAGTGCCCGCCCACCGTACCCGCCGCCACGTCGGTAAGCGCCGGCGCCGATCCGCGGTACGGAACCATGTTGAACTTGATCTTGGTGCGGCTCGCCAGCAGCTCGGCCGCCAGATGGCTCACCGTGCCGGCTCCGCTGTGCGCAATGGCCGGCGGCATCGGTCGGGCAGCAGCCGTCTTGATGAAGGTCTTGAAGTCGCGACTGTCGTCGTCCATGCCCGCAAAGAACACGAGCGGGGAGGTGCCGATCATCGTCACCGGCGTGAAGTCGCGCAGCAGGTCGTAGGGCAACCGCGCCGTTACCGCGGGCGCAATGGCGTGCGGCAACTCGACAATGGCCAGCGTGTAGCCGTCGGGCGCGGCCTTGGCCGCCGCCTCGGTGCCGATCTGGCCGGCCGCTCCGGGCCGGTTGTCGACGATCACCGTGCTGCCGAGCGTCTGGCTCATGCGCTGCGCCATGGCGCGCGCAATGGCGTCGGTGCTCCCGCCCGCCGCCCACGGCACGATCAGCTTGATGGGCTTGTCGGGAAAGGCCGCCCAGGCGCGCTGCGCCGTGGCGCTGAAGAGAGCGGCCGAACCGGCAGCCAGGAAGGCGCGGCGTTGCATTGCTTGCATGGTTTCGATTCCTTTGGGTAACTAGGGAGCTCAGGCGGCCTCGTCCGGCCAGCTTGGGTCGCGCGAGGCGTTGGCGGTGAGCATCAGCACCACGTGGGCATCGCCCGCAATGGCGCCGCCTTCGCGCAGTTGGCGAACGGCGTCCAGTCCGCCCGCGGCGCAGAGCTCGGCACTCACGCCGGCCGCCGTGAGCTTCTGCCGCGCAGCGCGGGCTTGGTCGTCGCTGACCACCACCGCGCCTCCCCGGAGGCGACGGCCGCCTGCCACTGCAAAAAGGTCACGGTGGAGCCGGCGGTGGAAAACTGCGCGGTGTGGCCGGGATACGCGCCATTGAGTGCGCCGCCGGCCAGCACGCGCGAGAGGCGCGCAAACGGCTCCACCAGCCAGAGTCGCGGCAGGCGCGCAATGCGCCCGGCGGCCAGCAGGTCGCGAAAGCCCGCGTAGATACCCCACGCCAGGTCGCCGCGCGCCGTCGGAATCACGATGTGATCGGGCAGGCCGCCCTCGTTCAGGCACTCCAGGGCGATGGGCTTGTAGCCTTCGATTGCCAGCGGCGCGCTGCCCAATGCGGGCAGGCGGTAGTTCGTCAGCGCGAAATAGCCCGCATGCTGTGAGCGCTCACGCACAAACGCCCAGCGGCCAGCGTTGTCTGCAAAGGTGTAGCGCCGGGCACCGAGGGCGTCGAGCTGCCCTGCATAGGCTGCCGGCAGGCCTTCGTAGGTTGCCACTTCGCAGCCCAGGCCCGCAGCCCACGCATAGTGCGCCGCGGAAATCGCGGCATTGCCCGACGAGGCCAGCACCAGCGTGTGGGCACCGAAGTCCAGCGCTTGGGCCACGCCCACGGCCGTCATGCGGTCCTTGTGCGAGCCGGTGGGGTTGGACGATTCGTCCTTGAGCGCAAGGCGCGCCACGCCGAACTCGCGCGCCAGGTCCGGCATCTCCAGCAGCGGCGTGCCGCCCTCGCCCAGCGTGAAACCTGGCGTGTAAGGCATGGGCAGCGGGCCGCCGCTGTCGGGCAGATAGCTGGCACGCAAGCCGGCGTGGACGCCCGTGGCACGGCAGGCCGGGCAGCCGTCGTTCGCCAGGGTGAGCGAATAAGGAGCCTCGCAGCGCAGGCAACGAAAGCCCTGCAAGCCAGGGTTTCTCACCGGCTGCGGCGGTCGCGCCCGCGCGGTGCCCGGCGAATCGGTGGGCGGCTCGGAAGGCGAGGCGAACTTGAAGTGCATTACGGGCGCGGGCATGTGTCAGGCGGTCTTGGGTAGGAAGTCGTGCCTAAATCTTAGGCATCTGCAAATAAAATCATCTAGCTTGAAATACTCAAGCGATAAGAAAACTTATCGATGCGCTTCGCCGAAATAGAGACCTTCCGCGCCCTGATGCGCGCCGGCTCCACCCGCAAGGCCGCGGCGCTGCTGCATGTGACGCAGCCCGCCATCAGCCAGTCGCTCAAGCGGCTCGAGGCGCAGGCCGGCATGGTGCTGTTCCAGCGCACCGGGGGCCGGCTGGTGCCCACGCCCGAGGCACGCGCGCTGTTGACGGAAGTCGAGCGGGTCTTCATCGGCATGGAAGCCATCGAGCACCGCATGCGCAGCCTGCGCGACTTCGGCACCAACCAGCTTGAACTCAGCTGCTATCCGGCATTTGGGCTGGGCTTCATGCCGCGTGCGCTGGAGCGCCTGAAAGCGCAGCGCGGCGACAGCCCGTGGCCGCAGGTGTCGCTGCAGGTGCTCAGCTCCAAGGACGTGCGCGACCGCGTGGCCAAGGGTATTTCAGACTTCGGCCTGATGGCCGACGAACTGTCGCTCGAAGGCATCGACCATTCGACCTTCGCGCGCTTTCCCGGTGTGGTCGTGATGCCGCAGGGCCATGCACTGGCGCGCTTCAAGCGCATCGAGCCGGAGCAGCTCGCGCAAGTGCCTTTCCTGGCGCTGAACCCCGAAGACCCTTCGCACCGCGGCCTCGAAGCCGCGCTTGCCGAACGCGGCGTCGCGCTCCGGGTGATGGTGCAAACGCCCTACGCGGCCAGCGTGTGCGAGATGGCTTTGCGCGGCTTGGGCGTGGGGCTCGTCAACCCGATCACCGCGCTCGACTACGCCGAACGCGGCCTCGTGGTGCGCCGGCTCTCGGTCGACGTGTTCTTTTCATGCGTGCTGGCCATGCCCGCGGGCAAGGTGCTTTCGACCACCGCCCGCGACTTTCTGTCACTCATGCGCCGGCAACTGGCGGAAGACGAAAAACGCATCCAGCGCTACCTGCGCTGACCCAGGCCGGCTACTTACTTCCAGCCAAACTCGTGGTTCAGCCCCACGACGAAGCCGTTCACGCCGCGGGAGCCCGCCCCCGTCCTGGAAGCGCTCACGTCCAGGCTGATCAGCGGCGTGAGGCCGAAGCGCCATCCGATGCGCGAAGTCCACACGCCCGATGCGCGGCTGCGCTCCGCGATCAGCGAGACCTTTTCATCGAGCGCCCACTCCGCCGCCAGCCCGCCGCGCGGCGTGCGCACGCCGGTGCCCGTGGCCCAGTCGGCGCCGATGTTGGCGTGGAACTGCAGGCCATCCGCTGGGCGCCACGTGACCGGCAGCACCAGTTGCCCGCCCGCCCGGCCGCCGCGCGTCACGTCGAACACGGCGCCGAGCGAAATTGCCGCGCTCAGCGGCGCACCGGCCGCCGGCCCGAAGAAGTTCCATTTGAGCTGCGGCCCCACGGTCACCGAATGCATGCCCTCCGCCGAGAGCCTGTCGATGTTCAACCCCAGCTCGACGGGCCCCACACGGCAGGACGGGCCGGCGTGCAGCACCGTCACCGGCTCTGAGCCGGTACGGCCCCACCAGGCTTCGTACTGGCATCGGCCCGCGTCGAGCGTGCCGGCGTCGTCGACGTCGAAATGGCCTGCAGCCTGGACACCCGCGCTCGCCAGGGCGCAGGCTGCCAGGAGCAGCCAGGCGAGCCGAGGCCGTCGAATCGTTGTTGTGAGTCTGTTCTTCTTCATCGCCTGCATCCCGGGGATCGGGCATTCTAGGGACGGCGAAAGTCGCCGCGGTGACGCGGCAGCGCCCCGGCCGATTGCCTCAGATCTCGAACTGCGGCTGCAGCTCGCGGATGCGTTTGATGGCCACGCCGGCAGCGGCGGTGCGGGTTTCGACGCCGAGCTTCACGTACACCCGCTCCAGGTGCTTCTTGGCCGTGGCAGGGCTGCTGCCGAGAATTTCGCCGATGTCCTTGTTGGTCTTGCCCTTCACCACCCAGTAAAGCACCTCGGCCTCGCGTGCCGTGAGCTTCAGGCTCAGGCTCATGGCCTCGATCACGCCCGTGTCCGAAATCTCGCGCATGACGATCATCCATTCGTCGCCATCGTCGTCCTGCCCGGTCTGCCGATGCAGGCGAAGGCTGAGACTGCTTGCGCTTGAGGTGGCCCCGGCGCTCTTCACGATGGAAAGCGCCGGCGGCTCGATGCCCCGCTCCCTCGCGTCGGGCGCATGGCGGCGTAGCCACTCGAGCACCTCGGGCGGTGTTTCGGGCGCGCGGGTGTCGCAATAGCGCTGCAGCAAGTCGCGCGCGAGCGCCGTCTGCCAGATCAGCCGGCCCTCGGGCAGCCGCACGGTAATGCTGGCATAGCCGAACGCATCGAGCGCATTGCGCGCCTGCCCGGCCTGGCGCGCGTCCTGCCGGGCGCGGCGGGCGCCCTGCAGATGCACGTTCATGCGCGCCAGCACTTCCTTGGGCTTGATCGGCTTGGTGACGTAGTCGACCCCGCCCGCTTCGAGCGCGGCCACCAGGTGCTCTGTTTCGGTGAGCCCGGTCATGAACACGATGGGAATGTGCGCCGTTGCGGCATCGGCCTTGAGCCGGCGCGCCACCTCGAAACCGTCGATGCCCGGCATCATCGCGTCGAGCAGCACGATGTCGGGGCGGGCCTGCGCGGCGCGCTGCAGCGCCTGTTCGCCGTTGGTGGCAATGAGCACCGTGTAGCCGGATTCGTCCAGCGCGTCGTGCAGCACCGCGAGGTTGTCGGGCACGTCGTCGACGATCAGCACCAGGTCGCTGTTGGCGCCTTGGTCGCGCAACGTTTTCGCAAGCGGTGTGGTTTCCATGGGGTTGATGTTCGCCGCAATTTTCAGGCCGCACTCACGGCCGCGGCAAGCGCGCGGCCCATGGCCTCGAACTGGAACTGGCGGGCCAGCACGCGCTGCGCCTCGGTCCATGCCCTGCATTCGGGCTCTTCGGCATCGATCTCGTCGAGCTGGTTCATGATGCCGCGAAAGTAGCCCAGGCTCACGGCTTCGTCGAGTGCGCGCAGCCTCGAAAGCGAAGGCGCCTGCACGGCGCGCGGCGCGGCGGCGGGCAACGGCTTCGCAGCCGTGTCCGTCCACTGCAGGCCGAGCCGCCGCTCGAGCCAGTCGAGCAGCTCCGTGTGCCGCACCGGCTTGACGAAGAAATCCTCGGGCGCGATGCCCACGTCGTTCTCCAGTCCCTTGTCGAAGGCATTGGCCGAAACGATGGCCACCGGCGCATCGACCAGGCCCAGCTTGCGCGCACGGCGGATCGTCTCCCAGCCGTCGATGCCCGGCATGGCCAGGTCGACGAACATCGCGTCCGGCCGGTAGCCGGCTGCGATGAGGTCGAGCGCGTCGTGCCCGCTCGCGGCGGTGCGCAGGCCAAAGCCGAGCGGCGCCAGCACATGGCCGAGCAGGTCGCGGTCGGCCTCTTCGTTGTCGACCACCAGCAGTTGCCGCCGGCGCCCTTCGTAGCCGCGCCGCGCGCGTTGCGCCGGCGCAGCGCGGCCCAAGGCGCCTGCGGTCTCGTGCACGCGCGGCAGGAAGAGCCGCACGCAGAACAGCGAGCCCTCCCCGGGCGTGCTGCTCACCTTCATCTCGCCGCCCATCAGGTCGGTCAGCATCTTCGCGATGGTGAGGCCCAGCCCCGCACCGGGCGTTGCGGCCGCGGCCGCATCGCCGCGCGTGAAGGGCTCGAAGATGCGTTCGATGTCTTCGGCCGTCATGCCCGGCCCGGTGTCTTCTATTTCGACCGAGGCGAACTCGCGTGCGTATGAAAGCCGCAGCGTCACCTCGCCCGCGGTGGTGAACTTGATCGCGTTGCCCAGCAGGTTGATGAGGATCTGGCACACCCGCTTTTCGTCGGCGCGTACCACCTCGGGCAAGGTTCCCGCCGTCTCGAACCGGAAGCGCAGGCCCTTCTCGGCCGCCTGCAGTTCGAACATGTCGGCCAGCTCGCGCAGGGTGTCGGCAAAGCGCATCGGCCTGGCATGCAGCGTGAGCTTGCCGGCCTCGATGTGCGCAATGGCCAGCGTGCCTTCGATGAGCGACAGCAGATGCTCGCCGCCGCGCTTGATCACCGCCACCGCCTGCTGGCGGTGCGGCGGCACCGATGCGTCTTCGCCCATGAGCTGCGCATAGCCAAGAATGCTGTTGAGGGGCGTGCGCAGCTCGTGGCTGATGGCGCTGATGTAGCGGCTCTTGGCCTGGTTGGCCTGGTCGGCGGCGCGGCGGGCCTCTTCGGCCGCGAGCTTGGCCTGCTCCGCGACTTCGCGCGCCTCTTCCGCAGTCTGCTTGGCCGACTGCAGCGCGCGGTCGGTGGCGCGGTGCAGCTCGATCTCGCGCATCAGCAAGTGCGTTTGGCGGTTCGATTCTTCCTGCGCCACCTTGCGGCTCTGGTGCGCCAATACCAGCCACCAGGCCACGACGCCGGCAATGACCAGCAGCGCCATGTATGCCTTGAGAAAGCCGGAGCGCAACGACGACTGCTGCACGCCCGCCAGCGCTTCGGCGAGTTCCGACTGCGACGCGAGCTGCAGCGCGCTTTCGCCCAGCGCGCGCAGTTCCTGCTGGTAGAGCACGCCGAACACCACAGCCAGCACCGGCACGATGATCAGCATCAGCAGCAGGAAGTGCCCCAGCCCCGTGTCGAGATAGCGCCAGCTGAGGCGCGGCAGCAGCCAGCGAAGCACCGACGACCACTGAGACGAAAGGCTCGCGTGCGGCTTGCACAGATCGCCGCAGCGCGCATCGAGCGTGCAGCACAGCGAGCAGATCGCCCCCTGGTAGGCCGGACAATGGGCCATGTCCGGGCCCTCGTATTCGCGCTCGCAGATCACGCAGTGCTGCACCTTGAGGCGCTGGTAGCTGCCATCGGCACCGCGCTCGTCCACATCGTTCTCGACGCGCGCCCAGCGAACCGCCCGCGGGCCCTCGGCCGGTGCAAAGGCGACCGCGCCATTGCCGACCGAACCGCGCGCCAGGTAGTACTTGCCGCCGGTCGCCCAGGCGATCAGCGGCGAAACCACCAGCGCCGTGCCAAGCGCAATGAGCGCCGAGAAAGCCTGCGCCAGCGGCCCGAAGACGCCGAGATGCGCGGTGATGGAAAGCAGCGAAGCCAGCGCCATCGCACCCACGCCCACGGGGTTGATGTCCCACAGGTGCGCCCGCTTGAACTCGATGCCCGGCGGCGACAGGCCCAGCGGCTTGTTGATGACCAGGTCGGCCACCACGGCCATCATCCAGGCGATGGCGATATTGGCGAACAGCCCGAGCACATCGCCCAGCGCCTCGAACACGTTCATCTCCATCAGCATGAAGGCGATGAGCGCGTTGAACACCACCCAGACCACCCGCCCCGGGTGGCTGTGCGCCACGCGCGAGAAAAAATTGCTCCACGCCAGCGAGCCCGCGTAGGCGTTGGTCACGTTGATCTTGAGCTGAGAAATCACCACGAACAGCGCGGTCGCGGCCACGGCCCAGCCGTAGTTGGGAAACACGTACTCGTAGGCCGCCAGGTACATCTGGTTCGGATCGACCGCGCGCTCGACCGGCACCATGTGCGTGATGGCCAGGTAGGCCAACAGCGCGCCGCCCAGCATCTTGAGCACCCCCAGCACCACCCAGCCCGGCCCGCCGGCCAGCACCCCCGCCCACCAGCGCCGGGCGCTCACGGCCGTGCGCGCGGGCATGAAGCGCAGGTAATCGGCCTGCTCCCCCATTTGGGTGATCAAGGCAATGCCGACAGTCAGCGCAGCGCCAAACAGGTGCAGATCGAATCCCTTCGCACCCGTTTTCACACCGTTGTAGTGCACGATGCCCGCGAATGCACCAGGATCGCGCGCCAGCACGAAGACGAACGGCACCACCAGCATCACCAGCCACAGCGGCTGGGTCCACAGCTGCAGCCGGCTGATGGCCGATACCCCGTGGGTGACCAGCGGAATCACCACCAGCGCACACACCAGGTAGCCCCAGACCGGCGGCACGCCGAGGGCGAGTTCGAGCGCATAGGCCATCACCGCCGCCTCGAGCGCAAAGAAGATGAAGGTGAACGACGCGTAGATGAGCGAGGTGAGCGTGGAGCCGATATAGCCGAAGCCCGCGCCCCGCGTGAGCAGGTCCATGTCGACGCCGTAGCGGGCGGCATACACGCTGATCGGCAGGCCCGCCAGGAAGATGATGAGGCCCGTCACCACGATGGCCCAGAACGCGTTGGCAAAGCCGTACTGCACCAGCAGCGTGGCGCCCACCGCCTCCAGGATGAGGAACGACGCCGCGCCGAAGGCCGTGTTGGCCACCCGCCATTCGGACCATTTGCGAAAGCGCTGCGGCGTGTAACGCAGCGCGTAGTCCTCGAGCGTTTCGCTCGCCACCCAGCTGTTGTAGTCGCGCCGCACCTTGACGATGCGCTGCGGCGCGTCGTCGGGGGTGGTGGAAGTCTCGGCGGGGCTCACACCGTTTCGGTGCAGCTTTCGTGCCATCCATACGTCTTTTGGCGAACAGCGGCACGACTGTTGCAAAGCCGAAGCCTGCCCAATAATGGCCGACCTCCACGCACCCGACGCCGCCCCCTCATGGAACTGACCCCGCGCGAAAAAGACAAGCTGCTGATCTTCACCGCAGCATTGCTGGCCGAACGCCGCAAGGCGCGGGGCCTGAAGCTCAACTACCCGGAAGCCGTCGCGCTGATTTCCGCCGCCGTAATGGAAGGCGCGCGCGACGGAAAGAGCGTCGCGGCGCTCATGAGCGAGGGCCGCACCGTGCTCACCCGCGCCGACGTGATGGACGGCATCGCCGAGATGATCCCGGACATCCAGGTGGAGGCCACTTTCCCGGACGGCACCAAGCTGGTCACCGTCCACCAACCCATCGTCTGACTCTTTTCCAGAACAAGAAAGCCCTGTCATGCGCCACAACGTTTCCAAGACCCTTGCCCTCATTGCGATGCTGCTGCCACTCGCGGCCAGCGCCCACACCGGCGCCGACGGCGGCGTGCACCACGGCTTTGCCACCGGTTTTCTGCACCCGCTGACCGGCGCCGACCACCTGGCAGCCATGGTGGCAGTCGGGCTTTGGAGTGCGTTGGCCGCACGCCGCGCCTGGCCCGATCTGCTGTGGGCGCCACTGGCTTTCGCGGGCATGCTGCTGGCCGGCGCGCTGATGGGCCTGGCGGGCGTGCAGTTGCCGGCGGTCGAGCCGATGATCGCGGCCTCGCTGCTGGTGCTGGGCCTGCTGGTTGCAACGCGCACCCACCTGCCGGCCGCGGCAGCCGCGGCGGTGGTAGGCGTGTTCGCCATCTTCCACGGCGTGGCGCACGGGCACGAACTCGCGAGCGAGCAAGGCGCCGCGCTGACGCTGGCGGGCATGGTGGGCGCCACCGTGCTGCTGCACCTGGCGGGCATCGGGCTCGGCTGGGCACTGCGCCATGCCAATGCCTGGCTGCCGCGCGTGACAGGCGCCGCGGTGGTGGCGCTGGGCGCGACGCTGCTCTCGCAGGCCGTCTGATCAAAGGCGCCGCGACACCATGATTCCCGGCGAACTTTTTACCGACGACGGCGAGCACACGCTCAACCCCGGCCGCCGCACACTCACGCTGGTGGTGCAGAACACCGCCGACCGGCCGATCCAGGTCGGTTCGCACTATCACTTTGCCGAGACCAACGGCGCGCTCGGCTTCGACCGCGAAGCCGCGCGCGGCATGCGGCTCAACATTGCCTCTGGCGCGGCGGTGCGCTTCGAGCCGGGCCAGCAGCGCACCGTCGAGCTGGTCGATTTTTCGGGCGACCGCGTCGTCTACGGCTTTCGCGGCCTCGTTCAAGGAAAGCTCTAAGCCATGGCAACGATCGGAAGGCGTGCATACGCCGAGATATTCGGCCCGACCGTGGGCGACCGGGTTCGTCTTGCGGACACGGACCTGCTGATCGAGGTGGAAGCCGACTACACACTGCGCGCCGGCGGCTACGGTGAAGAAGTGAAGTTCGGCGGCGGCAAGACCATTCGCGACGGCATGGCGCAGTCGCAGCGCACGCGCGACGGCAAGGGCAGCGGCCCCACGGCCGGCGGCGCCGTCGACACCGTGCTGACCAACGCGCTGATCCTCGACCACTGGGGCATCGTCAAGGCCGACATCGGCCTGAAGGGCGGCCGCATCGCCGCCATTGGCAAGGCCGGCAACCCCGACGTGCAACCGGGCGTGGACATCGTCATCGGCCCGGGCACTGAGATCATCAGCTGCGAAGGCAACATCGTCACCGCCGGCGGCATCGACAGCCACATTCACTTCATCTGCCCGCAGCAGATCGAGGAAGCACTCGCTTCCGGCGTGACCACCATGCTGGGCGGCGGCACCGGCCCGGCCACCGGCACTTTCGCGACCACCGCCACCCCCGGTCCCTGGCACATCGAGCGCATGCTGCAGGCGGCCGATGCGTTTCCGATGAACCTGGGCTTCCTGGGCAAGGGCAACGCCAGCCTGCCCGATGCGCTGCACGAGCAGATCGAAGCCGGCGTCATAGGCCTGAAGCTCCACGAAGACTGGGGCACCACGCCCTCGGCCATCAGCAACTGCCTGGACGTGGCCGACGCCACCGACACGCAGGTGGCGATCCACAGCGACACGCTCAACGAGTCGGGCTTTGTCGAAAACACCATTGCCGCTGTGGGCGGCCGCTCGATCTGCGCCTTTCATACCGAAGGCGCGGGCGGCGGGCATGCGCCGGACATCCTGCGCGTGGTGGGCGAGGAGAACTTCCTCCCCTCCTCCACCAACCCGACCATGCCCTACACCGTGAACACGCTCGACGAACACGTCGACATGCTCATGGTGTGCCACCACCTGGACGCCGGCATTGCCGAGGACCTGGCCTTTGCCGAGTCGCGCATCCGCAAGGAAACCATTGCCGCCGAAGACGTGCTGCACGACCTGGGCGCCATCAGCATGTTCAGTTCCGACAGCCAGGCCATGGGCCGCGTCGGCGAGGTGGTGCTGCGCTGCTGGCAGACGGCGCACAAGATGAAGCTGCAGCGCGGCAAGCTGCCGGAAGACAACGAGCGCAACGACAACTTCCGCGCCAAGCGCTACGTGGCCAAGTACACGATCAACCCTGCCATTGCGCACGGCATCGCGCACGAGGTGGGCTCGCTCGAAGTGGGCAAGTGGGCCGACATCGTCATCTGGAAGCCCGCCTTCTTCGGCGTGAAGCCCTTCACCCTCATCAAGGGCGGCACCATTGCGATGGCAGCCATGGGCGACCCCAACGCGTCCATTCCCACGCCGCAGCCGGTGCACTACCGTCCGATGTTCGGCAGCTACGGCGGCTCGCTCGCCAAAAGCTCGCTGACCTTCGTTTCGCAGGCCGGGCTGGCCGCAGGCATCAAGGAACGCTACGGCCTTGCCAAGCATCTCAGCCCGGTAAAAAACATCCGCGACGTGCGCAAGAAGGACCTGATCCACAACAGCTACGCGCCGAAGATGGAAATCGACGCGCAGACCTATGCCGTGCGCGCCGACGGGCACTTGCTGACCTGCGACCCGGCGGTGCAACTGCCTCTGACGCAGCGCTACTTCCTGTTCTGAGCGGAGCGCTCAGGGTCTTGCACAAGAGGCCCGGCGCCCGCTTGACAGGCTGCGTATCCTCAAGGGTATCCATCCTGTCGTTTCACGCCTTTGGCGTTCCATTCGCACCATGCTCACCGCCAACAAACTCATGCCCCAGGGCCGCGGCCTTGCGCCCGTGCTGCTGAAGCGCGCCGCCACCATCGAACTCGACTGGGACGTGCGCCAGAAAAGCCGTTTCGACGCCACCGATTCGCTGGGCCGGCAGATCGGCGTGTTCCTGCCGCGCGGCACGGCGGTGCGCGGCGGCGATGTGCTGGTGGCCGAAGACGGCTCGCTGCTCCGCGTGATCGCCGCGCCGCAGCCGGTGCTGCGCATCACGCATTGCACGGCTCACGGCACTCCGTTCGACCTGACGCGCGCGGCCTATCACCTGGGCAACCGGCATGTGCCCATCGAGCTCAAGCCCGACCACCTGAAGATCGAGCCCGACCATGTGCTCGCCGACATGCTGCGATCGATGCACCTCATCGTCGTCGCGGTCGAGGAAGCGTTCGAACCGGAGGGCGGCGCCTATGGGTCGCATGAGCATTCGCATGGTGGTGCCCATGACCATTCGCATGATCATGGTCATTCGCATTCCAAGGGTCCGAAGCCGCTGGTGCTTGCACCTGAGCTGCTCGATGACCATGGCTGATTCGGGGCGCGCACCCGCCGACGGGGTACCTTTCTCCGCGAATGTCCCCCGGCCTACGGCCTCCTCCTTTATTTCGCTGCGCAAGGCACCCCATCGACGTGTGCGTGATGAACGGCGGTCGTTGATCGGCTGCTCACCAGCAGCGCGTCCATGTGCACAGGCCATCGGGTACTCCCCGCAGCGAAATAAAGGAGGAGCCGAAGGCGGGGGACATTCGCGGAGGGGGAGTACCCGATGGCCTTTGCACTCGCCCTGAACAGCGGCGCGCCACCAAGCAGCGCCAAACGAACAGCTGACATGCCCGACGCACAAAGCCTCCTGCAGCTCATCTGGCTAGCATCCCCGGCCCTCCCCGTGGGCGGCTTCTCCTATTCCGAGGGTGTCGAAGCAGCCGTCGAATGGGCTGGCATCGATTCGGAAGTCAAAGCCATCGAGTGGCTCTCCGACCAGCTCTACCTGAGCTTCGCGCGCGGCGACCTTGCACTCGTGGCCCAAGCCATACCCGCCTGGCGCGGAGGCGATGCAGCACGCATCCGCCAACTCAACGAGTGGGTCATGACCACCCGCGAATCGGCCGAGTTCTTTTTGCAGACTGAGCAGATGGGCCGCTCCTTCGTCGAATGGCTCAAGCTGCACCACGACGACACCGCCGCCGTTTTTTCCGACCTGCCCGCGAGCTACCCCGTCGCGTTTGCCTTTGCCGCAAGCCGAACCGGAGCTTCGGTGCACGACGGCTGCCTTGCGTTCGCCTTCGGCTGGGCCGAAAACATGGTCGCCGCGGCGGTCAAGGCCGTGCCGCTTGGCCAGAGCGCGGGCCAGCGCATTCTTGCGCGGCTTGCGAGCGAAATTCCCACCGCCGTCGAACGTGCCATGCAGCTCGGCGACCACGAACGCCAAGCCTTTGCCCCCTTTTGGCCGTGTTGTCGGCACGCCATGAAACACAATACTCGCGCCTCTTCAGAAGCTGACCGAACCGGACCTTTGCCATGACCTCCGCCCTGCACCACATTCCCCATCGCACCAAGAAACTGCCGCCGCTGCGCGTGGGCATCGGCGGCCCGGTCGGCTCGGGCAAGACCACCCTGCTTGAAATGCTTTGCAAGGCGATGCGCGACAAGTACGACCTGGTCGCCATCACCAACGACATCTACACCAAGGAAGACCAGCGCCTGCTCACCGTGTCCGGCGCCCTGCCCGCCGAGCGCATCATGGGCGTGGAAACCGGCGGCTGCCCGCACACCGCCATCCGAGAAGACGCCTCCATCAACCTCGAGGCCATCGACCGCATGCTCGAGGACTTTCCCGATGCCGACGTGGTGTTCGTCGAATCGGGCGGCGACAACCTCGCAGCCACCTTCAGCCCCGAACTGTCGGACCTGACCATCTACGTGATCGACGTGGCGGCCGGCGAAAAGATTCCGCGCAAGGGCGGCCCCGGCATCACCAAGAGCGATTTGTTCGTCATCAACAAGACCGACCTGGCGCCGTACGTGGGCGCGAACCTCGACGTGATGGAGCAGGACACGCAGCGCATGCGCCGCCAGCGGCCCTACGTGATGACCAACCTCAAGACGCATACCGGCGTGGCCGAAGTGGTCGCCTTCATCGAGAAGCGCGGCATGCTCACAGCCGCCTGAGCCCCTTCGGCATTCGCGCATCTGTGCCATTCCGGGCCGAGCCTTGCGTCGGCATCGGATGACACGCGCATGCGCCCAACTTCCTCATGGCGCCGGCTTTCGGCCGCCTACGGTGGTGCTTTCTATTTTCGAACCACGCGAACCCCGCGAACGAACAACGGAGAGCAACCAAGCCATGACCACCACCGACGAACACGCCAAGCTCTGGGACCTGATCAAGGACACCCGCTACGGCATGCTGACCCATCGCCACGCCGACGGCCAGCTGCACAGCCATCCGCTCACCACGCAGAGCAAGAACATCGAAGAAGGCTCGACGCTCTACTTCTTCGTGCCCAAGAATGGCGACATTGCGCGCCATGTGGCAAGCGACCCCAGCGTGAACATCGCCTACGCCAACACCGACGCCGACAGCTATGTGTCCGTGACCGGCCGCGCCACGCTGCGGGAAGACCAGGCCAAGAAGGAAGCTCTTTTCAATCCCGCAGCCAAGGCCTGGTTTCCCGGCGGTGCGACCGATCCGAACCTGGCATTGCTTGCAGTCGAAATCATCGGCGCCGAATACTGGGACGTGAAGGAAAGCAAGATGGTGCAGTTGCTGAAGATGGCCAAGGCGGCCATCACCGGCGATCAGCCGCCGTCGCTGGGCGAACACAAGAAGCTGGATATCGGCTGAGAACGGGCGAAGGAGCATCGCTGTTCCGTCGCTTGCGATTAGAGGCAACCGCCCAGCTCCCTGGCTTGCAGGCCCTCGTGCCGGGTACTAGACTGGACTGTGAAGGCACCCGCAGTGCCGGGGGCCAAGGAGCAGGCCATGTACAAGCGCATCCTCGTCGCAACCGATGGCTCTTCACTCTCCGACAAAGCGGTCGACGCCGCCATCGACCTGGCCTTGCTGGCGCGGGCCGAACTGGTGAGCGTGACCGTCACGCACCTGCTGCCCTATGGCTACTTCGAAGGCTCGATGGTGATGAACCAGCGCGAAATCGAAGCCTCGCAGGAGCAGGTGGACAACGACGCCCAGCGCCTCGTCGATACGGTGCGGACCACCGCGGCGGCCAAGGGCGTTCGCAGCGCGCAAGCCATTGTGATCAAGTCCAACCAGGTGGCCGAGGCCATCATCTCGACGGCCAAGAACCAGCAATGCGACCTGATCGTGATGGCCTCGCACGGCCGGCGCAGCCTTGCGCGCCTGCTGATGGGCAGCGAAACTCTGCATGTGCTGACGCATTCGCACATTCCGGTGCTTGTGCTGCGATAGAGGCGATTGCGATTTTTCGGCAACAAAGCACAAGTTCACAGTTCGACTTGATCGTTTCCGGGCCATTGCCTGCACCGCTGCTACCCTTGCCGCTCCAAGGCCAATCCTGGCCGATCAAGGGAGTAGGTAATGAGTCTTTTGTGGTTTCTGGTTGTGGGCCTGGTCGCCGGCTGGCTGGCCGGCATTCTTGTCAAGGGTGGCGGCTTCGGCTTGGTGGGCGATCTCATTGTGGGTGTGATCGGTGCTTTTCTTGGAGGCTTTTTGTTCAGCACGTTCGGCGTGTCGATGGGTGGCGGCCTTGTCGGCAGCCTGATCGTTGCCACCGTCGGTGCCGTCGTGCTCCTGTTCATCGTTCGCCTGATCAAGCGCGCATAGCGTTTTCTATTGAAATCAAAAATCCCACGCGTTGCCGCCTGGACCCTGCTTCTCCTTCTGGGCCTGGCGGCCATTGGCATCGCACTTGTCCTGAGCCTTGACTGGAATCGTGCGCGGCCATGGATCAACCAACGCGTGAGCGAAGCGACCGGGCGCCCGTTTGCCATACGCGGCGACCTGGTCTTGCAGTGGAACAACCCCGAGACTGAAACAGGCTGGCGCCGCTGGGTGCCCTGGCCGAGGCTGAGCGCGCACGACATCACCCTGGGCAATGCAGACTGGAGCAAGACCGGCCCGCACCTGGCAGAAATCAGGCAACTGACTTTCTCGCTGAACCCGCTCTCGCTGCTGGATCACACGATCCGCATCCCCACGCTGGAACTCGCGGGCCCCGTTCTTTCGCTGGAACGCACCGCAGACGGCAAGAACAACTGGACGCTGGCCTCCGACAACACGGCGCCATCGGCCTGGAAGCTCGACCTGCAGCGGCTGGTGCTGAACCACGGCACCGTGAAGCTTGCCGATGCGCAGGCAAAGCTCAATCTCAAGATCGATGTCGAAAGCCTGCCGCGCGAAACCGCGGAGGGCTACGGCATCGGCTGGAAACTCGGCGGCACGTTTCGCCAGACTCCGCTGCACGGCAGCGGCCGGGCTGGCGCGGTGCTTTCGCTGCAGCAGGACAAGAAGCCCTACCCGCTGCAGGCAGGCGTGCAGATCGGCACCACGCGCATCGACATGGCAGGCACTTTGACCAAGCCCGATGCGCTCGCGGCGCTGGACCTGCGGCTGAAGCTTTCGGGCGCGAGCATGGCGCACCTGTACCCGATCACCGGCATCACCCTGCCCAACACGCCGCCCTTCAGCACCGAAGGCCACCTGGTCGGCAAACTCGACAAGGCCGGTGGACGATGGCTGTACGAACATTTCAAGGGCAGCGTGGGTGAAAGCGACATTGGCGGCACGCTCGAATACATCTCGCAGCAGCCGCGGCCTTTGCTGCGCGGGCAGGTGCAATCCAACCAGTTGCGGCTCGAAGACCTGGCACCGCTGATCGGCGCGGACTCCAACGCCAGCAAAGCCAAGCGGGGTGCCGCCGCCGTCCAGCCGACGGACAAGGTGCTGCCGGTGGAAAAGTTCGACACGGCAAGCTGGGGCAGCATCGACGCAGACGTGAAATTTGCCGGCCGCAAGATCATCCACGCCAAGGACCTGCCAATCGACAGCCTGGTGGCGGATTTGCATCTGAAAGACAGCGTGCTGTCGCTCACGCCGCTGAGCTTTGGCGTGGCGGGCGGCACCCTGGCCGCCACCGTCAAGCTCGACGGCAGGCAAAACCCGATTCGCGCGGATGTGCGGTTTTCGGCGCGCCGCCTGAAGATCAAGGAGCTTTTTCCAACGCTGAACACCATGCAGGCCAGCCTGGGTGAAGTCGGCGGCGATGCGGCATTGTCCGCGGTCGGCAACTCGGTTGCGAGCTTGCTGGGCACGTCGAACGGAGAAGTGAAGGCGCTGGTCAGCAAGGGCACCATGAGCAAGTTCCTGCTCGAAGCCATGGGGCTGAACATCGGCAACGTGGTGGCAACCCAGATCTTCGGCGACAAGCAGGTTCAGCTGAACTGCCTGGCAAGCGACTTCAAGGTCACGCAGGGCGTGATGCAAACGCGATCGTTTGTGCTGGACACCGATGAATCGATCATCAACGTGACAGGGCAAATCAACTTGTCCAGCGAGCAGCTGGCACTGGAGATCCAGCCGCGGAACAAGGCGCTGCGCGTGCTCTCGCTGCGCTCGCCGCTCTATGTGAAAGGCACGTTCAAGAACCCCGATGTCGGCGTCGACAAGGGCGCGGTTGCGCTCAAGCTGGGTGCCGCAATTGCGCTGGGTGCCGTGGCTCCCGCCGCTGCATTGCTGCCGCTGCTGAACGTGGGGGCCGAGGAGTTTGCAGGCTGTGCGCCGCTGGAGGCCGCTGCAACGAAGAAGCCGCAGGCACCCGTTGCAAAGGCCCCGTCGCGCTGACAGCGCGAGAACGCGTTGGCAGCTCGTGGCCCGTTATTTCTGCGTATTGGCGCGTGCTGCGTGCGCCGCCCGGCACGCCTCCGTTGCGCGATACGAAGCCAATGCAAAGCAGCGCGCCTCGGCCTCGCGCGCAAGCGCCTCCAGCGAGCGGCGCTCTTCGGCCGCATCCACCTGAAATTCGACCAGCCACTTCATGATCATTGCCATGACGATGAGCAGGCCGATGAGGGCGGCCATCAATGTGCCGCGCCAGTTGCGGATGCGCAGGACCGAAGATTCCGAGTTATTCATTGCTGTGGGTGTGCAAGCCGGCAAGTTCAAAAGTTGCCCTGTTTGGCTTGGCCACGAAGATACGTGGTGCGCCCGAATTCCCACAGGAAATGTTTCACGTTCGGGATTGGTTACGTGTAACACCGCAACTAGGGTACAACTCTGTCCAGTACGCCACACACCCTTCGGCGAAGTTCTCGCCGCGCGGGAATTCGGCGTTCGCATTCAGTCAAACTCGGGTGCTGTACCTATCTTTTTTCAACCGTTCTATTGAAAGGAACTCCTGTTTTGAACAAGACCGACCTCATTGCCGCAATCGCAGAAGACACCAACCTCAGCAAGGCCGACGCAGGCCGCGCATTCGACTCGGCGCTCGAGCATCTGTCGCGCGCCCTGGTGCGTGGAGAAACCGTTCAGCTGATCGGCTTCGGCACCTTTACCGTGGCGAGCCGCGCCGAGCGCCAGGGCCGCAACCCATCGACCGGCGAAGCGATCACCATCAAGGCCAGCAAGAGCCCCAAGTTCGCCGCCGGCAAGGCGTTGAAGGACGCGATCAACCAGGTGGGCTGATCGATCAGGGCACCAGCCCCGATCCAAAGTTGGCGATTCGCCGGCTCGAATACGTTTTCGGGCCAGCGCGCCAACCTGCAGCGCACCGCTGTACAAAGCCCGGCGCCGGGTCAACCGTCGCCTTCGGGCAAGAACCTGAAATACGCGCGTGCAGGCTGCTTCTCGGGCAAGACGTAGACCACGCCGCGCGCACTGCCGAACACCGGCTTCACATAGGTGTCGTAAAACGCCGCGGGCACATTGATGCAGCCATAGGAGATGCGGTGGTCTTCCGCATTTGCCGACGCCAGCCGCTCCAGCCGCCGCTCTGACTTGTTGTTCGTTCGAACGCGATGCATGGACACGGCCGCGCCATAGTCCACCCAGACAATATCTTCGCCTTGCAGGTTGACGCCAGGCTCTGAGACAAAGCGCCCGGCGGGCGTGGTGCGTTCATCAGGGCGTATGTCGGAAAGCTTTCGCTCGCCGATGCCTGGCACCGACTCGTCTCCTTGCGCGAGCCCCAGCAGCACGGGCGATGCGCCTTGCAGGGTACCGTCAGCGCCAAAGATGAAAACGCGCGCCTTCTTCTTGTCGACGATTACGAAAGGAAGGCCTTGGTTGTCTTGCGCGCTGGTGGCTGCTTGCGCCAGCTGCCGCACTTCGACCGATGCTTGGGTGCTTGCGGAATTCTCGGCAGCACCGGTTGCCGCGTGAATGAAGGCTGCCCCGCATGCAAGCGCAAAAGACAGGAGCAGGGAGTTTTTCATAAGCGGCAAAACATGGCGCGAGAACCCGGCTCGGAGCGTGGCCGCAACTCAAAGTTGGCGGCCACGCCAAGGCGCCGGAGGCGCAGTCGATCAGCCGCGGTCAGCGCGGGCGCGGCGCACCGGCGGTGCGGGCGCCGGCTCAGGTGCGGGCATTGGCGCAGCAACGGGTGCCGGTGCCGGCGCCGCCACCATGCGCACCGGCTCGGGCGCCGGTGCCGGGGCAACCACGCGCACAGGTGCGGCGGGCATGGCGGCTTGCAGCGTGGTGCCGGTTTCGCCCATGGGGCCGCCGGTCTGGTTTTGTTGTCCGGCCGGCATGTACACGTTGCCCGAGATGGCTGGCATGTCGGTCTTTGCCGCTTGTGCAACGCCTTGCGCCATTGCCGGTGCGATTGCGAAGGCCATGGCCGAGGTCACCAGAACGTGAGCCACCGAGTGCTTGATTTTCATCTGTAATTTCCCTGAAGTCTTGATTGCGACTGGCAACCCGGGGGCGGATGCCCAGCGCGAGCGCAGTCTGCAATCAAGAACGCAGGGAGCGGCGCGAAGACGACAGCGCGCAATCCACGATCCGCACAAGTCGTGAAATTTGACGCGCTTGCATGCGCTGATGCGATGCCATTACGCGCCGCGCCAGCCGCCGCCGAGCGCCTTGTAAAGGTTAACCATGTTCACAGCCTGCTTCAGTTGCATCTCGATGAGCTGCTGTTGCTCTGAATAGAGCTCGCGTTGCGCGTCCTGGCTCGAAAAATAATCTTCCAGGCCGCCGCGGAACCGGCGTGCGCGAAATGCTCGCCACTTTTTCGAGCGCCTGCACGCGGGCGTGCTGTGCCTCGAGTTGCGGGCGCATGTGGTCGTCGGCAATCAGTGCATTGGCAGTCTCGCGGAATGCGACTTGCGCCGCGTACTCGTAAGAGGCCATGGCGGCGGCCAACCGCTCTTCGTTGCCGGTGATATTGGCCGAGCGGCGGCCCCAATCGAAGATGGGCAGCGACACGCCCAGCACGCCAGCCCAGCTCCTGTTGCCGCTGCTCAGCAGCGTCGACAAATCTCCGCTGATGCCGCCCGCCAGCGCCGTGAGCGAAATGGTGGGCAGCATGGCTGCCTTGGCCGCTCCCACGCCTGCGTTGGCGGCTTCCACCCGCGAATAGGCCGCCAGAAGATCCGGACGCCGCTGAAGCAGGCTCGACGGCAGGCCCGCCGCAACCGTCGCCGTGGAGCTCTGGGGCCAGGGCCGTGCGCTGCCCGTGTCGGGCGGCACCGGTTGGCCGACCAGTACGTTCAGCCATTGCAGGTCTTGCGCAACGCGCATGCGGAATTCTTCTTGCCGCACCCGTGCGTTCTGCAGCAGCGACTGCGCGCGGTACACGTCAAGCTGCGCCGCACCGCCGGCCGCCTTGGCGCGGCCGATCATGTCGGCGTTGGAGGCCAGGCCGCTTTCGTTGGCATTTGCCAGCGCCAGCAGTGCGCGGTCGGCGCGCAGGGTGAGATAGGCATTCGACACCTCCCCCACCAGGTTCATGCGGGCCGCGGCAAAGTCCTTGTCGCCCGCCTCGGCCAACGCGCCGGCTTGCTGCGCCGTGCTCTGCTGGCGCCCGAAAAAATCGAGCTCGTAAGACGTGACGCCGGCCTGGATGTCGAAGCTGTTCGACACACGCCCGTCGGACGGCACATTGCCGACCGGGCTGAGCGAACCCTGCGGCGTGGTTTGCGCGCGCTGCGCATGGCCCGACAACCCGATTTGCGGGAACAGCGAGGCACGGCTTCCCGCATACACGGCGCGCGCTTCGCGGGCCTTCGCGGCATAGGCGCGCAGGTCCCGGTTCTGGGTGAGCGCGGTGGCTATGAGCCCGCGCAGTTCATCGTCCTGAACAAAGTTGCGCCATTCGACCGGCTCGGCGTTGGGCGTCGCGGTGCCCGCAGGGAATTGCGAAGGCAACGCCAGGTCGGGTTGCTTCATGGGTGGAGTCATGTTGCAGCCGCTCACCACCAGCACCACGCACACTGCCAGCACCATCAAGATGAGCCGCAGAGAAAAACGCACGAAACCCGCTTCGGGCGCGCCGAATCCTGCGCTGGCGAGCAGGGCCGACGCGGCACGCCATGGCCGTACCTGAACCGCGACGTGGCTCGGGGGCACGTTGAACACATGGCTTACCAAACGTTCGCGCTGCGCCTCGGTGCCGGCAAATCGCAGTTCGGCACCGGCCGAGCTCTTGCCGGCAAGCTTCGCAGGCAACCAGCCGACTGGCTCGACGTACACCTCCAGCGGCTGCCCCACGCGCATGCGCTTGAGAGCGCGCGATTCGAGCAGCGCGCCATCCGCAGCAATGTTGACGAAGCGCGAGTCGATTTCGCCGGCGGCCGTTCGCAGCCGGGTGCGCGCGCGCCAGGGAAAGCGCTCTTCCTGATCGGGCCGCGGCAGATCGACGCAGGCGATGAGCGCCGCCAGGCAAAGAACAAGCGCAATGCCGGTCCACACCAGATTGAGTTCGTCGCCGGGCGTGAGCTCCTCGCCGCTCAAGGCCACCGATGCGCCGCCCAGTTGCAGCGCCACCAGCAGCCCGCCGAACACGGCCACCAGCTTCCAGTGCACCACCGTCTTGGAGCGGTCGAGCCCCTTGTTCGTTACCTTGAAGGGGCGGCCGAAGGGCCGCAGCATTGCGCTGGCAAGCGTGCCCGTTACCGCCATGGCGGCCACGAGCTGGCTCACCTCGCTGAACACCGGCAGGCACCGCCGCTGGCTGATCCAGTAGCTGTAGGCCCAGAACATCATGAGCGGCGGCAACCCGAACGAAGCAAAGGCTTGCGGCGTGGCATGGAACACCGACACGCCCGCGTACCAATAAAGCGCAGGCGCCAGCATGATCATTGCCATGAACGGCTTGCCCAGCCAATGCAGCAGCCCGTGCAGGAAGTGCAGCCGCGCCGAGAAGCTGTAGCCCTTGCCGCGCAGCGGACCGTTGGGCAGCAGCGCGAGCTGCACCGTGCCCAGGCACCAGCGGCTGCGCTGATTGATGTAGTCGATGATGCTCTCGGCCGACAAGCCGTTCGACAGGCGCTCGCCCAGCCAGCGCGTGATGTGGCCCTTGCGCAGCAGCAGGTAGGTGGTGTGGATGTCTTCGCACACGCTGCCCACCGGAAAGCCGCCCGCAGCCGTGATCAGGTCGCGCCGCACGATGAACGACGTGCCCACGCAGAAGGCCGAGTCCGCCGCGTCCTTCGCGGGTTGCAGCACGTCGAAGAACACGCGCTGCTCGTCGACCCAGCTGTCCGTAGCACGCAGATTGTGCTGGATGGGATCGGCGTTGTAATAGAACTGTGGCGTTTGCACCAGCCCGACCTTGCGGTCCGCAAAGAGGCCGAGCATGCGGTAGATGATTTGCCGCTGCGGCGCAAAGTCGGCGTCGAGCACCAGGATGTACGGCGCGTTGGTTACGCCCGCGGAAATCTTCAGCCCGTTGTTCATGTTGCCCGCCTTGGCGTGGCTGTTGTCGGGCCGGCGCGCGTAGTGCACGCCCTTGCGCTCGCAGTAGTCGCGCAGCCAGTCGCGCCGGGTGTCGTCCAGCACCCAGACGTTCACTCGCGGATAGTCGATGGCCTGCGCGGCGATGATGGTTTTTTCGAGCACCGCCAGTTCTTCGTTGTAGGTGCAAATGAACACATCCACCGCAGGCACCTTGTCGCCGCGGCGGCGCAGCTCGGCCTCGCCGAGATCGGCCAGCGGCGTGTTGTCGCGCCGGCCCACCAGCATGTGGATGGACATCAACGTGTAGACGATGGCCGTGAGCTCGAAGGCCAGAAACACCCATGCAAACAGCGTTTCAAAGCCCAGGTCCGAAGGCGGCATGGTGGCCACCACGCGCCACACGGCATAGCGCATCAGCAGCAGCGCGGTAAGCGCGCCAAACACCATGCGATGGCTGGTGCGATCGACCCGCGCCAATGACATGAGGAGAAGCGCGAGGCCCGCAACAAGGGCGTTGAGCTGGAACTCCGGCGTAGCGATCAGGTTGGACATGATGGGATAGCTCCTGCGGCAATGGTCTTGCCGGTGAAGGGGTTGAAGCCGGTTGCGGCAAGCGCAATCCAGGCGGTAGCGCCCAAGTGGGGCCAGCGGTAGTAGTAGAAGTCGGCGCCCGTCGAGTCCGGTCCTATGGCCAGGCCGGTGGAAATGCGGGCGCTCGGGGTTGCGTAATACAGGCCGTTGTCGGCACGTTGCGATGCAAGCAGCTGCCACAGCGCCTCGGGTGCGCTGCCCTTGCGCGCCACCAGCGTGGCGGCGGCCTGCGCGCTGCCCTCGGTCCAGATGCCGTCGGGGTTGCGCGAAAAACCGTAGCCCTCGGCGAAGCGATGGTTCTTGTCCACCCAGTCGAGGGCACGCGTCCAGGTGCAAGAGCCTTCAGGCGCCGCCAGCAAAGGCCACAGCTGCGCATCGAGGCCCGAGGCTTCGGTGGAGATGGTGGCGCCGTCCTCCTTGGTGCCGATGTTGAAGCGCTGCTCCGAGCCATTCCACATGCGGTTGACGAAGTCGAGCGCGGTGCGGGCCTGCTGGCGCTCGGCTTCATTGGGCCCGCCCGCGCGCGCGGCCCAGGCTGCCGCCATGGCAATGTCGATGTTGTGCTCGGTGGACTTCCAGGTCTGCGCGCGCTGCGCGTTGTCCCAGCCATACCAGCCGCCGTTGTAGCCGTCAGGCGCATTCTTGGCGCGGGTGCGCTGCTCGATCCAGCCCAGCAGCTTGCGCGCGCTGTCCAGGTAGGCCGGCGACCGCTCCGCCTCTGAAAGGTTCAGCAGCAGCAACGCGGCCCACGCCACGTTGCCGGTGGCGGTGCTCACCTGGTAGGCATCGGCAATCCATTGCTTCTTGCCCGCATCCCAGCGGCCCGGCAGCGCGGCCTTGTCTTCGGTCATGGGCCCGGCGCGATAGGCGTTGCGCACGCGGCCGTCGGGCATGCCCGGGTCGCGCTCCATGGCGCGCACCACGGCATCGCCGATGCGCTTGGCCGAAGCCGTGTCGCCGCAGGCCAGCAGCGCAATGCCGGCCAGTGCGTTGTCATAAGTAAAGGCTGCGCCGGCCAGCGCGGGCTCCAGCGGCGGGCCCTGCTTGTTGTCCCCAAGCCGGTAGCTCGCAAGGAACAACGGCCCCGAGGCTGCGCCCTTCTGGTCTTCAACCACCGCGCGGCGCAGCCCCTCGCAGCTTTGGCGCGCGAGCTGCTGCTGCGTGGCGCCAGGCTTTTGCGCATGGGCCGCGGGCATCAGCAACATCGACACCATCGATGCGAGAGCGCAATGCGCCAAGGTGCGCGGAATGGAGGAGAGAACCTGCATGGGCTTGTTCCGGCTGCTGGGCGGTGCATTTCTGCCTGTGCTCAGGATCTTTGAAGGGTGGCCGTCACCACCTTGCCGGGGGCGCACATGTTGCTGCCTCCATCCGCCGGAGCCGCTGGCGCCTCTTTGCTTTCGATGCGCGCCACGGCGTAGAGGGAGCCCTGCTCCGCGTAAGGGAACGGCACGCTGTAGGTGCTTTGCAGTTCTTCTGAAGCCACCGGCAGCAATTGCTCGACCCGCGCAGGCATCGACTTGGAGTTTTCGCCGATCTTCACGTCGAGCATGGAGCCGATGCCCAGGCGCTTGGCCACACGCGCCGGAAACACAGCCACCACGCCCAGGCGGCTGCAGTCGGTCACGCGCACCAGCGAGGCACCGGCCGTGACGTAGGCGCCCTCAGGCGCGAGCACCGAATGAACCTGCCCCGCCTGCGTGGCCTTGATCTCGTAGGAAGACAGCTTTTCGACCCGGCGGCGCTCTTCGTCTTCGAGCTGAATGACTTGCTTGAGCTGCTGGAGAATGGCCGCGCCGTCTTGCTGGGCGCGGCCCACGCTGTTGCGCAGCGCCTCGCGGCGGCTTGCCAGCGTCTGGAAAAGGCTGTTGCCGCTGGTGCCCACAAAGGCGCCCTGCCCCGCGCTTGCCACCGTCTGGGCCTGGCCGGCAAACGCCTGCTCCGCCACAGCCGCAGTGGCTCGGGCTGTGTTCAGCTGCGCCACCGATGCGTTCATGACCTGCTCGCTGATGGCGCCTTCGGCCAGCAAGGCCTGGTTGGTCTTGACCTTGTTTTCTTGCTCTTCGACCATGCTGTGCGCCGCATCGCGCTGCCGGCGAGCAACCTGCCAGGCCTCCCAGGCTTGCGCCACAGAGGCCTGGCGGTGAACGTTGGCCTCCTGGCCGACGGACCTCATCTCCTGGTTGTCGGCCTTGAACTGGTTGCCCAGCTGCGCCAACTGGCTTTGCAGCGCCAGGTGCTGCGAACGCAGCGTGGTCAGGATTTCCTGGTTGACGGTCGGGTTGCGCACCGTGGCCACGGTGGTGCCTGGCTCTACCGTGTCGCGGGCGTGCACGACCATTTGCGTGACCACGCCGTTGATGGGCGACGTGATCAACGCCACCGGCGCCTGCAGCACCGCCCGGGTGGCCTGCGACGACAAGAGCGGCTGCACCAGCGTTGAGACCATCAGCCACAGCACAAAAGCCAGCAGCACATAGCCCGCCAGCTTGGGAACAAAGGCGCCAGCTTGCCGGCGCTGGCCGCTGGACAAGAAAACCAATGAAGGCAGTTTCGACACGCGCATACCCCACCTCTTTGATGCGAAGGCGTGCGCCGAAGACCGGCGCAACATCCATTGAATGAAAGGAATTGCCCACAGCACAACGGAGCCGGCCGACCGTGATGGCCAGCGTGTCCGCAATGCTGCAGTGCAATAAGAAGGTACGGCGAAAGGCGATTTACCACTGCTTCGGTCCGCAACAAGATGTGCGAACTTCACATTGGCGCCGCTCGTCCGCTCGCGCAAAGGTCCTACACGGCTCGCGGCTTTGAGCGGGTTGACAACAAAAGACCTCATGCGGCAAGCAGCCGCCGCGCCCCTCAGGCCGCCCAGTGAGCGGGCAGGAAAAGGGTCGGAAGTGCGAGGCGCGAAGGTTCAACCGCTCCACATCGCGAAACCGGTGCGCGAGGGCGGCTGAACATATCCGGTAACCAACCTGATCGAAGCTGACGGTTTTCGACAACGCCCGCAACGATTGGCCGTGGCAAAGCCCCCACGCAGCCGCATTTACATCAGCGATACCTGCGACACAAGGCAATACATGCGGGATTGCGGTTGGCGTCATAGTGCTTTTCCGCGATTTGCAGCCCCCAGTGCCGGGCCGCCGCAAATTGCCACCCCCACGCTCTTCGGCCGTTTACCGAGGCGCTACCGGAGCACAGGTCGTGTCATTGCTGCCCATGAGCGCCGCCTTCGCCGAGCCGCCCTGTGGAAAAAGCACGCCTTCTTTGGCGCGCGCACCGCGCGCGAGGCCCTGACGAGTAGCGCTTTATGGTTAATGCGCTGTAACGCCATTGAATGCTATTTGCTTCATCAAGACGCCAAGAACGAATGACGTTTCCGGCAACGTCAGGAAGGGCATGCCATGTCCATCACCCGCTTCGCCATTCGCACGCTTGTTTGCGTTGCTGCCGTGCCCGCCATTTCAGACGAGCCCCCGGACCGCACGACCGCGTGTACCTGAACAAGGCCGAGATCGAGAGCACCTTGATTGGCAGGCCCATCGTCTCGAGCAATCTTGCGAGCGGCATGGTGTCGCGCTGGCAGTTTTATGCCGACGGCCGCGTCGACTTCGTCAACCGAAGCGGCCCGGGCCGCGCCTCGGGCAAATGGTTTTTGAACCCGGATGGCGCCATGTGCGTGACGATGGTTGCCCGAACCGGCTGCCGCTACTGGTTCAAGACCGAGAAAGACGGCGCCCTTGCGAATGCCAACACCAGGGAGCCCAACGCGCCCACGGTGGCCGAGATACGGTTCGAGCAGCCGTGAAACCATCAGGGCACGACTGCCCTGCACTACTTAGGCACGCCCGATGAAAGCGGCAACTCCGTCGCGAAACGCCTGGCTGCCATACACCTCCTCGATCAGGTCATCGTCGTCCAGCCGCTGCTCGACGACGATGCGGCGGATGCTCTCCTTCACGGCCTTGTGCGTGACCGGCGACAGTGCCATGAGCCGGTCCGCCAACGCAAGGGCCGCGGCACCCAGTTCGCCCGGCGCGCAGGCGGCGTGCACATAGCCGCAAGCCAGCGCTTCCTGCGCCGTCAGGTGGTCGGCCAGCAGCAGCATGCGCTTGACGCGCGGCACGCCCAGGGCGGCCTGCAGCCGCGCGATGTTGCGCGACGACAAGGTGTTGGACAGCGTCTTGGCAATCGGCGCACCAAAGCGCGATGCGTCGCTGCAGACCCGGAAATCGCAGGCCGTGGCCAAAGCCAGGCCGCCGCCCACGGCCCAGCCGTCGACCACCGCCACAGTGGGGACGGCAATGCGCTCGACCGCATCGATGACGCGCTCCACGAAAGCCTCGTAGGCAATGCCGTCGCGGCCGCCCTGAAAGTTTTTGAAGTGGCCGATGTCCGTGCCCGAGATGAAAGACTTGCCGCCCGCCCCCTTGAACAGCACGCTGCGCACCGCCGGGTTTCGCACGCACGCGCCGATGTGGTCCAGCAGTGCCTCGTACATCGGCAGCGTCATCGCGTTGTGGCGTTCGGGGCGATGGATCACGATCTCGGCCACGCCCGAGGCATGGACTCCCAGCCGCACGCAGTCAGCTGAACTCACAAGGCCTCCGCCGCGCCGGCTGGCGTGTTGATCTCGGCCAGGATTTCCTCGTTGTGTTCGCCCAGCAATGGCGGGTGCCGCCGCACCTGCTGCGGCGTGCCCAGCAGCTTGACGGGAAAGCCGATGTTCTTGACCTTGCCCTCGATTGGATGATCGATTTCCATGCACATGCGGCGGTGCGTGCCGTGCTCGCCCTCGAATGCCTCCGGATACGACAGGATGGGCCCGGCGGGGATGCCGGCGGCCAGCATGGCGTCGATCCAGTCGGCGCTGTTCCGCTGGCCGAACTCCCGTTCGAGCGCCTCGATCAGCGCCTCGCGGTTCTTCAGGCGCAGCGACACGCTGGCGTAGTCCGCGTGCTCGACAAGGTCCGGCCGCTGCAGCAGTTCGCACAGCCGGGTCCAGAGCTTCTGGTTGGTCGCGCCCATCACGAAGTAGCCGTCGCGCGCCTTCACCGCCTGGTAGGGCGCGCTCATCTTGTTGCTGGTGCCCAGCGGTGTCGGCCGCGTGCCCGTGCCCCAGTACTCGGACATGTCCCAGATCGAGAAGGCCATGGCCGCGTCGAACAGCGAGGCGTCGATGTGCTGGCCCACGCCCGACTTCTGCGCGCCGATGTAGGCCGCGAGCAGCGCGTAGGTGGCAAACAGCGCGCAGCCGATGTCGGCCACCGGCACGCCGGCCTTCACCGGCTTCTCGCCGGGGTAGCCGGTCACGCTCATCACGCCGGACATGGCCTGCGCCATCAGGTCGAAGCCCGGCCGGTCGGCCCATGGGCCGCTCTGGCCAAAGCCGGAGATGCTGACGTACACGATCTTCGGGTGGATCTTCTTGATCGACTCGTAGTCGATGCCCAGGCGCTGCACCGCGCCGGGGCGGTAGTTCTCGACGATCACGTCGGCGGTCTGGGCCAGCTTGTAGAACGATGCGCGGTCGTCCTCGTTCTTGAGGTCCAGCGTCAGCGAGCGCTTGTTGCGGTTCATGTTCAAGAAGCCCATGCTGTCCGGCCCCTTCATCTTGAAGCCCATGGCGCCGCGGGTCTGGTCGCCGCCCGGCGGCTCGACCTTGATCACGTCGGCGCCCAGGTCGGCCAGCAGCATGCAGGCGAACGGCCCGGCCATGACCTGGCTCACGTCCAGCACCCGAATGCCCTGCAGCGGCAGTTGTCGCGCTTGGTTCATTTTTTCAGCCCTCCTCGGTGACCTTGGCGGTGCGCACCACGTCGCCCCATTTCTTGAACTCGGCAGCCATGAAGGCCGCGAACTTGTCGACGGAACCGCCGCCGTCCTCCACGCCATAGCCATCGAAGCGCGCAACCACATCCGGCAGCGCCAGCACCTTGTTGATGTCGGCATTGATCTGCAGGGCCAGGTCCCTGGACATGTCCTTGGGGCCGACCACGCCATACCAGCTGGACACGTCGAAACCCTTGAAGCCCTGCTCGTCCATGGTCGGCATTTCCGGAAAGCCCTTGGCCCGCTGCAGGCGCGTCTGCACGATGCCCGTCATGCGCTTGGCCTTGACCTGGGCCGTGGCCGCCGTCATGGTGTCGAAGCTGTAGTCGATCTGCCCGCCGATCAGGTCCGTCTGCATCGGGCCCGACCCCTTGTAGGGCACGTGGATGCTCTTGACGTCGGCGGCCATGTTGAACATGGCGGCCGCCAGGTGCTGCACCGATCCCGTGCCGGAGGAGCCGAAGCTGATCTTCCCCGGGCTCTTTTTGCACTGCTCGACCACCTCCTTGATGGAGCCGGTGGAATTCTTCGCGCTGGTTACCAGGATGTGCGGCGTGGCGCCGACCATGGCAATGGGCGCGAAGTCTTTCAGCGGGTCGTAGGTGATGCTCTTGAAGATGTGCGGCGAAATGGCATGCGTGTTGACATGGGCCATCAGCAGATTCACGCCCTCGGTAAACCGGGTGCGTGCAAAGAAGTCCGCGGCCAGTGCGCCGGTGGCGCCGGGCTTGTTCTCGACCACCACCGAGCGGCCCCACAGCTCCGAGAGCTTCTGCCCCACGATGCGCGCAAACACATCGGTGCCGCCGCCGGGCGCCCAGCCCACGTAGATCTTGACGATGCCCTTGGGCAGCTCTGTGGCCGCGAGGGTTCAGGGCGCGGCCAGCGCGCCGGCGCTGGCCGCAATGAAGTCTCGGCGTTTCATCATGTCGTGCGTCCTTTGTCTCTGTCGTAGTAGTGCCGCTACTCTCCCGTAGCGCAGAGGACGTCGCAAGAATGTGAAAGGCATGCCTGGCTTCGCAATCCGCGAAGCCGCAGCCGCAGGAGGGCCGCTTTCTTTCTAGGCTTTGCTGCCGATCAGCTGGTCCACCACGTTGCGCAGCGTCTGCTCCTGCGCATGGCCTTCCACGCAAGACAGCACGTAGGCGCGGTGGTGCCAGTCGCCCTGGATTTCGGCCGAGCCCAGGTCGTCTTCGGGGTGAAAGCTGCGCAGTACCTCGGGCGGCATCAGGCCCACACCCAAGCCATGGCGCACCAACGCCAGCATGGTGTCGAAACCGCTGGTCGAGAAGTTGTTGGGAAACGACCGGCCGCGGCTGCGATAGGCCCCCTGCAAGGCGGACAGGATCGCCGAGCCCTTGCCGAGGCTGACGATCGGCAAGTCCAGAAAGTCGTCGATGCCCACGGGCCCTTCCGCCGCAAACTGGAAATGCCGGCGGCTGTACACGAGCACCAGCCTGTCCTGCCGGTAGTCGAACTTCGGCAGGTCCAGGAACCCGCTCTTCTTCTCATAGATGCCGACATCGATCACCTTGTCGCGCAGCAACTGCTGCACGATCTTGCTGTTCTCTTCCATGATCTTCAGCGTGATCTGCGGGTAGGCGTCGCGCAGGCGGGCGATGTCCTTCGCAAGAAACTGGATGATGGCCGCCTTCGGCGCGCCGATGAGGATGCGCCCGTCCTGGCCATGGCTCAGCACCTGGGCATCGCCCTCGAGCCGGCCGATGAGGTTGTCGATCTGCCGGATGTGCGCCATCAGCCGGCTGCCGGCCTCGGTGATCAACACGCCGTGGGGCACCCGCTTGAACAGCTTGGCGCCCAGTTGCGCCTCCAGGTCCGTCACGCGCTTGGACGCAGCGGCCACCGCCAGGCTCAGCCTGTCGGCGGCCCGCGAGATGCTGCCTTCCTCGGCAATGCAAAGAACGAGTTGGACGGTGGTGGAGTCGAGCTTCATGGGGGTCGTCATTGCACCGTTAGTTATGAGCGATATGTAATACCAAATGTGTACAACTTTGAGGCACTCCGCCGTCCAAACCGCCCATCACAGAGGGGGAGTTCTCCGCCACTGCGGTGGATAAGACGGTGGAAAAGCCTTTTGCGCGGGCAGGCGCCCTGCGCACCCCGCAACAGTACGCGTACTCCGGACCCGAAGTGGCCCATGGCAAGACGGCGGGTATCGCTTCACGGAACTCTCGCACGGACTTCACGTTGACTTCGCCCGCGGCACGCACACTGCCTTCCGACAGCGGCCGGCGTTGGTAGAGGCAAGGGAACAAAGATCCGCTCAGGGAAAAAACGCCTCGATGCCGGCCGCTGTCACCCTTCAAGATCCGAGCAAGCCCAGTGACCGCGCGGCGCCACATGCGGAGGGCGCAAAGGCTCAGTCGACGATGCGCCCGGCGCGCCGCGCCAACCGCGCGTATTCGCTCAAGGGCTTGTTCGCCTTCCAGTAAAGGTCGCGCTCGATGCCCAGCATGCCGCCCAGCAGCCGGATCGACATCAGTGCGCGCGCGGACACGTGGCCCGGCGCGGGCGCCCCCATGCCAAGGTCGCACAAGCCATAGGCCGTGTCTGCGTCGTCGGGGTTCAGTTCAGTGATGAGCCACCTGGCAGCGCCGCGCGGGTTGACCCACTTGACCACCGGGTGCGGATCGAAACGAGGGTTGCCGCGCGACGCCTTGCCGTTGGCCAGCAATAGCTGGCGCAACTCGGGGGTGATGAGTTTCAAAAAGGCCTCCAAGGTCGCTGTCCAAACGACTCAGGCAGTGAGCTTTTGAGCATGTCTTAAAGAGCACATCTTCGCGCATGTGTCGTATAAGACGTTTCCTTGAGATGCACATTTCTTCACGCTCGGAAGCGATGAAAAATGCCAGTCGAAGAGCCACACCCCCGCCCGCACCCATAGCGGGGACCTTGCCTAACGAGGTAACGCTGGCGCTAGGGAAGAATCTGAAGAAGCTGAGACTTGCCGCTGGCAAGACCCAAGTGGCCTTGGCCTACGACGCGGAGGTCGAGCGGTCCCGGATCTCCAAGCTCGAAGGAGGTCACATCAATCCATCAGTGATGACGCTGGCCACCCTCTGCTACAGCTTGGGGACGACCTTGCCTGTGCTTTTCGAGGGGATCGTTGCGACTAACGCTCCGACGTCTGAAGGGGGTTTGCTGCGGAGAAAGAATCAGGCGGTTTTGAACAAACCGGCACGGTCTGCGGCAAAGCGCTCGCTCAGGAGCTGACCCTGCCAAGAATTTCGCCTCGCTGGGATCGCGTCCGCGCACTATCGAGGATTCGTTCGGCCTACGAGACTATCTATTCCGTTCGCATCTGCCGCCGAAGAACGGCGTTAACACAGTCTGCACGCAGATGTGATGCTAAACATCCATGAGGGAGGCATATGCGCGAATGGTTCTTCAGTCTGCTGATGTCGTACCCCGGCGCATTCAACCTGATCGGGAAGGCACTGTTCTCGCTCGCCGGCATTCTTGCGCTGCTCGGACTACGACTTGATCGCCTCAGCGGAAAGCTTGAACGCATATTCGCTCGTGCCGGTGTTTCAACACCAGACGCGTTAGCGGCGTTCCCTTGGTGGCTACGGATGGCGATTCCCGAAACGATCTTGGGGTGGATATTGCTGGTGGCGCTCGCACTGCTCGGAATCTGGTTCGCGCTAATGGGCAAACGCGCTAAAAAACTCTAGAAGCAAGCGAACGCAAGGGACGAGCTATTCACCCGTCCAATGGGTGCCGTCCACCGCACCTATTGCGACGATATCCACGGCATTAAATTTCTCAGGTAGGAAAGCGCTTGGCAAGTAGTGACGACGATGCGCGAGAGATGGGTCGACGGAAGGTAGCGGCTTCAGCATGCCGTACTTTTCAACCAATGGCTTGAAGTTTTCGCGTCCAAAACTAGTAAGGCAGTTGTAGAACAGCAGCTGCAGTTCCACCGAAGAAAGCTGTGCTCTTACGAAGGTCGTGTATCGCCGTTTGTCTTCGACTCCACTCGAATCGATGAACTTTAAGACGTGATACAGGTGCCGAAAGTAGTGGCCTAACTGACCCTCGAATTGCGCAAACAGATTTTCATATGCCCGCTGGATTGCTGGCAGGTCGTTGGTTCCTGCATTGGGGATTTCTCGGTCTCGAAGTTGTTCATAGACGTGCTGCAAGGCAAAGCGACCACCCGCCACGTTGCCATGCCCGCGATGCACAATGATCGCTGCAGTAATGTCGGCTTGCGTTCGAACAAGTTGAAAGAACGTGTTCTCGAATTGCTGCAGTTTCAGCGTAGTAACCTGCGATTCCATCTGAGCCCGTTGTCCCGCGAGTTCGCCTCGAGTAAGTTTCAACTCTTCACGCTGAAGTGAGAGTTCTTGGCTCTGCTGACGAATAGTGAAAATCAGCGCGGCGAAAGCGCAGCCGGTGAAGAGTGCATTGACAGCGCCAAACATATCGCCTGCCGGTCCTCGACTTGGCCAATCAGGGTTCAACCAATACACCAACCCGCCGCCAAGCCCCCATGCGACCAAAGTGAGGGCAAGCAGTAGTAGAAGCACGCGATAGCTTGTCCTTCCCTCGCGTTCAGTTTTGCCAAGCATTCCTTCTCCTCGAGTTGTTTCTGATAGCGCGAGCATCGTGAGTGACACTACGGTTCAGCTGTTCTATACAGATCCGAGACTAGCGACATGGCCAGCTCTAGACAACGCTGGGCAGCGCACCAAGTGAAGCACAAAGACGCACCATCGCTCCGGAAGTGTCGCTTCTGTAGCAATCCGCAGCAGTTTGAAGCCCGGCGCTCAGCGCATCGTCTGCGTCCCTGACCACATCGAACAAACGAAAGCTACGGCGAGCCTGAAGACTTGGGCGGGGTTAGGAAAAGCCTAGAGAGTGCTCGGCCGCGCAGCCCTCAAAATTTTTGGCGGTCCCACCTTCGTTGGACCGAAGCAACGCACCTCAACGGCGAAGAGTCTCAGGTCGCCTCATATCGAATCACGCGCGTAGGCCGCAACTAAGAGTGGGCCATCAGCGTACTCGGTACTTAAAGCTGTGACCGTAGCGGCCCATCTGAATGCCGGCGAAGTACTGGTCTTCGACGTTGAAAAGACGGGGGATCTGTAGCAGCTCGCCATTCGCTGCTTGCTGCTCGTACAGGTGGAGGACTGCAATGAACAGTCCCCCAACCGCGTTCAGGCAATTCTTTAACGTGGCGCGCACAAAGTATTGGTCGCGCTGGTGCTTGACCTTATTGTGATCCGACCACCAGATCGGCGGCTGGTTAGCCGTCCATCCAACCCAGGGCCGATGAGTCAGACCAAAGCGCGGCACCTGAATTTCAAAGTCGACGAAATTTGGACACCCTGCGGTCACCTCAGGGTAATACGCGCCAATCGATGATGCCTGAGAGTTGGGAGCAAGCCTTTGGCAGAGCTGCTTCAGAACAACATCAACCTCGGCGCTCGCGCCGAGGAGGAGACGAGCTATTTCAAGGAATAGGTGTCATCGTTTCCGGTGAAGTCCACGAATCTTGAGAGACGGTCTAGGTCATCTTCCAGCGCAAGAAAGTAGTTCCAATGAGCAAAGGCGCCGGCACGATGAATGGTCATGGGATATCGAAGACTTGGTGAACTTGGACCGGTGGAGTATGCGCCGGTACCTGACCGGCTTCGAGCTGACAGCCCCTATGTTGGCCCCTGGCAACATGCACGATGCGGCGGATATTCTCACGTCGTCTCACACCAAGTCACGCGCGCGTGACCTCCCCTGTACACCCCTCAGAAACCTGGTGAAACCCGCTGGATCTAGGGCAATTTTCATTGATGGGGATAGCCATCGCCGCTACGCCGTAAGACGGGAATCAGTAGCAAGTTGCAAAACCGAAGAACACCAACAGGCGCCTCCGAGAGCTACTAATCTTTGATTACTACCGCTACCGAAGGTGACTCCGGATGGAATTCCAGATCAGTGGACGCAGTGCGTAGCTTCCAAGGTCGAGCTACTTCGGTCTGGGAAACAGCCATAACCGAAGAACCAAGCCCAATCAGCGTCCCATGATAAATCTCAGAACCAACTCGAACCTCTAGTGTCTTTCCAACTAGCCCCTCCCATTGATCGTAGGTGATGGTCATGGCGCGCCCCGCTTGAAGAAATCTGCTATGTCGGGTAGTTCGTCAATGAGAGGGCGAATACCGCGATTGACGTAGTCATCAGGCGATAGCGACAGCTCGTTGCCTCCGGGATCACGGACTTGGACGCCGTGAATGACGCCCGAGTTAAGGCGCTGCACATAAAGTCCAACATAGCTCGACATAAATGACTCCGCAAATAAACCGAAATGGAAGAAGAACGGGGGTGAGCAGCAGACCAGTCATCAGAAAAAGCTGGCAGATAACGCCGACCCGCAGAGGAACAATGCTTAAGCAGCATATCGGCACGACGGCCTGCTCGCAAGCAGTTAGTGGCCACCGAGGAAATTCGTCGACCAATAATCAGCATTGATCCGGGCACGGCCTTCGACACGCACCGCGCAATCCATGACCGCGGCCCGGTCCGGCGAGGTGCGCGGGGCGATCTGAGCCGAGTTCGACTTGGAGGGCGCGCTGCGGGTAGTGCCGGCCAAGCGGATGAAGGCGAAGGAACAGGCGTGCTACGCAGGATAGCGGTGACGCGACTACCGCGCGGATTCCGCTCGACCTTCAGGGACTGGCGCGCCGAGCAGACGCAATATCCGAACGAGGTCGCGGAGATGGCGCTCGCACACGCGGCCGGAAACAACGGTCGAGGCGGCCTTCGATCGATCGCTTCGCTAGAAACTAAGCGGTGAGGCGCCCGGCAATGCAGCCAGCCGAGCATCCTCCTGCGCCTTCAGTCCTTCAATTGCGTGACGAACGATTGGAGAGCGGCAACCGGATGGCTCTATATGCTGCAAGAAATGGCAGTCATGTTCTATCAAAATATCATGGACTCGCTGCGCCAGTTCCGGATCCTCAACTGAGGAAATCATTTTTGTGCAAGTTTCCATGGCAGCGAAGCGGTTCTGGCGAACAGCAGCAATGATCGAGGATCTCAGCGCTTCCGCCTTGGTTTGAGCGCTGACATTGTGTGCATCGAACAGCACCTTCATGTTGCTCGCGATCTCCTCAGCGAAGCTCCATGCGTACGTTGCTTCAAGGGCCATCTGCTGATAAATCTGCACGAACTGCGCACGCAAACCTGCGTCGATTTCTAGGGCCATTACCAAGAAAAGCTCCTTGGGCGAAGCCATGCACACTTGGTACTTATCCTGCGCAGTAAGCATCGCTAGCGCTTCGATGAACGAGCCAACCTCTCCTGGCTCGTAGTTTCCAGACGCCTTCAACCGGTCAGTAATTGCCCGTTGTAAACCATCTGCGCTGATAGGACCTATCGCGCGTCCAAGCACCGCATCGAAGGCCGCTTTGAGGCTCTGCTTCAATGCAGCCAGCGATTGATAGCGGCTAGCTTTTGCCATGGCGCAGCAGCGCTCAATTACTGGAAACAGTGCTCCAGGAATTCCATCCGCCATTAGGTAGATCGGATTGCGGCCACTCAACACGGAGTAGAAGGTCTTGCCGAGCATAAAAATATCGCCCGCAGCATCTGCGTCTTTGAATCCACCCTGCAAAAATTCGGGCGGCAGATACCCCTCGGTCCCCCAGTACATCGACTGGCGCGTGAACGCGGTACTTGACCCATGTTCAGTACACAAACCGAGGTCAGACACGACCATCCTATTTCCACTATGGAGAAAATTTTGCGGCTTGATATCTCGATGAAAAATGGATCGGGCGTGCAGCTGCGAGATGCAATCAATCATGTGATTGAAGTACACCTCTATCGCTGGAAGATCGTCTCGAATGATTTGCGCACGAGCCGACAGATCCCCATTCTCATAGAACGGCATGACGAAATAGGGCGGGTCGTGATCAAGATTGGCGGCAAGGATCGGCATGACATAGCTATTGCCCTCGAACTGCTGCATCACTCGAACCTCCCTTCGAAATCTAGAGCGAGCTTCAGCCTCCGGTAACTTGCAGTACTTCAACACCATGACAGGCGTCGCCATACCGACATAGGCGACGAAAAGCAAAGTCCCCATCCCTCCGGCGTCACTGCACAGACTCTGTACAACGAACCGGTTGTCAATCACCGTTCCAACCTCAAACATGGATGCCCCCAAATTCGATATCGCGCAATCTATCCAGTAGATGCCGAGTGCCCAACCACACAGCCCTCGATCGCGCCGCAACCAAGAAGCTACGCAATCAACTGGTGCGCGTTACAACACCCAAGCCAACCGACTTGCTGAATGCTTTCTCACGGCGCGGAGAACAGATTGACGACCTCTGCGCTTCGCACTCCTTGTGGTTGCCCAAGAAGATCGCTCAGCAGCCGCGGCTGGACATACATCTTTCGAGCAACAGCGGCGAGCGGTACACCAAGTTCGTCAGTCATCATTTGAAGCCCGTCGGCAACCACCTCCGGACTTTCGACAATCATGCTGGCGTCCTCATGTTCTTCGATAGCTTCGCCGTGCCGCCGAAGCGTGATGTAGCCCGCGCGAACTTGATCGTCCGTGAATACTCCAAGCTGCCGCCCGCGGTAGAGCAGCGCAGCCTTGGATACGCCCCACCGAAGCTTGAGTTCGCTTAGCCCGTCCCAGTTAAGGCGCGAGCGCCTAAGGGCTTTATGGCTCTCGGCCAAGAATGAAGCCCGCGGCAACAAGAAGGCACTCGCGAATCGATTAGCTTGGTTTTCGGTCAAGCGATCCCCCGTGAGCACGCCAATATGCAGCGCGAAATGTCCAAGCTCATGAGCGACGCCAAAACGGGCGCGGCAAGCTGACCTGCCGGAGCCATTAAGCGCGATCACCGGTCGGCGAGTGGCAAACGAGACTGCGTCAACTTCATGGGCCAGGCCGTTAACGCGCATGACCACGGCACCGGCGTTCTCAGCTACCCGGGTAATGTTGCTAATCGGTCCCCAGCCCAAGCCCCATTCGGCGCGACACCTTTCTGCACCGCGCTCAATCGTTTCATCAGATGAGGGGTCGGCCTCTTCGATACGGTAGTCGGGCAAATCGAGATACTCATCCAGCACGCAGACCAGCCGCTTCAACATCTCACCGCGCGCACGCGCATACTGGCGCAGCGCAACCTTTGTGGTGAGTTGCTTTCGGAAATGGCACTGCTCCTCTGTGAGCGGCATCGGGTCTACATGCCGCAGAAACTCGGGCAATATTCCCAAATGATCGACCAAGGATTGCTCAAGCGTTGTAGAGACAGGCTCAGCACCCGTCTCGATGCGACTAAGGTACTGCTTCGACTTTCCTAACTTCTCCCCCAATTCGGTCAGCGACAGACCGTTGAACAGGCGGGCAAGGCGGATGTTGAAACAGAGGATCTGACTCATGGCCCCGCCGACGCTTCTGCACCGTCATCGGCAGCCGGGCGCCGCTTAGGCGTGATGAGCGGCTTCTTGATCTCGACAGAAGCAGGCATAGATGGCTTTGCCTCGCCGATCTTCCTGAAAATTCCGCCAGAGGTCCAACGACATACCTCTTGCCCAGACTGGGAGAAGCCCAGCAGCACAACCCGCGGCTCACTCATCTCATCGGCACCTTGATCAATCACGAACACGAAGCGTGCTGCTTCGCCCGGCTCCGCCTCCTCAAGCAAAGGAATCTGAAACTGATGAACCTCAAGAACGGCACGCTTCTTGGGCGAGTCTGCGTCGTCGTTGCTGAAGCGGCAGGGGATACCGCAAATCGAAAACACGATGTCCAGTCCGTTGTTTTCAACCTTTAGCCAAGGGTGAAGTCCAGATAGGTACTCCAGGGTGATGCGCTGCTTCTGGCGCCCAAAGCGGGTGGTGCCTCGGGTGTACGGCGTGTCCGTGTCACGCACCATGTCGTCTTCCGTGGCTCGCCATTCTTCAAGAAACCATGAAGAGACCACGTTCAAATACTCCTCCTTCAAGACCGGGGGAGACTGCCATCGGATGATTTGAGAACGAGCATGTTTTGTGCACTCTTGATTGATCGTCAACGGATTATGTGCGAAATCTAAGATTCGTCAACCACGCAAGTTGCCATCGAAATCTGATCGGCGGACGCCCCTCCGACATGACCACTTACGCAGGTGTGCGCCGCATGAACGTGAGCACCGTTGCACGGGTTTCGCTCCACCTTCGTGACTATTGGGCTGAGCTGAGAAGCTTCCGAACGAGTTCGCCGAGATGACTCTGGCGCCCGCCGTCGGCAGCAGGGCCGGGGCGACGATCTTCTGGAGAAGTGAAAACACAGCGACTAGTGCTTTCATGGACTGGCCGAGCCTTGATGAGAGGCATCAACAGCTGGCGGAGAGTGTGAGATTCGAACTCACGGACGCTTTCACGTCGGCAGTTTTCAAGACTGCTGGTTTAAACCACTCACCCAACTCTCCGGAACCGTCGATTTTATGCTGACGCTGGCCCGTCAATCCTCGGGCAGGAAAAGCGTCTGCAGGTCGCTCAAAAAATCCAGCCCGCGTTCGGTCGGCCACACGCGGTGCAAGTCGCGCGCGATAAGGCCCTTGCGCTCGGCTTCTTCCAGGCCTTTTTGAATGCTGGTCATGGCGAGGCCGGTGCGCTCGCTGAACTGGGGCAGCGTAAAGCCTTCTTTCAGGCGCAGCGCGTTGAGCATGAACTCGAACGGCAAGTCGGCCAGCGCAACCTCGTCGCTTTGCGACACGGCCATGCCGGCACTGGCGTTTTGCATGTACAGGCGCGGCTCTCTGTAACGCACCTGGCGCACGATGCGGTGCGCAAAGCTCAGCTTGCTGTGCGCGCCGGCGCCAATGCCAAGGTAGTCGCCAAACTGCCAGTAGTTGAGGTTGTGCGCGCAGGTGTGGCCGCTGCGCGCATAGGCAGAAACCTCGTAGCGCGCCATGCCGCTGGCAGCGGTTCGCTCGGTGATGCGGTCGAGCATGGCGTAGGCCAGGTCGTCTTCAGGCAAGGCGGGCGGAAACTTGGCGAACCAGGTGTTGGGCTCAATGGTGAGGTGGTACACCGATATGTGCGGCGGCGCGAGCGCCAGCGCTTGGCTCAGGTCGGCGTCCAGGCCCTCGATGGTCTGGCCCGGCAGGGCGTACATCAGGTCTAGGTTGAAGGTGTCGAACGCGCTGGCGGCCTCTTCCACGGCGGCAATGGCCTGGGCGCGGTCGTGCACGCGGCCAAGCGCTTTCAGGTGCTCGTCGTTAAAGCTTTGCACCCCCACCGAAAGGCGGGTGACGCCCGCGCTGCGGTAAGCGCGAAAGCGGTTTCGCTCGAAGGTGCCGGGGTTGGCTTCAAGCGTTATTTCGCACTCGGGCGCGAGCTTGAGGCGGGCGCGCACGTCGCCCAGCAGGCGGTCGATGGCCTGGGGTGAAAAGAGGCTGGGTGTTCCGCCGCCGATAAAAATGGTGTGAACGGTGCGGCCCCAGATCAGGGGCAGCGCGGCGTCCAGGTCGGCAATGAGCGCATCGAGGTACGCCGCCTCGGGAATGCCTTCAGCCTCGGCCTCGCTGGTGGCGCGCCACTCGTGCGAGTTGAAGTCGCAATAAGGGCATTTGCGCAGGCACCAGGGCAAATGAATGTAGAGGGACAAAGGCGGCAGCGCCGCCAGTTGCAGGGGGCCGGGCCGCATCCAATGCAGCACGTCGTTGGCCTGCGGGGCGCCCGCGGCCTGCGCCGGCTGAATGGGAAACACGGTGGCCATTGGGTTCAGTCAGTCAGTCAGCCCGTCGGTCAAAACCAGCGTTCGCGCATCAGCGCGAGCATGGCCTTTGCCGCCTGGCCGCGGTGGCTGTTGGCGTTTTTTACCTCGGGCGGCAGTTGGGCAAAGGTTTTGCCAAAGCTGGGCAGGTACATGACGGGGTCGAACCCGAAGCCGTTGTCGCCAATGGGCGCCCGGGTTATTTCGCCGACCACGCGGCCTACGGCGATGAGGGGCTCGGGGTCGTCGTGGCCGCGCAGCGCAACCAGGGTGCTGACGAGCGCGGCGCGGCGGTTGGCTACGCCGTTCAGCTGCTCGAGCAAGGCTTTCACGTTGTTGGCATCGCCCTTGGCATAGCCGAACTGGGTGGCATAAAACGCGGTGTCGACGCCGGGCAGGCCGCCGAATGCATCGACGCAAAGGCCGGCGTCGTCTGCAATGGCGGGCAGGCCGGTGGCGGCGCTGGCATGGCGCGCCTTGGCCAGGGCGTTTTCAACAAAGGTGCGAAACGGCTCTTCGGCCTCGCCCACGCCCAGTGCCGATTGGGGCACGAGCGTGACGGACAGCTCCGCAAACAGTTGCTGAAGCTCGGCAAGCTTGCCGGCGTTGTTTGATGCCAAAACCAGTTGCATTGCCGCCATTGCTTATTTGGCGAGCAAAACCTGCTGCTGCATGACAATGAGTTCGCCAATGCCCTTTTCGGCCAGGCCGAGCAGGATGTTCATCTCGTCGCGCGAAAACGCCGCGCCTTCGGCGGTGCCCTGCACTTCAACAAAATGGCCGGCGCCGGTCATCACCACGTTCATGTCGGTGTCGCAGGCGGAGTCTTCGGTGTATTCCAGGTCGAGCAGCGGCGTGCCGCCGACGATGCCGACCGAAATGGCGGCCACGTGGCCTCGGATGGGCGTTGCGGGAATGGTGCCGGCGGCCAGCAGCTTGTTGACGGCGTCTTGCGCGGCGACGAATGCGCCGGTAATGGCCGCGGTGCGGGTGCCGCCGTCGGCCTGCAGCACGTCGCAGTCGAGGTGAATGGTGCGCTCGCCCAGGGCGGCCAAGTCGAACACGGCGCGCATCGAGCGGCCGATAAGGCGCTGGATTTCTTGCGTGCGGCCGGTCTGCTTGCCCTTGGCGGCTTCGCGGCTGCTGCGGGTGTGGGTGGCGCGGGGCAGCATGCCGTATTCGGCGGTAACCCAGCCTTCGCCGCTGCCCTTTTTGTGCGGGGGCACGCGCTCTTCGACCGAGGCGGTGCACAGCACGCGGGTTTGGCCGAATTCGATGAGCACCGAGCCTTCAGCGTGAATGGTGAAGCCGCGGGTCATGCGAACGGGGCGCAGCTGGTCGGCGGCACGGCCGCCGCTTCGTGTGAAAGCAGTCATTTTTTAGAGGTATGTAAGAAACAAAAGCGGAGGCAGCTCCGCAAGCCGAAGCAGCCCGAATATCAGATCTTCTTGGCGGCAGAACGGCGAATGGCTTCGTTGATTTCGGCAATGGAGCGCTCGATGGCGTCTTCGTCCATGTCGTCGATCTCGCCGTCGGAGGGCATGCCGGCCTGGATGGTGGAGGCAAACACGCCGTCGTCGATGGTTTCGGTCGAAACGCCGCGGTCTTCGCGCTTTGAATCGGACATTTCCCATTCGAGCGCGATGAGCGTGACGTTGTCGCTGTGGGCGCCGCCCTTGCGAAGCGCCATTTCGGCCAGGTCTGGCGCAGCATCGGACACGGGCTTGTCGGAAGACAGGGTGTGCACGATGACGGCGTCGTCGAGCACGCCCCACACGCCGTCGGAGCACAGCATGATGCGGTCGCCGCGCTGCAGTTGCAACGGGGCAGAAATATCGAACAGCGGCGTGGTAGGCGAACCCAGGCAGGTGAGCAGCAGGTTGCGGTTGACGGGCATGTCGGAGCCGTGGGGGCGCGGGCGCTCGGCATGCGAATGGTCGCGCGTGCGGGTGAGCAGGCGGCCGTCGCGCACCACGTAAAGGCGCGAGTCGCCGCAATGCATCCAGGTGGCGGTGGTGCCCTGGAGCACGGCCGCAACCACGGTGGTGCGGGGCGTGTCGAGCATGGCCTTGTTGCTGGCGTACCGCATGATCTGCTGGTGCGCCGCCATGGCCGATTCCGCCAAGAAGGCCTTCACGTCCTTGACCGTTGGGCGGGCTTCGCGCTGGTACAGCGCCGCAATGGTCTGCAATGCGAGCTGGGCCGCAACCTCGCCCTCGGGGTGGCCGCCCATGCCGTCGGCCAGCACAAACAGGCCGGACTCCCGCGTGTAGCAATAGCCCATGCGGTCTTCGTTCTTGAGGCGGCCGCCTTTGCGGCTGACCTGGAATACCGAGAATTTCATGCCGGACGGGTGGTAGGTGCCGCGGCCCTGGGCAGGGCCTTCTTGTCGAAGGAGCGGATGTTGTCGAATGAAAGCCGCACCTTCTCGCCGACGGTGAGCTTGGTGTAGCGCCGCTCGCCTTCGCGGCTGAGTTCTTTTTGCAGCGCAAAGACCGACTGCGGGCGGGAAAGCGGGTCGAGCGACATGCACCATTCAACCACTTCGATGAGGTTGTCGGAGTACACGCCGCGCAGGCGCGACAGCGACAGGCTGAGCCGGTCTTTCTCGATGCGGCGCGGCGCGTCGTTGGGCGGGTAGCCCTGCATGCAGGCGTAGATGCAGGCGCCAATGGCGTAGATGTCGGTCCAGGGGCCCATGGACGAGTCGCGCCGGTACATCTCGGGGGCGGCAAAGCCGGGGGTGTACATGGGGCGGATGAAAATGCCCTCTTTGCTGAGCACTTCGCGTGCGGCACCAAAGTCGATCAGCACGGCGCGGTCTTCGTCGGTAACAAAGATGTTGGCGGGCTTGATGTCCAGGTGGAGCATCTTGTACTGGTGCACGATGCGAAGGCCGCGCAGAATTTCATCGAAAAGCGAGCGGATGGTCGATTCGCGGAAGACCTTGGGCCGTTTCAGGTCGCGCGCGGTCACCACAAAGTCCTGCAGGGTGGCGCCCTCCAGGTAGTTCATGACCATGTAGACGGTTTCGTTCTCTCTAAAGAAGTTGAGAACGCTGACCACCGAGGCATGCGAGATTTGCGCGAGCGAGCGGCCTTCTTCGAAAAAGCTCTTCAGGCCGAGCCGGTAGAGGGAGAGCTTTTCGGGCGCGACCTCGGGCGTGAGCTCGCCGGGCCCGCGAGTTGCCAGCGAGGAAGGCAGGTATTCCTTGATGGCAACCTGCTGTCCGCTGGGGTCGATGGCGAGATAGACGACGCCAAACCCGCCTGCTGAAAGCCGGCGAACGATGCGGTAACCGCCAATGACCGTATCGGGCAGCAGGGGCGAAGGCTTGACCTTTGACATAATCCGGGAGTTTCGCCCGAAGGCGATGGTGCGGCAAGCGAACGCCATGCCGACGCCTCGGTGCATACAGCAAAAACCACAGTGAGGCGCAATGCCAGTTTACAGCATGACCGGCTATGCCAGTGGCCAGAACGGCCCCGTTGGCAGCCACTCCGAAGCCGAAGCACGGCCTACCGCCGCAGGCCGACTCGGGGTCGAAATACGCTCGGTCAACAGCCGCTTTCTCGACCTCACCTTCAAACTGCCTGAAGAACTGCGCCAGCATGAAACCGCGCTGCGCGAGCTGCTCACGGGCAAGCTGAAGCGCGGCAAGGTCGAAGTGCGGGCCGCCATCGAAAACACGGCCCAGGGCGGCATTGCCGAGCCCTCGGTCAAGCTGCTGCAGCGCCTGAACGGCGTGCAAGACGGCATCAAGGCCTGGCTGCCCGGCGCCCGCGAACTGAGCGTGGCCGACGTCTTGCGGCTGGCCGGCGGCGACGGCACCACCCGCGGCGACTGGGGCAGCGACCTGCTCGACGTGGCCGGCAAGGCGCTGGAAGCGCTGATGTCCGCCCGCCAGCGCGAAGGCGCGCGGCTCGCCAAGATGCTGGAAGCGCACCTGGCCCAGCTGCGTACGCTGGTCGAACAGGCCGGCCCGCTGATTCCTCAACTGGTCGAGCAGCAGCGCGCGCGCTTCCTGGAACGCTGGCAAGAGGCCATGGGCCTGACGGGCGGCACCCTGCCCGAGGCCGCGCAAGACCGGGCGCTGAACGAGGCGACGGCTTTTGCGATTCGCATCGACGTGGCGGAAGAGCTCACGCGCCTCAATTCGCACCTGGACGAGATCGAGCGGCTGCTCAAGAAGGGCGGCGAAATCGGCAAGCGGCTGGACTTCTTGATCCAGGAACTGCACCGCGAGGCCAATACACTGGGCTCCAAGTCCGCAGCGCTGGAGCTCACCCGCATCGGCGTGGACATGAAGGTGCTGATCGAGCAGATGCGCGAACAGGTACAAAACATCGAATGAGCGAGCGTATGGACTATCCGGGCAACATTTTTGTGGTGGCGGCACCCAGCGGTGCCGGCAAATCGAGCCTGGTCAAAGCGCTCATGGAGCTGGACACGGCCGTTCAGCCCTCGGTTTCGCACACCACCCGGCCACCGCGCGGGCAAGAAAAGCACGGCCGGGAGTACTTTTTCACCTCGCCGTCGGAGTTCGACGCCATGATTGCCGCGGACGGCTTTGTGGAATGGGCCCACGTGCACGGGCACCGGTATGGCACCTCCAAAAAGGCCATTGAAGAGCGAATTGCCCAGGGGGCGGACGTTATTCTGGAAATCGACTTCCAGGGCGCGATCCAGATTCGCAAGACCTTTGCCAACGCGGTCATGATTTTCATCTTGCCGCCAAGCTGGGAAGAACTCCGCTCCCGGCTGGAACGGCGCGGCGAAGACAGCGCCGCCGTCATCGAGCTGCGGCTCAAGAATGCCGCCGAAGAGATGGCCCGGGCGGGGGAATTCGACTTCGTTATAATCAACGAGTTATTTGAGCGCGCGCTTTTCGATCTCAAGGCGATCGTCCACGCTCAGCGGCTTCGGTACTCTGCACAACGCCGCGCACGTGCCGACACATTTGCCGCACTGAACATCCCCTGATTTCCTGCTCACTGACCGAAAGATTCTCATCATGGCCCGCATCACCGTCGAAGATTGTCTGCTTCAGATCCCCAACCGCTTCCAGCTGGTTCTGGCCGCCACCTACCGTGCGCGCATGCTGAGCCAAGGCCATGCGCCCAAGATCGAGAGCAAGAACAAGCCCGCCGTGACCGCCCTGCGCGAGATCGCCGAAGGCAAGATCGGCATCGAAATGCTCAAGAAGGTGCCGGGCTGATCTGACGCACCCCTGCAACGAAAAGGCACCGCAAAGCGGTGCTTTTTTTACGTCTGGACGCGTCCATACAGCGGTCACGCTAAAGTGGTAGCCATGAGTGCGGTTGCCAAACATCAGTCCCATGCCCCTTCGGGCATGCCAAAGCCGAGCCCGGCGGCGCTGAATGCGGCCGCCGCAAGCTTTGCCGCGCTGACGGCCAGGCTCGATTACCTGAGCCCCGAGGACACCGAGCTGGTCCGCCGCGCCTACCGCTTTGCCGACGAGGCCCACCTGGGCCAGCTGCGCAACAGCGGCGAGCCCTACATTACGCACCCGATTGCCGTGGCGGCGCAATGTGCCGAATGGAAGCTCGACGCGCAGGCCCTGATGGCCGCCCTGCTGCACGACGCCATCGAAGATTGCGGCGTTACCAAGCCGGAGCTGATCGAACGCTTTGGCGCCCCAGTCGCCGAACTGGTCGACGGGCTCACCAAGCTGGACAAGCTGCAGTTCAACACGCGCGAAGAAAACCAGGCCGAATCGTTCCGCAAGATGCTGCTGGCCATGGCGCGCGACGTGCGCGTCATCCTGGTGAAGCTGGCCGATCGCACGCACAACATGCGCACGCTGGACGATGCGCCGCGCGAGAAATGGGCCCGCATTTCGCGCGAAACGCTCGAGATCTACGCGCCCATCGCCCACCGGCTCGGGCTGAACCAGACTTATCGCGAGCTGCAGGAGCTGTCGTTTCGCCACCTGAAGCCCTGGCGCTACGCCACGTTGTCCAAGGCCGTGGCCAAGGCGCGGGGCCGACGGCGCGATTTGATCCAGAAGGTGCAGAAAGAGGTCGAAACCGCTTTCTCGGCCGCCGGCATGACGCTGCGGATTGCTGGGCGCGAGAAAACGCTCTATTCCATCTACCGCAAGATGGAAGAAAAGCACCTGAGCTTTGCCCAGGTGACCGACATCTACGGTTTTCGGCTGATCGTGCCGAACGTGATCGCCTGCTACACGGGCCTGGGCATCCTGCACCAGATGTACAAGCCGCTGCCGGGCAAGTTCAAGGACCACATCGCCATTGCCAAGCTCAACGGCTACCAGTCGCTGCACACCACCCTGGTGGGCCCGGCCGGTGTGAACGTGGAGTTTCAGCTGCGCACGGAGGCCATGCACGTGGTGGCCGAATCCGGCGTGGCGGCGCATTGGCTCTACAAGGCCGCGGAGCCGAATGCGGCAAGCAACGACCGGCTGGGCACCAAGTGGCTGCAGTCGCTGCTCGACATTCAGGACGAAACCCGCGACGCGGCCGAGTTCTGGGACCACGTCAAGGTCGACCTGTTCCCGGATGCGGTTTATGTGTTCACGCCGAAGAGCCAGATTCTGGCGCTGCCGCGCGGCGCCACAGTGGTCGACTTTGCCTACGCCATTCACAGCAACATCGGCGATCACACGTCTGCTGCACGTATCAACGGCGACCAGGTGCCGCTGCGCACCGAACTGAAGAACGGCGACGTGGTCGAGGTGATTACCGCGCCCGTGTCGACGCCCAACCCGGCCTGGCTCGGCTTTGTTCGAACCGGGCGCGCGCGCTCCAAGATTCGCCATTATTTGAAGACGCTGGCGCACGCCGAGTCCGAAGGCCTGGGCGAAAAACTGCTCGCGCAGGCGCTGCGTGCCGAGGGCCTCAGCAAGTTGCCGGCCGACGATGCCGAGCATCAGGCGCTGTGGGAAAAGTTGCTGCGCTTTACCGGCAACCGGACGCGCGCCGAGCTGCTGACCGACATCGGCCTTGGCAAGCGAATTGCCAGCATCGTCGCCAAGCGGCTTGTGGCCATGCTCTCCGAACTGGGCGAGCGGCCGGATGCGCTGCTGCTGAGCCGCGAGCGCTTCATTTCGCACGAAACCATTTCGCAGGGCGCCGTGACGCTGGACGGAAGCGAGAACTCCTCTGTTCGCTTTGCCCTGTGCTGCCGTCCGATTCCGGGCGATGAGATCGTCGGCTACCTTGGGCACGGCGAAGGCTTGGTGGTGCACACCGAAAGCTGCGGCGTCGGCCAACGCTTGCGCCATAAAGACAGCGAGCGCTTTTTCGCGGTCGAATGGGCGGACGAACCGACCCGCGCCTTCGAAACCGGTGTGGTGATTACCGTGCGCAACGACAAGGGCGTGCTCGCACGGGTGGCCGCAACGCTGGCGGACGCCGAAGCGGACATCACGCACGTCGAAATGGCCGACGAAACGCCGCAGGATTCAACCGACCTGCGCTTTGTGATTGCCGTGCGTGATCGAAGCCATCTCGACGCGGTGTTGCGTGCGGCGCGGCGAACAGCCTCTGTGTTGACCGCGGCGCGAACGGTTCCGGCGCCCTGAAACGCCGGCCGTGCGGCGCTTACTCCGCGGTGCTTGAACCCGCAGAGGGAGCGGGATAGCTCACAGACAGCAACTCGACCTCATGCGTGCCGCCCGGCGTCACGAGCTTCACCACGTCGCCCTCGCGTGACTTGAGCAAGGCCCTCGCGATGGGCGAAATCCAGCTGACTTGCGATTGGGCGCTGTCCGCTTCGTCGATGCCCAGGATGGTCACACTGCGCTCGTCGCCCGTTTCATCGGCATAGCGCACCGTGGCGCCAAAGAAAACCTGATCGCTGCCATGGTGCACCGAGGGGTCGGTCACCTCGGCAATCTCCAGCCGCTTGGTCAGAAAGCGAATGCGCCGATCGATTTCTCGCAGGCGCTTTTTGCCGTAGAGGTAATCGCCATTCTCCGAGCGGTCGCCATTCTTGGCCGCCCAATGCACCGCCTCGACGACCTTGGGGCGCTCTTCGTCCATCAATTGCAGCAATTCGTCGCGCAGCCGGGCATATCCCGCTGGCGTGATGTAATTCTTGCTTCCGCTGGGCAGCGCCGGGCCGGCGCTTTCGCCGCCGTCGTCGTCTTCGTCGGCGTCGGTTTCCTTGGTGAATGCTTTGCTCAAGGCAAAACCTCCGAATTTAAAAAGGCCCGCAACTTTCATTGCAGGCCTTCATGATGAAGTGCGGCGAACTCCTGAGTCGCCCGTTCAACATATTGTGCCCCGATCCTTGGGGGCGAGGCCTTGCGTACCGGGCCGACTTGCTTCACCCCAGGTCGGAGCGCTTGCAGTCGAAAACCACGCTTTGTTCGACGGCGCGCAGCGCGGGCACCTTGTTCACGAACGTCACGCCGGCGCTCATCAGGCGCCACTCTGTGGTCTTGAACAGCTTGAAGAGGCTCGTGGTTTCGACCCCGACCGTCGGGATGGAGTTGAAGACATAGACGGGCTCGCCGGACTGGCTTTCTTCCATGTTCACCAGGTCCGCTCTCAGCTTGCCCATGGTTTCCGTGTCTTTCGTCCTGGAGCGAACGACGTCCATGTTGACGGTGCGAGAGTGCTCGTCGATTGAAATCCTGCGGATCGAATTGAGGGACGAGGCGGTTCCGCTGTTCGCGCCCGGAATGCAGGTGATCTTTCCTGCCCAGACCGAACCTGTGGCCAAGGACAGCAAGAAAAGGAGCGGAAGTGCGAGTCTTTTTGCGTGAGTACCCATGATTCACTCTAAGCCGTTTCCCCGGCCGGCAGGGTTCGACCTATGTCTTACGGACTAATTGTTACGGTATCAATAAACGTTAACATTTTCGTCTTCACGTGAAATAAGTCACATTCTTAATTCCCGAGGCTTGCTACTGATGAGTTGAACGGGAGAGAAGCTCCGAGCTCTATGGACTCTGGTGGGAAGCAATGGTCACTCAGGTCATTCATAACGCGACCATCACGTTGCAGTTGCCCTACGGCATGAGCGCCAGCGCCGAAGTCGCGGCGCTGCGGGCCGCGGGCATTCCGGTCGACGGGTTGGGCAATGCAACCTCGGGTTATCTGTTCGTGCGGACCACGGGCCGCGGTGACAACCGGACGAACACCTTTCGGTGGTTTGCCACGAGCATCGGCAGCGATCCCATCGATGTGACCACCTTGCCTGGGGGCCCCTCTCTGGCATGCCGATAGACAAAAAGGAAAAGGGTTAGGACACGTTGATGTCCTAACCCTTTAAGAGAGTGGTGCGGCTGGCAGGAATTGAACCCACGACCCCTTGGTTCGTAGCCAAGTACTCTATCCAACTGAGCTACAGCCGCACAGCTATCGATTATAGCATCCATTTTTGGCCCAAACCGGACCAGCTCAGAAATGAATGCAAGTGGTAGGCCGTGATGGGCTTGAACCATCGACCAACGGATTATGAGTCCGCTGCTCTAACCAACTGAGCTAACGGCCCACGAGAGACCTCGATTCTATTCGCCGTGCAGCCCTACTTACGGTGGCTCAGCGCGTTGCTGACCAGGCGCGAGGTGATGTCGACGATCTGGATCATGCGCTCGTAAGGCATGCGGGTCGGCCCGATGACGCCGAGGGTGCCCACGACCTGCCCATCGACCTCGTAGTTGGCGCTGACGATGGAAAGCTCTTCGATCGGCACCACCTGGCTCTCGCCGCCGATGAAGATGCGCACGCCCTCGGCTTTGCTCGACACGTCGAGCAGCCGCATGAGCTGCGCCTTCTGTTCGAACAGTTCGAAGGCGCGGCGCAGTTGTCCCATGTCGCTGGAAAAGTCGGTCACCGAGAGCAGGTTGCGCTCGCCGGAGATCACAACGTCGTCTTCCTGCGCTTCGGTCAACACCTCGGAGCTGACCTTGACGGCCGCCTGCATCAGCGCGGCAATCTCGCCGCGCAGCTTTTCGACTTCTGACTGAAGCCGGTCGCGCACCTGCTCGATGGTCAGGCCCGCATAGTGGGCGTTGATGTAGTTCGACGCCTCGACCAGTTGCGACTGCGAATAGTCGGCCTCGGGAAAGATCACGCGGTTTTGCACGTCGCCGTCCGGCGAGACGATGATCACCAGCAGCCGCCGCTCGGAAAGCTTCAGGAACTCGATCTGCTTGAACACTGACGCCCGCCGAGGCGCCATGACGACGCCCACGAACTGCGACAGGTTGGACAACAGGCTGGCCGCGTTGGCTATCACCTTCTGCGGTTGGTCGGGCGCCAGGCTCGGCGCGCTCATCTGCTCGCGCTCGGCAGTGAGCATGGTGTCGACGAAGAGCCGGTAGCCACGGGCCGTGGGAATGCGGCCGGCCGAGGTGTGCGGGCTGGCAATCAGCCCCAGCGCCTCGAGGTCCGACATGACGTTGCGGATGGTCGCGGGCGAAAGGTCCAGCCCCGGCGCGCGCGACAAAGTCCGCGACCCGACCGGTTGGCCTTCGGCGATGTAACGCTCCACCAAAGTCTTGAGGAGCAACTTGGCACGGTCGTCCAGCATTGCAAGATTTTAGTGTTGTAATTTGTATATGACTTCCCGCTTTCGCAACGTCGCCCTGATCGGCAAATACCAGGCTTCAGGCGCCCGGGCGCAAGCGGACGCGCGCGACGGCGTCATGGAAGATATTGGCGCCTTCCTTGAATCGCAAGGGTGCACTGTTTTCGTCGAAAAATCCGCTGCTGCAGAGGCCGCTGCGGACGCCATCGCAGGCGGCCGCTACGAGGCGCTGAGCGTAGAAGAAATCGGGCAGCGCTGCGACCTGGGCCTGGTGGTCGGGGGCGACGGCACCATGCTGGGCATCGGCCGGCAACTGGCGTGCTACGGCATTCCGCTGATCGGCATCAACCGCGGCCGGCTCGGCTTCATCACCGACATTCCGCTCGACAACTACCAGGCCACGCTGATTCCCATGCTGGCCGGCGAATACGAAGAAGACCACCGCAGCCTGATGCATGCACAGGTCATGCGCGACGGTCTATCGGTTTTCGACGCGCTGGCAATGAACGATGTGGTGGTGAACCGCGACTCCACCTCGGGCATGGTCGAGTTGCGAGTGTCAGTGGGCCGGCACTTCGTGGCCAACCAGCGCGCCGACGGGCTGATCATTGCGTCTCCCACAGGCTCGACGGCGTATGCGCTGTCGGCCGGCGGGCCGCTGCTGCACCCGGCGGTGCCGGGCTGGGTGCTGGTGCCCATTGCACCGCACACCTTGTCGAACCGCCCGGTGCTGCTGCCCGACGCGGACGAGATCGTGATCGAACTGGTGTCGGGGCGCGGCGCCAGCGCCAATTTCGACATGCAGTCCTTGGCCTCGCTCGCCATCGGCGACCGAGTGGTGGTGCGGCGCTCCGACTTCCGGGTTCGCTTTCTGCACCCGCGCGGCTGGAGCTATTTCGACACGCTGCGCAAGAAACTACATTGGAACGAAGGGGGCTCCTGAGATGGCGCTGCGACGCATCGCACTGCGCGACTTCGTGATCGTGCGATCACTCGAACTCGACCTGTCCGCCGGTTTTACGGTGCTCACCGGCGAAACCGGCGCGGGCAAATCCATATTGATCGACGCGCTTCAGCTGGCGCTGGGCAACCGCGCGGATGCAGGCGCGGTGCGCGAGGGCGCCGAGCGCCTCGACGTGAGCGCTGAATTCGATGCCGACCCGGCCTTCGCGGCCTGGCTCGACGAAGGCGGATTCGAATCCGGCGACGCTCTGCTGCTGCGCCGCACGGTGGACCTGCAAGGCCGCAGCCGCGGCTGGATCAACGGCAGCCCGGCCACGGCAACGCAGTTGCGGGAGCTCGGCGACCGCCTGCTCGACATTCACGGCCAGCATGCATGGCAAAGCCTGACGCGCCCCGAGGCCGTGCGCGGCCTGCTCGACGCCTATGCCGGCGTGCGCACCGATGCGCTGGACGCGGCGTGGCACAGCTGGCGGCAGGCGATCTCCGCACTCGACAACGCGCGCTCCGCGCAGAATTCTCTGCAGCGCGAGCGTGAACGGCTGCAATGGCAGATTGCCGAAGTGATGAAGCTGGCGCCCGCCGAGGGCGAGTGGGAAGAGCTCTCGACCAACCACGCGCGCATCTCTAACGCGCAGGCGCTGATCGACGCGGCGCAGGGCGCAAGCCAGGCGCTCGAAGACGACGACAACGGCGCCCTGGCGGCGCTCTCGCGCGCGGTGACGCTGCTGCAGAACTGCGAGCACATCGAGCCCGAATTCCGCGCGCTCGGCGAAGTGCTGGCCTCCAGCGTGGCGCAGGCCTCAGACGCCGCGCATTCGCTGCACGGCTACCTGCGCGACGCAGAGGCCGATCCGCAGCGCCTTGCCGAACTGGACGAGCGCATGGGGTTGTGGATGTCGCTGGCGCGCCGCTACAAGCGCACGCCCGACGACCTGCCCGCGCTGCTGGCGGGATGGCAAGCCGAGTTGAAGGCGTTGGACGCACAAAGCGACCTCGAAGGCCTGGAGCGTGCCGAACAGGCTGCGCAGCAGGCCTACATGAAGGAAGCCAAGGCGCTCGCCAAGTCTCGCAAGCAGGCCGCACCGCGCTTGTCCGAAGCGGTCACGCAAGCCATGCAGGGGCTGGGCATGCAGGGCGGCCGGTTCGAAGTCGAACTGCAGCCGCTCGCGCAGCCGGGCCGCGCCGGGCTCGAAGACGTCGCTTTTCTGGTGAGCGGCCATCCGGGCAGCACGCCCCGCCCCATCGGCAAGGTGGCTTCGGGCGGCGAGCTTTCCCGCATTGCCTTGGCCATTGCGGTCACCACGAGCCAGCTTGGCGCCGCGCAAACGCTGATCTTCGACGAGGTCGATGCCGGCGTGGGCGGCGCTGTTGCAGAGACCGTGGGGCGCCTCATGAAGCAGCTCGGGCGCGACCGCCAGGTGCTGGCCGTCACGCACCTGCCGCAAGTGGCCGCCTGTGCCGATCACCACCTGGTAGTGGCCAAGCGCCAGACGGCCGCGGCCGGCCAGGACGGCCCGCGCACCGAAAGCGGCGTTTCGCGCCTGGACGACGAAAACCGCGCCCGGGAAATCGCCCGCATGCTCGGCGGCGAGAAGGTTTCGCACACCTCGCTGGCGCATGCCCGCGAAATGCTGGGCCACAAGACATCGGCGACGCTGTGATGAACCTCGATCTGGTGCTCATCACCGGCATGTCGGGTTCGGGCAAATCCGTCGCATTGCATGCACTGGAAGACGCGGGCTACTACTGCGTCGACAACCTGCCGCCCGAGTTGCTGACGCCGTTCATCGCGCTGCAGCACGAGCAGGAAGCCAAGCGCGTTGCCATTGCCATGGACGTGCGCAGCGGCGTGTCGCTGCCGATCGTTCCGCAGCAACTCGAGGCGCTGCGGCACGACGGTGTTTCGCTGCGTTCGCTGTTTCTCGACGCCACCACCGATGCCCTGCTGCGGCGCTATTCGGAAACCCGCCGGCGGCACCCGCTCTCGCGCCAGGAGGGCCGCACCGACGCGCCCGAGCAGGAGCGCGCGCTGATACAGGCCATTGAACTGGAGCGCGAGTTGCTGGCCGACCTGCGCGACGGCGCCGACGTCATCGACACCAGCCTGATACGGCCGGCGCAGCTCCAGAGCTACATCAAGGCGCTGATCTCTGCGCCGCAAAGCGCGCTGACGCTGGTGTTCGAATCGTTCGCCTTCAAGCGCGGCGTGCCGCTGGACGCCGACTACGTGTTCGACGTGCGCATGCTCCCCAATCCGCATTACGTGCCGACCTTGCGGCCGCTCACCGGCCGCGACGCGCCGGTGGTCGAATGGCTGCGCGAGCACGAAGACGTGGCACGCATGTACGATGACATCGAGCAGTTTCTTTCGCGCTGGCTCGATGCGCTGGCGCGAGACCACCGCAGCTACGTGACGGTGGCCATCGGCTGCACGGGCGGCCAGCACCGATCGGTTTTCCTGGTCGAACAGCTGGCACGTGCCTTTGGCGCGCGTTGGGGAGCCCTCAAGCGGCACCGCGAACTCGACGCAATCTGAGCAGCTAGCCTGCGCTGCTTTCCAGCAGCTTGCGCATCGGCGCCGGCAACCCGAGCCGGCCCCACTCTTCCGCATCCACCCAGCGCGCGGTCTCGCCTTGCGGCTGGCCGCCATGGAGCATCACCGGGTGAAGATGCAAGTCCTTGTGGGTCAGCACGTGCACGAAGGGCTGCAGGTCTTGCGCCTTGCGCTGCGCGGCCGGCGGCAGTGCGGCCAGCAGGTCTTCACGGCTTTCGAACACCGGCAGGCAATAGAGCCCTGCCCAGATACCCTTGGCCGGGCGCTTTTCCAACCAGACGCGGCCTTGCGCATCGCGCGCCAGCAACGTCCAGAGCGACTGGGCACTGCGCTTCAGTTTGCGTGTCTTGACGGGATAGCGCTCCGGCTGGCCTTCGCGCAGGCCGGTGCAGATGCTGTTCACCGGACAGATCATGCAGCTCGGTTTGCGCGGCAGGCAGACCGTGGCGCCCAGATCCATCACGCCCTGCGTGTAGCCCGCAATGGCTTCCTTTTGCCCGTCAGGCGGCAGCAGCTGCGTGGCCCGGTCCCAGAGCGCGCGCTCCTGCGCCGACGAAGACATGTCTCCGCCAAAGCCGAGCACGCGCGTCAGCACCCGCTTCACGTTGCCGTCGAGAATTGCCACGCGCTCGCCGAAGCAGAAGGCCGCGATTGCCGATGCGGTGGAACGGCCGATGCCCGGCAGCGTGGTGAGCTCTGCCGCGGTCCGCGGAAACTCTCCGCCGAAGCGCGCAACCACCTCCTGGGCGCAGCGGTGCATGTTGCGCGCGCGGCTGTAGTAGCCCAGGCCGCTCCAAAGCCCGAACACCTCGTCCTCCGTACCGTCGGCCAGGGCCCGCACCGTAGGAAAGCGTTCGAGAAAGCGCGCAAAGTACCCGACCACCGTCGAGACCTGGGTCTGCTGGAGCATGACCTCCGACAGCCACACGCGGTACGGATCGCGCGTGTTCTGCCATGGCAGCTCGCTGCGCCCGTGGCTGCGCTGCCAGGCCACGACACGCTGCGCAAAATCAGCCGGCATGTGCAACTCCTGCGTTGCGCCGCCGGGCACCGGGCAATCAGGCCGCACGCAGTTCGCCGATGGCGGCCGCGGCGGCCGGCCTTCCCTGTTGCGCGATCATCGAAGTGAATTCCTGCAGCCGAAGATGCAGCTCGGCCAGGCTGCTCTCTTGCGCGGCAAGTTCGAGCAGGCGTTCGTCGAGGTTGCCGGCCGCATTCTGGATGCGCTCGATCGCCTCGATACGCTTGCTGAAGGTGCGGCGACGCTCCTTCAGCTGCGCGTCGATCTGTGCGCTGGCACCCTTGCTCCAGCGCTCGACTTCGGTCATGGCCGCTTCGTTGACCAGCCGCAGCCGGCTCGCGAGTGCGCGCACCAGCTTGTCGCAGAAATCCGCTTGTGCCAGCCTCAGCAGATTGCCGACGCTCAGGTAGTGGATGTGGCTGCGCTCGATCTGGCTCAGCTCCTGTTCGAAGCTCGTCAGGTCCGGCTCGGCGGGCGCCTGCAGGTTGAAGCCCTGCTCCGCATTGAGTTGACGGAACGTGGCGTGCAGCATCGACTGGATCTCGGCCGTAGTGGCCTGCACTTCGCGCAGGTTGTTGCGCAATGAATCGAAGGTCTCGCCGTACACCTTGCGCACGTTGAGCTTGATGCCGGGGCGCTTGAGCGCGGTTGAAAGCCGCACCATGTCCTCCTTGAGCGCGGTGCGGCCGAGCACGGCATACACCTCGCGCAGCAACTTGCCCTGCACGGAGCGCAGCGCGAGGATGCGCGTGTTGCTGCCCTCGAACTCGTTCTGCTCCTGGTCGATGCGGGCACGCATGTGGCGGATCACCGAAACATTCTTGCCGCGCAGGCCCTGCAGTTCGAGCGCCTGCTCCGACAAGTCGCGCTGGCGCACCTTCAGGATGCGCTCGGCTTCGACACGCAATGCCACCATGCCGGCATCGACGGCAAGCCGCAGCATGGTTTCGCGCTTGCCGAGCACGCCCTCGGCGAGCAGCGTTTCGAGCGCCAGCAAACGGCTGGCTTCGAGCAGCCGCCCGTCGCGCTGGATTTTTGCCTGCAGGCCCTTTTGCGCCGACACCGGCAACACCTGCACGAGCGGCACCTCGAGAAACTTGGCCGCCACTTCACGCTGGCGCTCGATCTGCATTTCGATCTGCGCGGGCGTGCTCAGCGTATCCCACATGGTGTCGATCTTGTTGAGCACCACGAAGCGCGTGTCGCTGCCTTCGCTTTCGGTGACCAGGTGCTCGCGCCAGATGGACAGGTCGGAACGCGTCACCCCGGTTTCGGCACCCAGGATGAAGACGACTGCATGCGCCTGCGGAATGAGGCTGACCGTGAGTTCGGGCTCGGCGCCAATCGCGTTCAGGCCCGGAGTATCCAGAATGACCAGCCCCTGCTCCAGCAGCGGGTGCGGCATGTTCAGGACGGCGTGGCGCCAGCGCGGAATCTCGACCCGGCCTTCGGCGTCTTGCACCGGGTTGTCGTCGGGTGTTTCTTCGTTCCAGAAGCCGAGCGCATGCGCCTCGTCCTTGCTGACCCAGCGCACTTCGGCCACCTTGCCCATGGCCAGGGCCAACTGCTCGGCGTTCTCTACGTCGATTGCAATTTCAGTCCAGCGCGTGGGCTTCTCGCGCCAGTGCGTGAGCGAATGGGGTTCCAGCCGGGTTTCGATAGGCAGCAGCCGCAGCTTGGGCGACACCGCGGCGTCGTAGCCCAGTTCGGTCGGGCACATCGTCGTGCGCCCCGCGCTGGCCGGCATGATGCGCCGCCCGTAGCCGGCGAAGAAGATCGCGTTGATCAGCTCCGACTTGCCGCGCGAGAACTCGGCCACGAACGCGACCATGACCTTGCTGTTGCGAATCTGCAGCTCGAGGCCGCGCAGGCGCTCGGCCACGGCTTGGTCGAGCAGTTCGTTCTCGGTCAGCCAGCGGGACAGCCACTGGAGGCGGTGAGCAAAATTGCTTCGCCAGGCGCCGTGCTGATCGAGTTGTTGGTTGAAAGAGCGGCTCAAAGGGAATATGTAAGAAACAACTTACAAATATAGCATCGCAAGCTGTGGAGCAACCGTTTGCAGGATATTCGAACGTGGACGCCAGAAAACTATTTTTGACAATTTGGACAATAGTAAGTGGAACGCTGGCCTTGGCGTAGCTGCCGTATCGGCGTTGCGCAGACCCGACAAGGCTCGCCGGCCCGCCCGTAGACCGTGGCTTCGAGCTGGAAATAGCCGTTCTGCCCGTCCACATTGGAGAAATCGCGCAGCGTGCTGCCGCCCTTCTCCACCGCCCTGGCCAAAATTTCGCGTACCGCCGCATGAAGCTTGGCGGCGCGCGGCCGGCTGATTCGTGCGGCAGACAGGGTCGGGCGAATGCCCGCCTGAAACAGCGCCTCCGACGCATAGATGTTCCCAACGCCCACCACCACATCGCCCGCGAGCAGCACCTGCTTCACCGCCGTGCGGCGCTTCCGAAGCCCGGCGTGGAACGCGTCGAGGTCGAAGCCGTCGCCCAGCGGCTCCATGCCCAGTCCGCCAAGCAGCTTGATGGCCCATGGCGCCGCCTCGTCTTCCACATACACCACGGCACCGAAGCGGCGCGGATCATTGAGCCGCAGGGTACCCCGGTCGGTCACGAGATCGAAGTGATCGTGAACGCCGGGCGGCGGCAGCGCCGCATCGAAGCGCAGGCTGCCCGACATGCCCAGGTGCAGCAGCAGCAGGCCGCGATCGAGATCGATCAGCAGGTACTTGCCGCGCCGGCGCACCTGCAGCACCTGTCGCCCGACCAGCGCCTCGGGCTCGACCATCAGCGCCCAGCGCAAGGGCTTGCCGATGCGCACCGCATCGATGCGTGCACCGGCAATGCGTTCGGCAAAACCGCGCCGCGTCACTTCGACTTCGGGAAGCTCTGGCATAAGAAAAAACTCCGGGCTGCAATGAAGCCCCACGCGGTGCTCGCTCAAAAGCTTGGATTATTATGGTTCGATGATTCCATCGCCCCGCCGACACCGCCTTGCGGCGGCCGCGTCTCTCGTGCTGCTTGCTTGCGCGGTTCACGCGCAAACCTCCGATCCCGCCGCGCCCAACAGCCCGGCGCCCATCATCGAGCGGCCGACCCCGTCCCGGCCGGGCACAAGGCCTCCGGCTGCGGCGCCGGTCGCGGCCAAGCCGGCAAGCGAACCCGTCGCGCAGCCATCGGCGCTCACGGCCGAGCTGTTCTACGAAATCCTGATGGGCGAGATGACCACGCGCTCCGGCGATCCCGGCGCGGGCTACGCGCTGGTGCTCGACGCGGCGCGCCGCCTACGCGACGGCAAGCTGTTTCAGCGCGCGGTCGAAATTGCGTTGCAGTCGCGTTCGGGCGATGCAGCGCTTGCAGCGGCCCGCGCCTGGCAGGAAACGTTGCCCAACTCGCGCGATGCACGCCGCATCGAGCTCCAGATCCTCATTGCGCTCAATCGCATCGGCGAAACGGCCGAGCTGCTGCGCGCCGAAGTCGCCGCCACCTCGCAAGTCGAACGCCCCATGCTCATGGCGGTGATCGTGCGCAACTACTCGCGCTCCACCGACAAGAAACTGGCCGCCTCGGTGGTCGAGCGGGCACTGGCCGATGAACTCAACAAGCCGGCCACCGGCGGGCTGGCCTGGGCAACGGTGGGACGGATGCGCCTGAATGCGGGCGATACCTCCGGTGCGCTCGACGCTGCGTTCAAGGGCCAGGAAATCGACCCCGCCTCCGACGCGCCGGCCGCGCTGGCGCTCGAAATGATCGACCCCAGCCAACCGCTGGCCGAGCCGATCGTCACGCGCTACCTTGCCAACAACCCCAAGGCCTCGCCCGACCTGCGCGTTGCCTACGCACGCGTGCTGGTCGAGAACCGCCGCTTCGCCGACTCCAGCGCGCAACTGCAGGCGCTGACCACGGCGCGGCCCGAGCTGGCCGAACCCTGGCTGCTGCTCGGCAGCCTGCAGGCGCAGGCGCGCCAGGACGGGGCCGCCGAAACATCGCTCAAGCGTTACGTCGAGCTCGCCGCGTCTCAAAAAGACCAGAAGGATGCGGACGATCGCCAGCGCGGCACCACGCAGGCCTACCTGCTTCTGTCGCAACTCTCGGAGCGCCGCAAGGACTTCACGGGCGCCGAGCGCTGGCTCGCACGCGTCGACAGCACCGACGACCTGGTCGTGGCGCAGACACGCCGCGCCGGCCTGCTGGCACGCCAGGGCAAGCTGCCGCAAGCACGCGAAGTGCTGCGCGGCCTGCCCGAGCGCACGCCGGAGGACAAGAAGCAGAAGTTCCTCGCCGAAGTGCAGCTGCTGCGCGACGCCAAGCAATACCAGGCGGCCTACGACATGCTGGCGCAGGCTTCCGTCGCCGCGCCGAACGACACCGACCTGATCTACGACCAGGCCATGGTGGCCGAGAAGCTGAACCGCCTCGACGAAATGGAGCGGCTCCTGCGCCGGCTGATCGAGCTCAAGCCCGAAAACCAGAATGCCTACAACGCGCTCGGCTACTCGTTCGCCGATCGCAAGATCCGGCTCGACGAGGCGCGCACGCTGATCCAGAAAGCGGTGCAGCTGGCGCCGCAAGATCCGTTCATTGCGGACAGCCTGGGCTGGGTCGAATTCCGGCTGGGCAACACCACCGAGGCCATTCGCATCCTGGAGGCGGCCTACAAGACGCGGCCCGATCCGGAGATCGGCGCGCACTTTGGTGAAGTGCTCTGGACGGTCGGCCAGAAAGACCGGGCCGTCACGATCTGGAAAGAGGCCTTGCTGAGCGATGCCGAAAACGAAACCCTGCAGGAGACGCTCAAGCGCCTGCGGGTCAAGCCGTGACGGCAATGCTCGGGCCGGATCTTCAGGGCGGTCGCAGGGGCTTCATGGCGGCGGGCGTTGCGGCGCTCCTGGTAACGGCCGGCTGCGCGCAGCTCTCCGGTGGCGCGCGGCCCCAGGGCACGGACACATGGAGCGGCCGCATGTCGCTGCGTATCGACAGCCAGCCGGTGCAGACCTTCTCCGCTCTGTTCGAATTGCGCGGTTCTCCCGAAGCGGGCGAGCTGTCGCTCACGAGCCCCATCGGCAGCACGCTGGCCCAGTTGCACTGGTCGCCCGGCGAGGCCTTGCTCAAGAACGGCAGCGAAGTGCGGCGCTACGAATCGGTCGATGCGCTGATCGAAGCCGCCACGGGTGCCGCAATACCCGTGGGCGCACTCTTCGGCTGGCTCGCGGGACGCGACGACCGCGTTCCCGGCTGGCGCCCCGACTTGGCGCAGGTGGCGAACGGCCGCCTGCAGGCCACGCGTGAGAATCCGGGGCCCACGGCCGATCTGCGCATCGTGTTCGAACGGTCATGAAGGCGATCTACGACCTTCCCGCACCGGCCAAGCTCAACCTCTTCCTGCACATCACCGGCCGGCGCGAAGACGGCTACCACCTGCTGCAGTCGGTCTTCATGCTGATCGACTGGTGCGACACGCTGCACGTCGAGCTGCGGCGCGACGGGCAACTCAGCCGCGAAGACCTGACGACCGAATTGCCGCCCGACGACCTGGTGCTGCGCGCCGCCCGAGCGCTGCAGGCGCATGCCAGCCCCGGCCAGGGCGCCCATATCGGCATTGCCAAGCATGTGCCGGCGCAGGCGGGCATGGGCGGAGGCTCTTCGGACGCCGCCACCTGCCTGCTGGCGCTCAACCGGCTCTGGAACCTGAACCTGCCGCTGTCGCGCCTGGCCGAAATCGGCGTGAAACTGGGCGCCGACGTGCCGTTTTTCCTTGGGGGCCGCAATGCCTGGGTCGAGGGAATCGGCGAGAAAATCACCCCCGTGAATGTGCCTGCGGCACGTTTCGTTGTGGCCAAGCCACCTGAGGGACTCGATACGCGCTTAATTTTTTCTGCGCCGGACCTTCAACGCGCCACTCCTGTTGCTATAATCTCGGGCTTTGCTGCAGATAGCGAACAGCTTGAAGCTCCAAACCAGGAAAGCAGTGCTTTCAAGGTTTTCGACTTCGGCCACAACGACCTGCAGCCGGTTGCCCAACGGCTTTGCCCCGCAGTCACCGAAGCCATCGAATGGCTCGGCGCCCAAGGATTGAAGGCCCGGATGACCGGCTCCGGAAGTTCGGTATTCGCGAAATTGCCGCAAGGGCCGCAAGAAGCGAAACTGGCCGAAGCCCCCGCGGGCTGGCAGGTTCGTCAATGCAGCAACCTGGCCGTTCATCCACTCTGGGGATGGGCGACCTGAAGATAATCGGATCGTGATGGGTCCGATGCGACATATATCGGTTTGTGGTGAAAACCATCGACCCGTGTAGGGGAGTCGCCAAGTTGGTTAAGGCACTGGATTTTGATTCCAGCATGCAAAGGTTCGAATCCTTTCTCCCCTGCCAAATCTCTTCAGGCTGCGGTCTTACCGCCGCAGCGCTTTCAGACTGCGGCCCACGGGCCGCAGTGCTTCTTTTGCAGCCTACCGGCTGCAATAATCGGCGGCCTCCAAGCCGCCACCACGACTCAAACTCTTTGGCGGCTTCCTAAAAGCCAATTTCGACTGCCGGGACGCGCTCATGCAGGCTAATCACCCTGATTTCATGGTTTTCACCGGCAACGCCAATCCTGGCCTGGCCGCAGAAATCGCGCAAAACCTCGGTACCTCGCTGGGTGCCGCGCGCGTTGGACGCTTCTCCGACGGCGAAGTCACCGTCGAGATCAACCAGAACGTCCGGGCGCGCGATGTGTTCGTGGTGCAGTCCACCTGCGCACCGACCAACGAAAACCTGATGGAACTGCTCATCATGGTCGACGCGCTCAAGCGCGCCTCGGCCGAGCGGATCAGCGCCGTGATTCCCTACTACGGCTATGCTCGCCAGGACCGCCGCCCGCGCTCCAGCCGGGTGCCGATCTCGGCCAAGGTGGTGGCCAACCTGCTGGAAACCGTGGGTGTCGAGCGCGTGCTCACCATGGACCTGCACGCCGACCAGATCCAGGGCTTCTTCGATATTCCGGTCGACAACATCTATGCGTCGCCGGTGCTGCTGGGCGACCTGCGCCAGAGGAACTACGAAGACCTGATCGTCGTGTCGCCCGACGTCGGCGGTGTGGTGCGCGCACGCGCCCTGGCCAAGCAGCTGAACTGCGACCTCGCCATCATCGACAAGCGCCGTCCGAAGGCCAACGTGAGCGAGGTCATGAATGTGATCGGCGAAATCGACGGCCGCAACTGCGTGATCATGGACGACATGATCGACACGGCCGGCACGCTGGTCAAAGCGGCCGAAGTGCTCAAGGAACGCGGCGCAAAAAGTGTCTACGCCTATTGCACGCACCCGATCTTCTCGGGTCCGGCCATCGAACGCATCACCCACTCCGCCCTCGACGAAGTGGTCGTGACCAACACCATTCCTCTTTCCGACGGCGCTTTGGCCTGCGGAAAGATCCGCCAACTCTCCGTGGCACCACTGATCGCCGAAACGATCCAGCGCATTGCCAAGGGCGAGTCGGTCATGAGTTTGTTCTCGGACCAGGACAACCTGTTCTGATCTGGCAAAAAGCGGGCGCCACTTCCTTTTTTCGGAACGGCACCCTTGTTGAACCGGAGTCGCACTGGTCGCGGTGGACTCTCACAGGAGTTGTTATGAAATTCGTCGCTTTTGAGCGCGCCAAGCAGGGCACGGGTGCGAGCCGCCGTCTCCGCATCTCGGGCAAGACGCCCGGTATCGTCTATGGTGGTGAAGGCAAGCCCCAGCTGATCGAGCTCGATCACAACGCGTTGTGGCACGCCCTCAAGAAGGAAGCCTTCCACGCCTCGATCCTCGAAATGGAACTCGGCGGCGCCACCAGCAAAGTGCTGCTGCGCGACGTGCAGTACCACCCGTTCCGCCAGCTGGTGCAACACATCGACTTCCAGCGCGTCGATGCCAAGACCCGCCTGCACATGAAGGTGCCGCTTCACTTCAAGGGTGAAGAAGAGTCCGACGCCGTCAAGCTCGACCACAACTTGGTCACGCACGTGATGAACGAGCTCGAAGTGAGCTGCCTGCCGAGCGACCTGCCCGAGTTCATCGAGGTCGACCTCTCCAGCTTGAAGAAGAACGCCACGCTGCACGTGAGCGACATCAAGCTGCCCAAGGGCGTGAAGTTCGTGAGCCACGGCAAGCTGAACCCCGTCATCGTGTCGGCCGTGCCGCCGCTGGTCGCCGAAGAGCCGGCACCTGCCGCTGAAGGCGCAGCACCTGCCGAAGGCGCCGCAGGCCGCCGGTGGCAAGCCTGCCGCCAAGACGGCAAAGCCCGCTGCGAAGAAGTAATTCTTCTCGCGACCCTGCAAAAGGCCCGCTTCGTGCGGGCCTTTTGCTTTTGGGGCGGCGAGATAATTCCCTCATGATCAAGCTGTTTGTCGGCCTCGGTAATCCCGGGCCTGAATACGAAGCCACACGGCACAACGCAGGCTTCTGGTGGATCGACGCGCTCGCACGTGACTGGAAGCTCAATCTGGTGCCCGAGCGCAGCTACCACGGCCTTGCCGCGCGCGCGAACATCGGCGGGCAGAGCGTGTGGCTGCTCGAACCGCAAACCTTCATGAACCTGTCGGGCAAATCGGTCGCCGCGCTCGCGCGCTTCTTCAAGATTGCGCCCGAAGAAATTCTCGTGGTACACGACGAGCTCGACGTGGTGCCCGGCCAGGCCAAGCTCAAGTTCGGCGGCAGCCATGCCGGCCACAACGGCCTGCGCGACATCCATGCACAACTGGGCACCGGCGACTACTGGCGCCTGCGCCTGGGCATAGGCCATCCCGGCGTGAAGTCGGAGGTGATCAACTGGGTGCTCAAGAAGCCGCTGAAGGAGCAGCGCGAAGCCATCGAGGACGCCATCGTGCGCACGCTGCATGCGGCCCCCGCCCTGGTGGCGGGCGAGATGGAAAAGGCCACCTTGATCATTCACACGAGCAAACCGCCCCGGCCCAAACCGCCGCGGCGAGAGCCCGGCGATGGAGGCACGCCCGCCGCCACCTAGTCAGCCGGCAACGAGAGCGCGGGAGAGAAAAGGGAGAGAAATAAAAAATGAGAATTCGAGCAATTCAGACCGGGAAAACCGGCATAGCTATATTTTTTATAGCGTCAGGTGCTCTCTGGCTACCCGCCGCGGCACAGGGAAGGTCCGAAACCTACCGCTGCGGCAACACCTACACCGACCGGCCCTGCGAAGGCGGAAAACCGGTAAAGGTCGATGATGTGCGCAGCGAAGCAGATCGCCGCGCCTCGGAAGCCGGCACGCAAAAGGCCGAGGTCCGCGCCGATCAGCTCGAGCGCATTCGCCTGTCCCAGGAAAAAGAAGCCTACGAGCGCGATCGCCGCTCCGCCCACGAAGCCCGGCAGGCCGCCGTCGCCGAGCGAAAGCTCGCGTCTTCCGAGCAACTCGCGAAGGCGCGCGCCCGAAAACTCGCCTCGGAACCGCACAAGTCGAGCACGCGCTTCAGCGGGGAAACGGGAGGAAAACCGGCCTCGTCGCCGGACGGCGCGGGCGGCAAGAAAAAGCGAAGGCCGTCGTCCGGCTCAGACGCCGGCTGAAGGCACAGGCGGCCGTGGCTCCACAGCCGCGGCTGCCGCCTTGGCCGCGGCAAGCCGCTCGAACTTCTGCCACAGCGTCTCGCGGCTTTCCACGTGCTCCGGATTGATCGGGATGCACGCAACCGGGCACACCTGCACGCACTGCGGTTCGTCGAAATGGCCCACGCATTCGGTGCACTTGTGCGGGTCGATCTCGTAGAACTCCGCGCCCATGTAAATGGCATCGTTCGGGCACTCGGGCTCGCAGACATCGCAGTTGATGCATTCGTCGGTGATCATGAGGGCCATACCCGATTATCGCGAACAAGGCACGCTTGTTGCAGGAGTCGGGTTATGCTGCGCCCCGCCCCATGAGCCTGTTTATTCTCAAGCGCCTCGCCACGCTGATCGCCACGCTGATCGGCGCCTCGGTCATAGTGTTTCTTGTCCTGGAGATCCTGCCCGGCAACGCCGCGCAGTTGCTCATGGGCCCCGACGCCGCGCCGGAAGCGGTCGCGGCGCTGGCCACCAAGCTCGGCCTCGACCAGCCCGCCTGGACGCGCTACTGGCAGTGGATTGCAGGCCTCCTGACCGGCAACCTTGGCGACAGCTACGCCTACAGCACGCCGGTGCTCGACCTCATTCTTGAACGGCTCGCGCTCACCGTGCCCCTGGCACTGCTGGCGATGGCGCTGACGACCGTGCTCGCACTGCTTGTGGGCGTCACCGCGGCAGCGCGCCACAACAAGCTCGGCGACGTGGGCCTGATGGGCCTCACGCAGGTGGGCATCGCCATTCCCAATTTCTGGTTCGCGATCCTGCTCATTTTGGTGTTCTCCGTTCAGCTGCAGTGGTTCTCGGCCGGCGGCTTCGAGGGCTGGGGCGAAGGTGTCTTCGCGGGCATCAAGTCGCTGCTGCTGCCGGCCTTGTCGCTCGCGGTGGTGCAGGCGGCCATCCTTGCGCGCATCACGCGCTCGGCGGTGCTCGAAGTGATGCGCGAAGACTTCGTCCGCACTGCCCGCGCCAAGGGCGTTTCGCAGCGCGCGGTGCTCTGGACCCATGTGCTGCGCAACGCGATGATTCCGGTGGTCACGGTCATGGGCATGCAGTTTTCAGAACTGCTGGCCGGCACCATCGTGATCGAAAAGGTGTTTTACCTGCCCGGCTTGGGCCGGTTGATCTTCGAGGCCATCGGCAACCGCGACCTGATCGTCGTGCGCAACTGCGTGATGCTGCTTGCGGCCCTGGTGGTCATCGTGAATTTTGTGGTCGACGTGCTCTATGCCGTGATCGACCCGCGCATCAAGGCGAGCGACATATGAGCGCTGTACCCATTCCGAGCGCCGCGGCGCTCAAGGTTCCCGGCTTCTGGCGCCGCGCGCTGCGGCACCGCAGCTTCGTGCTCGGCGGCGTGCTCACGCTGCTCCTGCTGCTGGCTGCCGTCGTCTCGCTGGTGTGGACGCCGTGGTCGCCCTACGAGATGGACATGCCCAACAAGCTCAAGCCGCCCTCGGGTGCGCACTGGCTGGGCACCGACACCTACGGGCGCGACGTGGCTTCGCTGCTGCTGGTGGGCGCGCGGGCTTCCATCCTGGTGGGCGTGATCGCCGTGGGCATCGGCCTTGTCGTCGGCACGGCGCTGGGCCTGCTCGCCGCAGCGCGGCGCGGCTGGGTCGAAGAAGCCATCATGCGGCTCACCGATTTCTCGCTCGCCTTCCCGGCCATTCTGTCGGCCATCATGATGACGGCCGTGTTCGGCGCCGGCATCGTCAACGCGATCATCGCGATCGGCATCTACAACATACCGACGTTCGCACGCATCACGCGCGCATCGGCCAATGCCATCTGGTCGCGCGAGTACGTGGCGGCGGCGCGCGCGTGCGGCAAGGGTTCGTTCGCGATCACCATGCAGCATGTGCTGCCGAATATTTCGGCCGTGCTGATCGTGCAGATCACCATCCGCTTCGCGATTGCCATCCTCGCCGAGGCCGCCCTCTCTTACCTTGGCCTAGGCACGCAACCGCCGCAGGCCTCCTGGGGCCGCATGCTCAACGAGGCGCAGACCATGATGTTCCAGTCGCCCCTGCTCGCGGTGTTTCCGGGCATGGCCATTGCGCTGGCGGTGCTGGGGCTCAACCTGCTCGGCGACGGCCTGCGCGACCTGCTCGACCCGCGCCTGGCGAGGGCGCGTTAAAGCCATGCCTCTTCTCGAAGTCAAGGACCTGCATGTCGAGCTGCAAACGCAGCGCGGCCCCGCCGAGGCCGTGCGCGGCATCGGCTTTACGCTCGAGCGCGGCGAAACGCTGGGTATCGTGGGCGAATCGGGCTGCGGCAAATCGATCACGGTGCAATCGCTCATGGGCCTGTTGCCCGCCACCGCAAAGGTCAGCGGCAGCATCCGCTTCGACGGCACCGAGCTCGTGGGCCTGGGCGAAAAGGCCATGTGCCAGATTCGCGGCAACCGCATCGGCATGATCTTCCAGGAGCCGATGACGGCACTGAACCCGGTGCACACCATTGCGCGCCAAGTCGGCGAGCCGCTGCGCCTGCACCGCGGGCTCACGGGCGCCGACGCACGCAAGGAGGTGCTCGCATTGCTGGAGCGCGTGGGCATTCCCGATGCGGCTTCGCGGCTCGACGCCTACCCGCACCAGTTTTCGGGCGGGCAGCGCCAGCGCATCGGCATTGCCATGGCCCTGGCCTGCAGCCCCGACCTGCTCATTGCCGACGAGCCCACCACCGCGCTCGACGTCACCATCCAGAAGCAGATCCTCGAGCTCATCCAGGGGCTGGTCGCGGAGCGCGGCATGGCGCTGATCCTGATCTCGCACGACCTTGGCGTGATTGCCCAGAGCGTCTCGAAGATGCTGGTGATGTACGGCGGCAGCGTGGTCGAGAGCGGCCCGACCGAAGCCGTGTTCGCGGAGCGCGCGCACCCGTACACGCAAGGCCTGTTCGCGGCGCGGCCGGCGCTTGGTGCGCCGCGCGGCATCCGCCTGGCGACCATCCGGGGCAGCGTGCCCGAGCTGATCGACCTGCCGCAAGGCTGTCCTTTTGCGGGCCGATGCAAGTACACCGTGGATGCCTGCCACGCGACCAAGCCTGCGCCCACGATGCTGCCGCACGACCATGCGGTGCGGTGCATCCGGCTCGAAGAGATTGCCGCGGAAGGGGCCCTTGCATCATGAGTCAGTCGATCGGCACAGCGCCCCTGCTCGAGGTCACCGACCTCGTGCGCCACTACGCACTGCCGCGCGAAAAGCTCTTCGGCCCGCCGCCGCTCGTCAAGGCGCTGAACGGCGTGAGCTTCAAGGTCGAGGCGGGCCGCAGCCTGGGCATCGTCGGCGAATCGGGCTCGGGCAAATCGACCATAGCACGCTTGGTGATGGCGCTCGACACGCCGACCTCGGGCAGCGTGCGCATGCTGGGCCGCGACCTGCACCAGTTGCCCCGAAGCGAACTGCGCACGGCGCGGCGCGACTTTCAAATGGTGTTCCAGGACCCTTACGGCTCGCTCGATCCACGCCAGACGGTGGCGCGCATCGTCGCCGAGCCGCTCGAGGCGCTGGCCGAAACCAGCCGCACCGTGCAGCGCGAGCGCGCCTCGGAGGCGCTGGCCGCGGTGGGCCTGCGCACCACCGACATGGACAAGTACCCGCACGAATTTTCGGGCGGGCAGCGCCAGCGCATCGCGATTGCACGCGCGCTCATCACGCGCCCCAGGCTCATCGTGGCCGACGAGCCCGTGAGCGCGCTCGACGTGTCCGTGCAGGCCCAGGTGCTCAACCTCATGCAGGACCTGCAGCAGCAGTTCGGCATCAGCTACCTGCTCATCAGCCACGACCTCGCGGTGGTGAACCACCTCTGCGACGAGGTCTGCGTGGTGTGGAAGGGCAAGATCGTCGAACAGGGGCCGCCCGGCGAGCTTTTCAGCAACGCGCAGCATCCGTACACGCGCACCCTGCTCGACGCGGTGCCGCGCACGCCGGCAGGCGGCACGTTGCTGGCCGCCTGAGTAAACGCCGCGCAAATCCGCATCCGGGTACGTCCCGAGGAAAAAGCGCCGCTGCAGGCAAGCAGCAACGCGCCCGCTGCGAGAGAATGACTTTGGCTGCGCGCGTGGCATCTTTCGTGCTGCGTGCCCTAACTCCGCGGCGCGGCGCCTCCATTCGGGGCGCCGTGCGCGTTGAAGCAGCCAAATCGCACACCCAGTTTTTCCGGAGATCACACCGTATGCTGAATCGTCGCACCCTCCTTGCCACCGCCGGCGCCACCGTTGCCCTGGCCACCCCTGTCGCCGGCATGGCACAGGGGCGGAAGGACGCCATCGTGATCGGCATGGCGCTGGAGCCGCCGGGGCTCGATCCCACTGCGGGTGCCGCGGCCGCGATTGGGGAAGTAGTGCACTACAACATCCTCGAGACGCTCACCAAGATCAACGCAGACGGCAACGTCACGCCCCTCCTGGCCGAGAGCTGGGAAGTCTCGCCCGACCTGAAGACCTACACCTTCAAGCTCAAGCGCGGCGTCAAGTACCAGAACGGCGAACCCTTCAACGCCAACACCGTGAAGTTCGCCTTCGACCGTGCCGGTGGCGAGAAGAGCACCAACAAGGACAAGCGCACCTTCGCGAACCTGAGCACGCAGGTGGTCGACGACTACACCGTCGTCATCATCAACAAGGAAATCGACCCCGACCTGCCCTTTGTGCTGGGCCAGGCCACCGCCGCGATCGTCGAGCCCAAGAGCGCCGACACCAACGCCACCAAGCCGGTGGGCACCGGCCCCTACAAGCTCGACAACTGGGCCAAGGGCTCGTCGATCACGCTGAGCAAGTGGGATGGCTTTCGCAGCCCCGGCACCGCGAAGATCAACAAGGTCACGTTCCGCTTCATTGCCGATGCCGCCGCGCAAGCCGCGTCGCTGCTGGCCGGCGACGTCGACGTGTTCACGCGCATCGGCACGCGCGTGGTGCCGCAGTTCAAGAGCAATCCCCAGTTCCAGACCATCCTGGCCGGCTCGCGCGCCAAGACCATTCTTTCGATCAACAACAAGAAGAAGCCGCTGGACGACGTGCGCGTGCGGCGCGCCATCCTTTCGGCCATCGACCGCAAGGCCGTGATCGAAGGCGCGGCGGACGGCTTCGGCGTGCCCATTGGCAGCCACTACGTGCCGGGTGCCGCGGGCTATGTCGACACCACAGCCGTCAATCCGTTCGACATCGAAAAAGCCAAGAAGCTGCTCGCCGAAGCCGGCGTGAAGACGCCGCTCGAACTCACCATGACCCTGCCGCCGCCGCCCTATGCGCGCCAGGGTGGCGAAGTGATCGTGGCCCAGCTGGCCAAGATCGGCATCACGGTGAAGGTGCAGAACGTCGAGTGGGCCCAGTGGCTCAGCGGCACCTACGGCAACAAGGACTACGACCTGTCGATCGTGTCGCACGTGGAGCCCTTCGACCTCGGCAACTACGCCAAGGCGGACTACTACTGGGGCTACCAGTCGAAGGCCTTCAACACGCTGTTCGACAAGATCAAGTCCACGGGCAATGCGGCCGAACGCGCCAAGCTGCTCGGCGACGCGCAGAAGATGCTGGCCGCCGATGCGGCCAACGGCTTCCTGTACCAGCCGCAGTTCCCGACCATCGCAAAGAAGAACGTGAAGGGCCTCTGGAAGGAAAACCCGATCTTCGTGAACGACCTTTCGGCGTTGTCGTGGGGATGAGCGCGGACGTGTCTTCCCTCTCCTCTGCATTGAACGACCTCTCCGCCCAGGAGCTCTCCGCCGCCTACCGCGACAAGCGCCTGTCGCCGGTCGAGGTGACGCAGGCCGTCATCGCGCACATCGAGCGCTGGGAACCGAATCTGCAGGCCACCTGGCTCTTCAGGCCCGAGGCCGCGCTCGAACAGGCGCGGGCTTCGGAAGCGCGCTGGCAGCGCGGCGAAGCGCTGGGCCCGCTCGACGGCGTGCCCGCCACCATCAAGGAAAACATCGCGACCCGCGGCGACCCGATGCCGGCCGGCACGGCGGCCGTCGACCTGAAGCCGGCAGCCGCCGATGCCCCGCCGGCCGCGCGCCTGAAGGAAGCCGGCGCGGTGATCGTCAGCAAGACCACGATGCCGGACTACGGCATGCTGTCTTCGGGGCTCTCGAGCTTTCACAAGCTGGCGCGCAATCCGTGGGACCTGAGCAAGACCCCGGGCGGCTCCAGTGCCGGTGCCGGTGCAGCGGCTGCCGCGGGCTACGGCCCACTGCACATCGGCACCGACATCGGCGGCTCGCTGCGGCTGCCCGCAAGCTGGTGCGGCATCTTCACGCTGAAGCCGAGCCTGGGCCGGATTCCCATCGACCCGCCCTACATGGGGCGGGCCGCTGGCCCGATGACCCGCAGCGTGGCCGATGCCGCGCTGATGATGCAGGTGCTCTCCAAGCCCGATGCGCGCGACAGCATGAGCCTGCCGCCGCAAGACATCGATTGGGCGAGCTTCGACGTATCGCCCGAGCACTTGCGGGGGCTGCGCATCGGGCTGCTGCTCGACGCGGGCTGCGGCCTGGCGGTGGAGCCCGAGATCGAGGCAGCGGTCGAACGTGCGGCCCGCCTGTTCGAGAAGGCCGGAGCCATCGTCGAGACCATGCAACCGTTCATGTCGCAGGCCATGCTCGACGGCATGGATCATTTGTGGCGCATGCGCTCACTGGTCGACATGAAGGCCTTGCGCCCCGACCAGCGCGCCAAGGTGCTGCCCTACATCCGCGAGTGGGCGGAGAGCGCGGCCGAGTTCAGCGGCGAACATGTGTTCCGCGGCTTCAGCCAGTTCCATGCGACGCGCGTGGCGGCGGTGCAGGCCTGCGCACGGTTCGACTACGTGATCTCGCCGGTGTCGCCCAACATGCCCGCAGCCGCGGAAGCGCCTTCGCCGACCAACGACCCGCTGCGGCCGCTGGAGCACATCGGGTTCACTGTTCCGTTCAACATGTCAGAGCAGCCTGCGTCTTCAGTGAACTGCGGGTACTCGGCTGGCGGCCTGCCGATCGGGCTGCAGATTGCTGGAAAACGGTTCGACGACCTCGGTGTGCTGCGCGTGTCGCGTGCGTTCGAGCAGATTCGGGAGCCGCAGCGGGCCTGGCCTGTTCTGCTGTAGCAGTGTTGCCGCCGCTGTTCAGGGCGGCGCACCCGCCGACGGGGTACCTTTCTCCGCGAATGTCCCCCGGCCTGCGGCCTCCTCCTTTATTTCGCTGCGCAAGGCACCCCATCAGCGGGAGCGTTGCAAAGAGTGGTCGTTGATCAGCGATACACCACGAGCGTGCCCCAGTGCACAGGGCATCGGGTGCTCCCCGCAGCGAAATAAAGGAGGAGCCGAAGGCGGGGGACATTCGCGGAGGGGAGTACCCGGTGGCCTTTGCACACGCCCTGAACAGCAGCGCCCCGAAAACAGCAGCGCCAAAAACAAGCGCCCGACCACTCAAGTCGCAGCGTACCGCCCCGGCTTGTGATTGATCCACAAGAAGAGCCCCATCACCACAGCCGCCAGCACCGACCAGCCCACGCGCTGCGGCGGAATAACGAACAGCGCAAGCAGCACCACCGTGCAATCGATGCCGATCTGTACCTTGCCGGCAGGCCAGCCGCGCTTTTCCTGCAAATACAGCGTCAGCACCGTCGCACCACCCAGGCTCGCGCGATGGCGGGCGAGAAACAGGCATCCGGTGCCCAGCAGCAATCCGCCGAGCACCGCCGCGAACGCCGGGTGCAGCGAATCGATGGAGATGTAGCGAGGCGCCCAGTCGGTCATGACCGACAGCAATGCGATCGCCGAGAACGTCTTGATGGTGAAGGCCCGCCCCATGTGGCGCCATGCGAACCAGTAGAACGGCAGGTTGACCAGGAAGAACAGTTTGCCGAAGCTCACTCCGGTGGCGTAGTGCAAAAGAAACGCGACGCCGGCCGTGCCGCCCGTGAGCAGGCCCGCCTGGCCGAACAGCATCATGGCGATGGCGACGAACAACGTGCCTGAAAAGATGGCCTGCGCGTCGTCGAAGCGGGAGTGCCGCAAGAAATCCGCCGGGGTTCTGGGTTGTGGCGCGTTCATGTGAGGCAGTTTGACGCAAGTCCCGCGCCACCCCCGGGGTAGTGTCATACCAGGTGGGTCGCCAGCATTTCCCGGGCGCGGGTCACAAACTCCGTCTCGCCCCGGCGACCGGGCAAGAACTGGAACGCGACCCGGGGCAACGCCGGCAATCCGTGCGCCGGCGCCAGCCGCCCCACGCCCTCGCACACCGCAGACTCGTTCAGGCACGCGACCCCGAGCCCCGCAGCCAGTGCCGACTGCAAGCCCGCCACGCCCGACGCCACATGCGCCAGCACATACGGCACCTTGCGCCGCCGAAGCAGCGCCACGGTGTACTGGTGCAACGAGCAGGTGTCCGGCAAGGCCAGCAGCCGAAGCGGCTCGCCCTTGGCCAGCCGCATGCCGGCTGCGCCAAGCCACACGAGCGATTCACGGCGTATTACCGGCGTCTTTGGGCCCTGCTCCGGCGCAGAGGCCGCACCTGAGATATTCATCGCCAGCCCCACGTCGAATTCGCCGTTCGCATAAGCCGCCCGCAACGCGTCGCTCTTCAGGATGCTCACGTTCAGCCGCACCTGCGGATAGCTCTTGCCAAGCCGTGCCAGCAGCTGCGTGAGATCGCCAGGCCGAAAGTAGTCCGTCACCGCGAGCCGCAGCTCGCCCTGCAAGGTTTCGCCGTGCAGGTTGCGAAAGGCCTCGTCGCTGAGTGCAAGGATGCGGCGCGCATAGGCCAGCAGCCGCGTGCCCGCCTCGGTCGGCGCCACGCCGCTCTTGCTGCGCGTGAGCAAGGACTGCCCTGCCCGCTCCTCGAGCTTGCGGATCTGCTCGCTCACCGATGACTGCGAAAGAAAAACGCGCGGCGCGGCCGCCGTGAGGCTGCCGGCATCGATGACCGCGGCAAGGGTGCGAAGCTGTTCCAGGTCGAATGTCTGCATGGCTTATCCATTCGTAAATCCGATGATTACCATCGTATCTTCCCGCTTTTCCGATGGAACCGCAGTGACCAGAATAGCCCCATCGTTCACTCATTCACGGAGTTCCAAATGCCGCATATCGTTGTTCATCTCTCGGGCGAGCCCGATGCCGATCTCACCCGCAAGACCGTCGACACCGTTGCCGAGCTCACCCAGAGCGTGCTCGGCAAGCAGTTGCCGGTGATCGCCATCACGGTGCAGTACATCGCCGCCGATACGTGGTTCATCGGCGGGCAGTCGCTCGCCTCCCTTGGCAAATCGGCGTTTCACCTGGACATCAGCATCACCGACGAAACCAACACCAAGGCGGAAAAGGCGCGCTACCTGCGCGAGGTGCATGCCGCCATGGCGCGCCTGCGGCCCAACCTGCACGAGGTGTCGTACATCCACGTGATCGACGCTCGCGGCGCGGCCTATGGCTACGGCGGAAAGACGCAGGAGTACCGCCACCAGCAAGCGGGCGTTTGAAGCCCGCGGCGGGGCATGGCACCATCCGGCCATGCCCTCCGCAACCCTGCATGTCGACAGCTTCGGCAACCCGCTCACGCTCGACGACGCCGCCAGCCTGCCGCTTGTCGACGACTTCGTCATGGGCTTCGTGTCGACCGAGGCGCGTGCCGTCAACCTGCTGGCCTTGGCCGACAGCGACTCGAGCCCCCTCGTCCAGGCCTATTGCGCAACACTCCATCTCTTCGCCGAATCGCGCGATGCCGAGGCCAATGCGCGCCCCTATCTCGCCAAGGCCCGTGCCGCATCCTCGCGTGCGACCCCGCGCGAGCAACGCTACATCGCAGCGATCGAGGCCTGGGCCGACGGCGACATCGCCAGGGCCATTGCGCTGCATACGGAGCAGTCGCGCGAGTACCCGCGCGACCTCGTGTCGCTGAAGCTGGGGCAATATCACTGCTTCAATACCGGTGACTGTCCGGGCATGCTCCGGCTCGCGCTCGCCGCACTGCCGGCCGCGTCCGACGTGCCCTATGTGCACGGCATGGCCGCCTTCGGCTACGAGCAGTGCCACCTGATGCGCGAGGCCGAAGCCAGCGCTCGCCACGCCATCGGCATGTGCCGCAAGGAACCATGGGCCCACCACGCGCTGGCGCATGTGATGCTCACCGAAGGCCGGCTTTCCGAAGGCTTGGCGTTCATGCAGGCCGTGAGCGACACCTGGACCGGCCTCAATTCCTTCATGGTCACGCACAACTGGTGGCACGTGGCCCTGTTCCTCATCGAGCTCGGGCGCGATGCAGAAGCGCTCGCGGTATACGACCGCGAAGTGTGGGGCGTAGCCAAGGACTACTCGCAAGACCAGATCGGCGCGGTCTCGCTGCTGGCGCGCTTCGAGCTCGCGGGCATCGATGTCGGCTCGCGGTGGAGCGACGTAGGCCACTACCTCGTGCAGCGCCAGGCCGACCATGTACTGCCCTTTCTCGACCTGCAGTACCTCTATGGCATGGCCCGTGCGGGCCGACCCGAGGCGGATGCGCTGCTGTGCAACATCGAGGCCTACGCGCCGCGTGCACCCGTCTCGACCCGCGCCGCGTGGCAGCACATATGCGTGCCCGCCGCTCGCGGGCTTGTTGCCCATGCGCGAGGCGACTTCGCTTCGGCCATCGACGGGCTCGGCAGCGCCTTGCCTCGCCTCGTCGAAATCGGCGGCAGCCACGCGCAGCGCGACCTCTTCGAGCAGGTGTACCTCGACGCCCTCGTGCGCGCCGGCACCGAAGCCACGCTCAGGGGTGCGCAGGGCATCCTGCAGCAGCAGCTCAATGGCCAGCCCGAATCGCTGCGGCTGCGGCGCCAGGCAGGCGATGTCTATGCGCGGCTCGGGCTCGAGCAGCTGGCTTCTCGCCTTTGAGGGGCGAGCGAGGTCATGCCTTCCAGTCATGGGGCGTGTCGCAAAAGGAATTAGCGGGCACGCGGGAGCGACTTCTAAACTGGCCGCTCCACATCGATCCAGTTACGTTCCATGCAGAAATCAGTTGTCGTGCTTGCCGTGCTCGCGGCCCTGGCAGGCCTCTCTAGCGCGGCGCATGCCGCGACCGATGCCCCCGTCGAACTCGACCTGCTGCTGCGCGGCGGCACCGTCTACACGGGCGATTCGAATGAGCCCGTGGTGGGCGATGTCGGCATCGTGGGCGACCGCATCGTCTTCGCGGGCAGGAAGGCACCTGCACAGTTCGTTGCGCGGCGAACCATCGACGCGACCGGCATGGTCGTGGCACCAGGCTTCATCGACGCGCACACCCACGCCGATGCCGACCTCCATTCCACAGATCCGCGCAAGCGCCTGAACATTCCTTTCCTGACCCAAGGCGTGACCACGGCGGTGATCGGCAATGACGGTTTCGGCGGCTTCGACATTGCCGCACAGACCCAGCGCCTGCGGTCGGCACCCGTTGGAACCAACGTTGCCATGTACGTTGGCTTCGGCCCGGTGCGCATCGACCAGTTGGGCGAAGCCAATCGCGCGCCGACGCCCGAACAGCTCGACGCCATGCGCCGGCACGTGAGCCGGGCCATGTGCGATGGCGCGCTGGGGCTGTCGACCGGGCTTTTCTATCCGCCGCAGAATTTCTCGAAGACCGAGGAAGTCATCGAACTCGCGAAGGTCGCCGCCCGTCACGGCGGGCTCTACGACAGCCACATCCGCGATGAGTCGATGTACAACATCGGGCTCAAGGGCTCCATTGAAGAGGTGATTCGCATCGGCCATGAGGCACGCCTGCCGGTGCACGTGGCCCACATCAAGGCATTGGGCGTGGATGTGCAGGGCCAAAGCGGTGACATCATCCGCCGCATCGAGAAAGAGCGTGCCGCCGGTCTCGACATCACCGCCGACCACTATCCATGGACGGCGTCGAGCACACGCTTTTCGGCGGCGCTGGTGCCGCCCTGGGCAGTCGACGGCGGGCGCGAGGCAATGCTCAAGCGCTTCAACGATGCGGCCGTCCAGGAGCGCCTGCGAACCGGCATGCGCGAGAACCTGCGCCTGCGTGGCGGTCCGGAGACCATCCTGTTTTCAGCCGGCAGCACCAAGTACGTGGGCAAGACGCTGGCCGATGTGGCCACGGCCTCGAACGCTGACCCGGTGGATGCCGCCATTGCCGTGCTACGTGACGGCGACCTGAACATCGCCTCGTTCAACCAGAGCGACGACGACGTGCGCGCATTCATGAAGCGGCCGTGGGTCATGACGTCGTCCGACTCCTCGCTAGGCCATCCGCGCGCCTACGGCACCTTTGCACGCAAGTACGAGCAGTACGTGGTGAAGGAGCACACGATCTCGCTGGGGCAGTTCATTCGCAGCAGCTCGTCGCTGCCCGCCGACACGCTGGGGCTGAAACAACGCGGGCACCTGCGGCCCGGCTACTACGCCGACGTGGTCGTGTTCGATCCCGCGCGTTATGCCGCCAAGGCCACGTACACCCAACCGACACTGCTGTCCGAGGGCGTGATCACTGTGCTGGTGAACGGCCGCCTGGCGGTAGACGCCGGCAAGCCCACGGGCATTGGTGCCGGCCAGCCTCTGCTGCGCACGCCGAAAGCCGGCAGCTGCACCTGAGGGGACGCGCCCGCGCGGCCTGTTCAGCTCTTCTCGAGATGCCGCCGCTGGTCGTACACCGGCTGCGGCGGCAGGTCGACAAGGTGCCGCGTGTCGGCCCAGTCGACGATCTCTATCGCGTCCGGCATGGCGGGGTCGGCAATGCGGATGCGGTTGAAGCCCGCATTGGGAATGTCGCTCTGCCGCGGCCCGCTGAGGCTGAGGCCGCGCGCGGTGCGCCACACCATGTCGAGCACGCCGCCGTGCGTGACGACCACCAGGCGTTGGCCACGGTAGGTGGCTGCAAGATTGCCCAGCGCCGCGACGATGCGCGTGTGGAATTCGCGTGCCGACTCGCCCTCCGGCATGGCGTGGTCCTCGCGGAACTGCAGCCACTCTTCCCATGCCCTGGGGTGCAGGGCTTGTATTTCGTCGGCCCGCATGCCTTCGACCACGCCGAAGTGCTGCTCGCGCAAACTCGCCGACGTGACTACCGGGAGCGACAGCTGCACCGACGCCGGCGCCGCGGTTTGCTGCGCACGAAGAAGGTCGCTGCTGACGATGTGCTGCGCCGTTTCACCCGCCATCCGCAAGCCCAGTCGGCGCGCCTGCTCGTGCCCCATGTCGTTGAGCGGCACATCGGCGTGCCCCTGAAAGCGCAGTTCGCGGTTCCAGGCCGTTTCGCCGTGGCGGATCAGGATGAGTTCGGTCGCGGAGTCGGGTGTGGGCGTTGGCATGGAACGCCCATTCTCCACCGCATGCGCGGCGCTCAGAGCCTCGGCGGCACCATCTGTTGCATGGCCGCCACCTGCATTGCGAACGGTGCCGTGCTCACGCGCGTGGGCGAGGGTGTGAGAAGCGAGAGCACCCAGGCGATCACCACGCCGCCGATGATGGCGCAAACCACCACCACCGCCGTGTATGCCAGCGACTTGTCCGGCGGGCACTTCATGAGCACCGGCAGGCCCACGTAGATCAGGTAGATGCCGTAGAGCGCGGCGAGCGCACCCAGAATCGAGAGCGACGGAATCAGGCTGAACACCCCGCCCAGGAAGCTCGCCGTGCTGGCATAGGCCGACAGCTTGAGCGCGCCGATCTGGCTCTTCGAGCCTTCGAATGTCGGTGCCAGCGCATCGATGATCAACGCCAGCACAAACACCATGACAAGCGAGAGCACGTAGCCGACCACCATGTTCACGAGCCCCGTGACCACAGGCACACGAAAGTTGACACCGAAGGCGCCGAAGCCGATGACCGACAGGCCGATGAAGCCCGCCACCGCCGGTATCAGCGCGAGGATCATTACGTAGTTCTTGTAGAGCGACGCGGTGTCCGCGGGCTCGGCGTCGATGGCGGGCCAGGTGGCCTTGGGCTTGAGCAGGATGTCCTGCACGCGTTGAACCAGGTTCATTTTCTTGTCCTCGGTATGAAGCGGAAACGCGCGAACCGCAGATCGCGCAGCAACGGAAAGTATGTCGATTCCGCCGCCGAATGGCTTCTGGCCAAGCAGCCTATGCCGTTACGCCGGAGGGCGCGATGACGCAAAATCCGCCGATGCCACACCTTGTCTTGCTGCCCGGCCTCGCCTGCGACGAGCGCCTGTGGGAAGCCCAGCTTCCCGTTCTTCCGGCCATGTTCGACGCCCGCGTGAGCGATGCCCACATGCGGCACGACACCATCGAAGACATGGCTGCGGCCGTGCTGCGCGAGAACCCCGGACCGCTGATACTGTGCGGCGCATCGATGGGCGGCATGGTCGCCATGGAGGCCGCGCGGCAGGCGCCCGGGCGCATTGCGGGGCTTGCGCTGCTGGGCACCAATGCCCGGCCCGAGTCGCCCGACATGTACGAGCTGCGCGAAAGCGCGATCGAGCTGTTCGAACGCGGTGAATTGCGCGACGTGATCGAGCCGAACGCCGTGTTTGCGTTTCACCCCACGCAGGCGGCCGATCAGGCGCTGGTCGAGCGCTACGTCGAGATCGTGCTGGATGCCGGTACGCAGCAGCTCATCAGCCAGAACCGCGCGGTGATGCGGCGCCCCGATGCGCGGACCCACCTGCCTTCTCTGCGCGCGCCGGTGCTGCTGGTCTGCGGCGACACGGACCGGCTGACGCCGCCCGACTGCACGCGCGAAATTGCGGCGCTGGTGCCGCATGCGGAAGTGGTGTGGCTGCCGCAGTGCGGACACATGCTGACCATGGAAAAGCCCGCGCTCGTCAATGCGGCGCTGCTCTCCTGGCTGGCTCAGTGGAGCTGACCGCCGGTTTCGGCAATGTCCTTTTCAACCGCCAGCGCAGTGGCCACCGCAATGTGCAGCGCCTCGACCATGGTGGCCAGCGACATGCTGGGCAGCCCCGGAAAGCGCGCCGCCTGCTCGGGCAGGTAGGGGATGTGAATGAACCCGCCGCGCAGCCCCGGCACCGGGTGCGTGGCCAAGCGGTGCATCAGGCCGTAGAAGATGTGGTTGCAGACGAACGTGCCTGCCGTGTTCGACACCGAAGCGGGCACGCCGGCCGCGCGCAGGTCGCGCACGATGGCCTTGATCGGCAGTGTCGAGAAATATGCCGCGGGCGCACCGCGCACCACCGGCATGTCGATCGGCTGCCGGCCCGCGTTGTCTGCAATGCGGCCGTCGTCGATGTTGATGGCCACGCGCTCGGGCGTGATTTCCGCGCGGCCGCCGGCCTGGCCGATGCACAGCACCAGCTGCGGCTGCAGTTCGTCCATGGCGCCCGCAAGCGCCTCGATGGCATCGCCGAAGACGCAGGGCATCTGGCGCGCATGCACGGTGGCGCGGCCGCACTGCCAGCCGTCCAGCGCGCGCACGGCCTCCCATGAAGGGTTGAGGGCTTCGCGGTCGAACGGATCGAAACCGGTCAGCAGGACGTTGGTTCGCTGCACCACGGCTTGGCAGTGCGTTCAGGCCGTCGCGCGCACCGCGATGCCTTCTTGCTGCAGGCGGTCGCGAATGCGGCGGGCGAAGGCCAACGCATGGGCACCGTCGCCGTGCAGGCACACGGTCTGGGCGTTGACCGGCACCGTGCTGCCGTCGATGGCAGTTACCTTGCGGTCGCGCACCAGCGAGAGCGTCTGGGCGAGCGACTGCTCTTCGTCTTCGATGAGCGCGCCGGGCTGGCTGCGCGGCACCAGGCTGCCGTCAGGCATGTAGCCGCGGTCGGCAAACACTTCTTCCACGGGCGTGAGGCCGGCGCGCCGTGCGGCGTCGATCATGCCGCTGCCTGCAAGGCCGAAGAACCTGAGCGATGGATCGAAGCGCCGCACCGCCTCGCACAGCGCGTCGGCAAGCTCGGGCTCCTTCACGGCCTGGTTGTAGAGCTGCCCGTGCGGCTTCACGTGCGAGAGCTTGCCGCCTTCGGCCTTGACGATCGCAGCGAGCGCGCCGACCTGGTAGAGCACGTTGGCCACGATCTCGTCGGGCGGCAGGTGCATGGTGCTTCGGCCGAAGTTCTCGCGGTCGGGAAAGCTGGGGTGGGCGCCGATGGCCACGCCGTGTTCGATGGCCCAGCGCACGCATTGCCGCATGGTCTTGGCATCGCCCGCGTGCCAGCCGCAGGCAATATTGGCCGAGCTCACGAGGCTGAGCAGCGCTTCGTCGCTGCCGGCGCCTTCGCCGAGGTCGGCATTCAGGTCGATTTGCATTTGGGTTGATTCCTTCTTCAGGCCGCCGGCACATCGATGCCGTACGCGCGCCCGCTGCTCGCACAGTCTATGCCGGTCTGCTCCAGCCCGCAGCCGCCAGCCCTTGCGCCACCTGCGCAAGATAGCGCTGCTGCCCGGCCCACGCCTCGAGCGCCGCCGCCATGTCGACCTGCACCAGCCGCAGCCTGCCGTCGAGTGGCGCCTGTGCGAGCTTCCACAGGTCGGCGCGAATCACCACGCCGATTCGCGGATAGCCGCCGGTGGTCTGCGCGTCGCCCATCAGGATGATCGGCTGGCCCGAGGGCGGCACCTGGATGGTGCCGGGAATGACGCCTGACGAGAGCATGTCGATGCTGCGCTTGCGCTTGAGTTCGGCGCCCGCAAGCCGGATTCCCATGCGGTTGCTCTGCGCGGTGATGCGCCAGCGCTCGCTCCAGAGCAGCGCATGCGACGCCGCGGTGAATTGCTCGAACTCGGGCCCCGGCAGCACGCGCAATTCGATGGCCGAATCGTCCTGCTCCGGTCCCCATTCGGGGCCGCGCAGCCCGAAGGGCCGCCGCGTGAGTCGAGCCGCATCGAGCGACGTCGCACCCAGTGCAAGCCGGTCGCCCTTGCGCAGTGCCCGCCCCTGGTGGCCGCCGAAGCCTGCCTTCAAGTCTGTGCTGCGCGAACCGAGCACCAGCGGCACATCGATACCGCCCGCAACCGCAAGCCAGCTGCGCAAGCCGGCCTTCTTTGCGCCGGGTGCATTCGCACCTGCGAGCTTGAGCGTTTGCCCCGCCTTGACGGGCACGCTCCAGCACGGCCAGAGGGGTGTGCCGTCGAGCCGGGCGGCGAAATCGTCGCCGGCCAACGCAATGCGCGTGTCGGTTTCGAAGCGGATCTCGCAGCCGCCCATGGTGAGTTCGAGCCCGGCTGCGCCGTCGGCATTGCCGACCAGCCGGTTCGCCAGCGTGAGCGCCAGCACGTCGAGCGCACCGCCGGGGCAAATGCCGACCTGCCGGTGCCCGTGGCGCCCAAGGTCTTGCACAGAGGCCAGCATGCCGGGTTTCTGGACCAGCATCATGTCTCTACGCTTTCGACGATAAAGCGCACGCGGTCGCCCGGGCGCAGCAAGGTGGGCGGTTCGGCCGCTGGGTCGAAAAGCTCCAGCGAAGTCCGGCCGATCAGCTGCCAGCCGCCCGGCGACACCAGCGGATAGATGCCGGTCTGCTCCCCACCGATGCCCACGGAGCGCGCAGGCACCGCCGTGCGCGGTTCGGCCCGGCGCGGCGTGGCGAGTTCGGGTGGCAGCCCGCCCATGAACGCGAAGCCGGGCAGAAAGCCGAGCAGGTAGACCACGTATTCGCCGCCACTGTGGCGCCGCACCACCTCGGCCGGCGTGAGCCCGGTGTGAGCCGCGACATCGGCAAGGTCCGGCCCGTGCTCGCCACCATAGGCCACCGGAATCTCCACCAGCCGGCCTTCGATGGCGGTAGCCAAAAGCCGCGGCCAGACTTCGTTGACCTGCGCCATCAACGCATCGATATCGATCGCCGTCGGATCGAAAGTCAGCGTGAGATTGTTCATGCCCGGCAGCACCTCGCCCACGCCGGGCCACTGCTGCACCTCGGCACCCAGGGCCCAGATCTGCTGTTGCTGCGCCAGCGTGGCGGGCGGCGCCAGTTCGCAAAGCAACGCCGCATCGCCCAGCGGATGCAGGCGGGGGACGGAAGTTGGCTGCTCATCTCAGCCCTTGCCGTCTATGCGAATGACAGCGTTGCATCTTCGTGGAACACCGCGGAACCGGCTTTGCCGGGCCGCTGGTGTTGCCCCCGGCGAGGGGGTTGGCGAAGCGACACGAAGTGCGCGAAGACTGGGGGAGGACCTATTCACGACCGAGGCTGCGCACCTTGGCGGCCAGATGCGTCTCCACATCGGGCGAAACGAACTTGTGGACCTCGCCGCCGAGCATTGCGATCTCGCGCACGAAGGTGCTCGATATGAACTGGTACTTGTCGCTGGGCGTCAGGAACACGGTTTCCACATCGGGCATCAGCGAACGGTTCATGCCCGCCAGCTGAAACTCGTAGTCGAAGTCGGTCACGGCGCGCAGGCCGCGCACCATGGCCTTGCCGCCGCGCGCCACCACAAAGTCGCGCAGCAGGCCCGAAAAGCTCTCGACCGTGACCTGGTCGCTGTAGGGCTTCACGGCTTCGCGCGCCATTTCCATGCGTTCTTGCAAGGTGAACAGCGCTTTCTTGTGGTGACCCGCCGCAACCGCGACGATGACCTTCGAAAAAAGCTGGGTTGCACGCCGCACCACGTCCTCGTGGCCGAGGGTGATGGGATCGAAAGTGCCGGGATAAACCGCGATCACGTTGCTGGCCATGGTTGCTTCTTCCTCATGCAGCCGGTGCGGCTTGTCCGGCGGATTATGCAGTCCCGTTTGCAACGTGCCGCAGCAGATGTGCATGCACGGCGCCCGCCTTTAAGTAACGAAAACCAACAAGACCGACGGCGGCAAGCTCCTCATTGGTCCAATGCTTCGGCGCTTCCAGGTAGATGGCGCCTCCGGCTTTCACGGCTCGTGCCGCGGCGCGCAGCGAAGGCTCGTAGAGGGCGGTGCTTTCGAAAGGCGGGTCGAGAAAGACGGCGTCCAGGCTGCCCGCGGCAACACGCTCGAGCGCCGTAAGTCCATTGCCGCGCTCGATGCGAACGGCCTCGGCCGAAAGCTTGGTCTTCGCGGCCTGCAACTGCGCCACCAGCGCGGCGTCCTGTTCGCACAGCAGCACGCTCGCGGCGCCGCGCGAAACGGCCTCCAGGCCCAGGGCGCCGGTGCCCGCGAATGCGTCGACGCAATGCCAGCCCGGCAATTCGCCGCCACCCGCCCCCGCGATGCTCGCAAGCCAGTTGAACAGCGTCTCCCGCACGCGGTCGGGCGTGGGGCGCAGGCCTGGCTTGTCGGCCACGGAAAGGCGGGTGCGCTTCCACTGGCCTCCGATGATGCGCACTTCGCTCGGCGGCGATTTCGATCGGGAAGGCGACTGCGATGACGGCGAGGCGGGGCGCTTGGCGGCTGTGGCTTTCTTCTGGGGCATGCGGCAAGCTTAACGCCGCCGCATGCGGCGCTAGATGCCGAGAAAGGCGCGCCGCGCAAGCAACGCCGCAAGCACGAGCATCGTGCCGCCAATCAGCGCGTCGAGCATCTGCCAGGCACGCGGACGCGCAAACACCGGCGCCAGCCACCGCGCACCAAAGCCCAGCGCCGAGAACCACAGCGCGCTTGCAAGCGCCGCCCCCGCGACGAACCACACCTTGAGCACACCGCCGTACTGCGCGCCGGTGCTGCCCACAAGCAGCACGGTGTCGAGGTAGACATGCGGGTTCAGCAACGTGAAGCCTGCCGCCTGCGCCAGCACGGCGGCGCGCGAGAGCGATGCGCCCTGGGCCGCCGCCTGCAGCGCACCCGGCTGACGCGAACGCCACAGTGCGCGCAACCCATAGGCCCCCAGGAACAGCGCGCCGAGCCCCGCAAGTGCCGTGGCCACGGCAGGCCGCCCTTGCAGCGCCTGCGCCATGCCGGCCACGCCGGCCGTGATCAGGATCGCGTCGCTCGCTGCGCAGAACAGCACCACGGCGCTCACATGCTCGCGCCGCAAACCCTGGCGAAGCACGTAAGCGTTTTGCGCGCCGATGGCGACGATGAGCACCAGGCTCATGAAGAGCCCGTTGGCGAAAGCGGTGGTGATTTGTTCGGTAACCATGGCGCCAAGCTTGCCGCCGCGGACCGATTAATTCAAACTAAACTTCCTAAGCCATGTTCAGTTTTTCTAATTCACCCCGACCATGCTCGACTACGCCGCCCTGAATGCCCTGGCCGCCGTGGTGCGCGAAGGCAGTTTCGAGCGCGCGGCCCGCGCTCTGAACGTCACGCCGTCGGCGGTTTCGCAGCGCGTGAAGCTGCTCGAGGAGCGCACGGGCGGTGCATTGCTGGTGCGCGGACAGCCTTGCGTGCCCACCGAAGCGGGCCAGCAGCTCTGCCGCCACTTCGAGCGCGTCGGCATGCTGGAGCACGAACTGCGCGACGCGTTGCCCGCCCTCGGCATGGCCGGCGCTGGCGGCAACGAGCGCGAACGTGTCACGGTGCGCGTGGCGGTCAACGCCGACAGCCTGGCCACCTGGTTCATGGCGGCCGCCGCGGCCTTTGCGAAGCAGGAAGAATCCGCTTTGCTCGATCTGACCGTGGACGACCAGGACCACACCGCCGAGCGCCTGCGCAGCGGGGCGGTGCTGGCCGCGGTCACGGCCCTGGCGCAGCCGGTGGCGGGCTGCAACAGCGAAGCGCTGGGCACGATGCACTACGTGGCGGCCGCGAGCCCCGAATTCATGCACCGGCATTTCACCAAGGGCGTGGGTGCTCGCACATTGGGCGACGCACCCAGCCTGGTGTTCGACCGCAAAGACCGGCTGCAGGCGCGCTGGGTGCGGCGCATCTGCCATCGCAGCATCGAGACGCCGCGCCATTGGCTGCCCTCGGCGCACGGCTTCCTTGAAGCTGCGTGCGCCGGCATGGGCTGGGGCATGCTCCCCGTCAGCATGGCGGTCGATGCGATGCGCACGGGCGCGCTGGTGGAGCTGGTGCCCGGCTCGGGGCTGCAGGTGCCGCTCTACTGGCAGCAAGCGCGCGCGGCGCCGCAGCTCCTCGAGCGCCTCCGGACGACGGTGCGCGCGGCCGCCAGCAGCGGCGCACACGCCCTGCGCTGACGAGCCCGAGCCCTGTGTTTGCTTATTTGCCGCCGACCACCACCGTCACCATGCGTTCGGGCTGCAGCTTGCGCGCAAAGGCGGCGCGAACCTCGGCCGCGGTCACTGCGTTCATGCGCGCGGTCCAGGTATCGAGATAGTCGAGCGGCAGGTCGTGCCACGCAATGTTGGCCACGTTGCCGATGAGCTTGCGGTTGCTGTCCATCAGGAGCGGGAAGCCGCCGATCAGGTTGTCCTTGGCGGCCTTGAGCTCGGCGGCGGTCGGGCCTTCGGCCACGAACTTGGCGAGCACTTCGCGGGATATCTTCACTGCCTCTTCGGCCTGGTCGGGCCGCGTCTGAAAGCCGATGCGGAATGCCCCGGCGTCCAGCCCCGGCGAAAAGCCGCTGTAGACGCTGTAGGCCAGGCCGCGCTTCTCGCGCACTTCGTTGGTGAGCCGCGAAACGAAGCCGCCGCCACCCAGCACGTAGTTGCCGAGCGTGAGTGCGAAGTGGTCCGGGTCCTTGCGCGGATAGCCGGGCTGGCCGATGAAGACGTGGGCCTGCGCCGATGCGAACGGAATGCGCTCGTCCTTGGGCGCCGAAAGCGCGGTCACCGGTGCAATGGCCGGCAGCGGCGTGCAGGCCTCGGGGCCGGGCAAGCGCGAGAGCAGCGCGGTGGCCATGGCTTCTGCTTCGGCGCGCGTCACGGCACCGACGATGCTGAGCTTGGCGCGGCACGGCACGATGAGCTGCTGGTAGCGCTGCCGCATGGCCGCCGTGTCGATGCGTGCCAGCGTGGCTTCGGTCACTTCCTGGCCATACGGGTGGCTGCCGTAGACGCTCTGTGCAAAGGCACGGCCCGCGATGGTCGCCGGCTTGGTGTTGGCCTCCTTCAGCGATGCATTGATGCGTTCGCGCTCGCGCTGCCACACGTCGTCGGGAAAGGCCGGCTCGCCGATCTCGCGCGATGCCAGCGCCACCACCTTGGTCAGCAGCGCCGGGTCGGACAAGGTACGCAGCGAGTAGCTGGCGCGATCGGTTCCGGCGCTGGCGTTGAACTCGGCGCCCAGGCCGGCCCAGGCTTCGCCCAGCGCGTTTTCATCGAGCGCGGGCTCGCCGTTCTTGCCGGCGCGCACGCCCTTTTCGACCATGGTCGCGGTCACGCTTGCCAGGCCGGCTTGCGCCACCGGATCGCGCCGGCTGCCGGCGTCGAAGTCGATCTGCACATCGACGATGGGTAGCGCCTGGGTCGACACCAGGTAGATCCTGGCGCCGCTCGCGAGCGTCCAGTGCTCGATGGGAAGCGCGGCGTGTGCAGCGCCCGCCAGGGCGGCAGCAATGGCGACCAGCGCGGGACGGAGGATTTTTTTCATGGCAATCATGGCTATCCGGCCCTTCAACGCATCTCGCCCGCGGGCGCTGCAAAGCCACGGCCGCGGGGCTTGGCTTCCGGCGGCAGCGGGCGCAAGGTGGCCACCGTGAGCTGGTCGTCTCCGAAGTATTTGGCGGCGACCGCCTGCACCTGCGCCGGGGTCACGGCCTGCAGCTTGGCGATGATGCGGGCGCTGGAGTCCAGCGGCAGCCCCTGCACCCAGTTGCTTCCGAGTTCGCGGGCCTGCGCCATCACCGAGTCGCGCTTGTAGGTTTCGCTGGCCACCCATTGCGTCTTGACGCGCGCGAGTTCGGCCTCGCCCACGCCTTCCTTCGCGATGCGCGCCACCTGGGCCCGCAGCGCCGCCTCGACCGCCTCGGCGGTTTTTCCGTTCGCCGGCACGCCCACCAGCGTGAACAGCTGCGGTCCACGGCCGGCCAGGCCCGAATAGGCACCGGCGGAATCGGCCACGCGATCGGGGCCCTGGGTCAGCGCACGATCAAGCCGCGCGCCGGTGTAGCCGTCGAGCACGGCCGACAGCACTTCGAGCGCCCACACGTCGCTGTCCGCATCGTCGATTTTTTCCAGCTGCGGAATGCGGAACGCGAGCGACACATAGGCCTGCTCCGCGGGTGCCTTGAACTCGATGCGGCGGATGCCGCGCTGCGCGGGCTCGATGCGCGGCTTGCGCGGGGGCACGGCGCGCGCGGGAATGCTGCCGTAATACTTCTCGGCCAGCGCGCGCACCTTGGCCACGTCCACATCGCCGACCACCACCACGGCGGCGTTGGCGGGCACGTACCAGCGCCGGAAGAACTCGCGTGCGTCGTCGGGCGTCATCGCATCGAGGTCGCTCATCCAGCCGACCACGGGGCGCTGGTAGGGTGAGGCCGTGAACACCGCGGCGCTCTGCTGTTCGCCCAGCAATGCGCGCGGCTGGTCTTCGGTGCGCATGCGGCGCTCTTCCTTGACCACTTCGATCTCGCGCTTGAACTCGTCGTCGGACCACTGGTTATTGGCAAAGCGATCCGATTCGAGCTTCATGACCTGCTCGAGGCTGGCCACCGGAATCTGCTGGTAATAGCCGGTGAAGTCGCGCGAGGTGAACGCGTTTTCCTGGCCGCCCAGGGCCGCCACGCGGCGCGAGAACTCGCCCGGCTTGATGGTCTTGGTGCCCTTGAACATCATGTGCTCGAGCACGTGGGCCACGCCCGAGGTGCCGTCGACCTCGTCGACGGAGCCCACGCGCACCCAGACCATCTGCACCGCGGTGGGTGCGCGCCTGTCGGGCAGCACCAGCAGCGTCATGCCGTTGGCAAGGGTGAACTGCTGGGGCGCGGGTGCCGCGGCGGCAGCGGCCGGTGAAACGGGAGTGGAAGAACCGGCAGAGGCGGCAGAAGCCGGTGTGGGCTGGGCCGGTACAGGCGCGGCCCATAGCGCGGAAAGCGCCATTGCCAGCACCGCACCAGACGCAGCACGGCGTGGCGAGGGGTGTTTCATAGAATGGGTCGGATTGTAAAAAGCTCCCGATGTTCAGTTTCTTCAAGAAAAAACCACCCGCCGAAGCTCCGGCCGCACCGGCGCTCGCCCCGGCCGCTGAAGCGGCACCGGCACCCGAGCCCGCCCTCGCGCGCTCGGTGTTCTCGCCATCGAGCTGGTTCGGCTCCAAGCCTGCTGCAGAGGAGACCACGCCTGCACCGGCGATTGCACCCGCGCCATCGCCTTCGCCCGCTCCCTCCCCGCGCCTGCACCTGCCGCGCCGCCCGCCGTCGCACCTCCTCCTCCCTCGGTGCCCGTCGCCGCTCCACCCGCGGCGCCAATGCCTGCACCGGCGCCGGTTCCGGCGCCTGCCCCTGCCCCCGTCGAGCCTCCCGCGCCGCTGCCCGTGCCCGCCGCCGAAACGGCGATGGCCGCCGAGCGCAAGGGCTGGTTCGACAAGCTGAAAACCGGCCTGCGCAAGACCGGCACCGGCATCCAGGCGGTGTTCGTCAACGCGCAGATCGACGAGGCGCTTTACGAAGAGCTCGAATCGGCGCTGCTGATGGCCGACGCCGGCGTGAAGGCGACCGAGTTCCTGCTCGACGACCTGCGCGGGCGCGTCAAGCGCCAGATGGCCACCGACGCCACGCAGGTGAAGAAGCTGCTGGCCGATGCCATTGCCGACCTGCTCCGGCCGCTCGAGAAGCCGCTGGTCATCGGCCAGTTCTCGCCGACGGTCATCATGGTGGCCGGCGTCAACGGCGCGGGCAAGACCACATCCATCGGCAAGCTCACCAAGCACCTGGCCAACGAAGGCGCCTCGGTGCTGCTTGCAGCGGCCGACACCTTCCGGGCGGCGGCGCGCGAGCAGCTGCTGGTCTGGGCCGACCGCAACACGGTCGAGATCGTGAGCCAGGAAGGGGGCGACCCCTCCGCCGTGAGCTTCGACGCGGTGACGGCCGGCAAGGCCCGCGGCAAGGACGTGGTGCTGGTCGACACAGCGGGCCGGCTGCCGACGCAGCTGCACCTGATGGACGAGCTCAAGAAGATCAAGCGCGTGGTCGCCAAGGCCGACGCCACGGCCCCGCACGAAGTGCTGCTGGTGATCGACGGCAACACCGGGCAGAACGCCCTGGCGCAGGTCAGGGCCTTCGACGAGACCCTGGGCCTCACCGGCCTGGTGGTGACCAAGCTCGACGGCACTGCCAAGGGCGGCGTGCTCTGCGCCATTGCGCGCGAGCGGCCGATTCCGGTTTATTTCATCGGCGTGGGCGAGAAGCTGGAAGACCTCGAGACCTTCAACGCACGCGAGTTCGCGCAGGCGCTGCTGGGCTGAAGTGCGGCCAGCAGCGCCCGCTGCCGCTCAGAAGGCGCTTGGAAGCCGCTTAGAAGCCGAACAGCGAGCGGGTATCGCAGAGAAAACCGGTGCAGTTGGCCGGCCGGATGTAGAGCGTCCTGATCTGGCCGCTCGGCAGCCCGTAGTCGCCCACCAGCGCATTGCCCTTGGCGCCCTCGGCGTTCGCCTGCACGATGTAGTCCGCGCTGTTGCCCGCGGGTTGCAGGTTCAGGTAGCTGAACGTGGCCGACTGCGACAGGTCTTTCTCGTAAAGCAGCCTGATGCCATCCGAAAAGACATAGCCCGTCTTGAACCGGAAGCCGCGGGCGCCCTGGGACTCGAGCTGCGCCAGGAAATCGGCGTCGCTGCCGGGCTGGCCCAGCGCCTCGTAGCCATAGGTTGCACTGCCTTGCGAGTCCTTCTGGTACACCAGCACCGTGGTTCCGCCGACCATGTAGGCGCCGGCGACACTGAAGTAACCGTTGCCGCCCTGGGCGTTGACCTGTGCCAGATAGCCGGCACTGTCGCCCGGCGCCGTCAGCACGGCATAGGTGTAGGTCGACGAGGAGTTGTTGTCCTTGCGATAGAGCGTGCGCGTCTCGCCGCCTATCACGTAGGGACCGCCCCACTTGAAGCCTCGGGCACCCTGGGCATTGAGCTGGTCCTGCAAGTCGGCCGCGGAGCCTGCGACCGGCATCAACTCGAAGGCGTAGGAGGTTTCGGCGTCCTTCACATAGGCCTCGACAACCTCTGCGCTGTAGGGGCTCATCGAAATGGTGAAGGCGAAGCCGCCGAAAAAGCGGAACGACCTCGCGCCCTGTGCATTCAGCCGGGTGAGAAACGCCGATGGATCGGCGGCGGGGGCCAAGGCCTCGTACATGAAAGTGCGCGTGGCGGGAACCGGGGCTGGAGCGGGCGGCGGTGGGGCGGGCGGCGGCGGCGCGGGAGGAGCGGGTGCGGGCGCCGGTACCACCGGCAAGCCGGCGAAGCCACCGCCGCCGCCACCACCTCCTCCACCGCAGGCCGCCAGAGTTGCAGCGAGTGCCGATATCAATAGTTTTGCGTGCATGAAATCACTCCCTGAGAGCATTGATGTGTGAGACCGCGCAAAGGTAAAGCGCGCCTCACCCGCACACCAGTGCCAAAGGTCATGTCGCGCCGGTGGGCGCGAGTTCGCTCAGGGTTCGAAACAGCTTGCCGGCGTCGACCGGCTTGAACAGCACGGCCACGCCCGACGCCCGGACGCGCTGCAAGCGTTCGGGCGCGGTTTCGCCGGTGACCAGCAGCAGCGGCATGTCGGTACCCGGGCGCCGGCGAAGGCGCTGGCCGGCGTCGAGCCCGTCATTGCCCTCGGCCAGGCGGTAGTCGCACACCAGCAGATCGAAGGGCCGAGCCTCGCCTTCCGCCCGCGCAAGGGCTTTTTCCGCCTGCGCCTCGTCGGCCACGGCCTCCACCTCGATGGACCAGGAGCGCAGCAACTCGCCCATGGCCTCCCGGATTTCCGCCTCGTCGTCGACCAGCAGCACGCGCTCGGGCAGTGCCTGAGCCCCTGCGGCGCGCTGCCGGTGAGCCTCGGCGCCCTGAAGGGTGGAGGCCGCCAGCGGCGCGGCGGCGGGCAGCACCACGCGGAAGTGGGTGCCCCGCCCCGGGCGCGAGTGCACCTGCAGCGGATGGTCCAGCAGGCGCGACAGGCGCTGCACGATCGACAGGCCGATACCCAGCCCCTGCGACCGGTCCCGGCCCGGGTTGCCGACCTGGTAGAACTCTTCGAAGATGCGGCCGATCTGCTCGGGCGCGATGCCGACGCCGGTGTCGCGCACTTCGATCCATACGGCATCGCCGCGCGCCCGCGCCCTCACGGTCACGCCGCCGCTCACCGTGTACTTGAGCGCGTTGTCGATCAGGTTGGAGAGCATGCGGTGCAGCAGTTGCGGATCGCTGCGCACCCACAATCCGCTCGCGCGCACGCGCAGCTGCAGTTCCTTCTGTTCGGCCTGCGGCGAAAACATGTGGTTGAGCGGCAGGAACAAGGCGTCGAGCTGCACTGCCCGGATCTCCGGCGTGACCACACCCGCATCGAGCCGCGAAACATCGAGCATGGTGTCGAGCGAGGTGCCCAGTGCGTTCACCGCGCGCATCAGGCGCTCCGCATGAGCACCTTCGGGACGGCCGCGCAATTCGTTTTCGAGCGCGGCACCGAACAGCGCAATGGCATGCAGCGGCTGCCGCAGGTCATGGCTGGCGCTGGCAAGGAAGCGGGTCTTTTCTTCGCTGGCACGCTCGGTGGCGGCGATCTGCTCCTCCAACCGCACGGCCAGTGCCTCCTTTTCGAAGCGCAGGGCCAGCGAATCCGCCAGCAGCTGGTGTTCCTGCACGCCCACGCGCAGCATCAGGACGAGATAGATCGCGGCAAAGGCCGCGAGAAAGAGATGGATGGAATCCCCCTGCCATGCGAGCGCGACGATCAGCCCGCCCATCATCGGCAGCGTGTGGCCGAACAGCGCCGCCTTCAACGGCCGGAGCGACTGCACGGCGCGGGCGCAATTGCCCATCATCACGACCATCAGCGCGGCGGTGACAGGCAGGTTGCCGGCGGGCACGAAGATCCATGGCGCGAGCGCATCGGCAAACCCGAGCAGCGTCACGATGCGGGTGATCTTGCGGGCCCACCAGGCGCTTTCCGCCGCCGGCACCGACGGGTTCCATCGCGGCGTGAAATACATGCCCAGGTACAGCGCCAGGTGCAGCACGACGAACGGCAGCACCATGGGGTCGCCCAGCTGCAGGTACATGAACCCGCCGAGCACCAGAACGAAAACCAGGCGAGCCAGGAACGTCGCCTTGTAGTTGAAATACACCGACGCCACGTGCTCGCGCAGCACCCGCTGGCTCAGCGGTGTGTCGGCGGCCATGTGCGGCGGGCTCAACGCAGGCTGCTGATCAATTGCGCACGCGAACGCACGCCGAACAGCAGCAGGATGGTCGATACATGGTTTTTCACCGTGCCTTCGCTAAGGTTCGCTATCTGGGCGATTTCCTTGTTCGCCTTGCCTTCGAGCACCCACTGCAGCACCTGCATCTGGCGCGGGGTGAGCTCCTGCCAGGCGCTGGCCTGGGCCGTTTCGGCGTAGCCGCCGAGCGTCTTCATGGCGGGAGGAGGCGCTATTGGCCCTGCACCAGCGTCGAGCAGGCCGCAGGCGCGGATAAAGCCCACCACCTCTTTCAGATCCGCCGACTTGGGGAGGAAGGCGCTCGCACCCAGCGCCACCGCACCTTGGGCCAGGGAGGTGTTGCCCGTGCCAGAAAGCACGACGATGCGGGCCGCCGGGTAGCGCAGGCGAAATTCAGCCAGGCCGCTGAGGCCATGGGTGTCGGGCAGCGCCAGGTCCAGCAGCACCAGGCCAATGGCGTCCCGATGCTCTTCGTAGAGCGCCAGCGCATCGGCCACTTTGCCCGCCTCGAACACCTCGATGCTGGCGCCGGAAGAAGCGGCCTGTGCCTGAACCAGCGCGCGCACGCCGAGCCGCAGCAGATCGTGGTCGTCCACCACCAGGATGGCGGTGGGCGGGCGGGCGGGGACGGGTTCCGCGATCAAAGGCGTCGGAGGGGATGAAGATTCGAGCGGAAGAGCCACGCGGCCGATCTTAGCGACGGCCCGAACGCGCAACAGTGCCCTAAGTCATGGCCCACGGTTCAGGGCGTTGCGAAGGGTTCGCTACTTTTTTGATAGCACTTGCCATCGCTTGGCCGCGGAGGCACCATGGAGGTACCTCGCCGTACCGAGCGACGCTTTGGAGACAAACATGATGCACACCGCCGATGCCCCTGCCGCGGCGGGCGACCGCAAGGTCGACCGGCTGCTTGCCCACTATGGCGAAAGCCATCGCCACCCCACCAACGAGACGATTCACTTCGTCGCGATCCCGGCCATCATGCTGAGCATCGTCGGCCTGCTGTATGCGCTGCATCCCTGGGTGGCGTACGGCTTCGTGGCGGCGAGCCTGGTCTACTACGCCACCCTGCGGTCGGCCGCCTTCCTGATCACCATGCTGGCGGGAACGGCCCTGGTGCTGGCGGCGGTCCAGGCCATGGGCGTCCTTGTGCTGCCGATTTCCGCCGCCATCTTTGTAGTGGCATGGATCTTCCAGTTCGTCGGCCACAAGATCGAAGGCAGGAAACCTTCGTTCTTCGAAGACATCCAATACCTCTGGGTGGGGCCGCTGTTCGTACTCTCGAGGCTTTTTTTGCGCCTGGGTATCCGCTGGTAAGCCCCAGGTCGGACGCCACCTCGGACCGCACCGCCCTCCTGCCGACAGCTTTGGCTATCGCCCCGATAGAAACTTAGGGGGGAACCCTTGGCTTAGCACTCCCTCTAATCGAGTGCTAATATGCCCAATACAAAGGAGTTTCCCCTGATGACCACGCTGTCTGGAGCCTCTGCCAACCAGCTCGCCGTCGCCAATCCATGGTCGATGGTGCCGCCGCTGGGCAACCTGGATGCTTATATTTCGGCCGCCAACCGCCTGCCGATGCTCACGCTCGAAGAAGAGCAGGGCTTCGCACGCCGTTTGCGCGACCACAACGACCTCGAAGCGGCCGGTGCGCTGATCCTCTCGCACCTGCGCCTCGTGGTGTCCATTTCGCGCCAATACCTGGGTTACGGCCTGCCGCACGGCGACCTGATCCAAGAGGGCAACGTCGGCCTCATGAAGGCCGTGAAGCGTTTCGACCCCGACCAGGGCGTGCGGCTCGTGAGCTACGCCATGCACTGGATCAAGGCGGAGATTCACGAGTACATCCTGAAGAACTGGCGCATGGTCAAGGTCGCGACGACCAAGGCCCAGCGCAAGCTGTTCTTCAACCTGCGCTCGATGAAGCAGGGCTTCAAGGCCGACTCGGCCGCGGCCGACAACGGCACGCACCGCGACACGCTGAGCCCCGACGAGGTGTCGCAAATGGCGACCCGGCTCAACGTCAAGCCCGAAGAAGTGCTCGAAATGGAAACCCGCCTGTCGGGCGGCGACGTGCTGCTCGACCCGGGTCCGTCGGACGACGGCGATGAAGCCTTCGGCCCGATCGCCTACCTGGCCGACGCCACGCAGGAACCGACCGCCCTGCTCGAATCGCAGCAGCGCGACCGGCTCTCGAGCGACGGCATTGCCACCGCGCTCGAGGCGCTGGACGAACGCAGCCGCCGCATCGTGGAAGAGCGCTGGCTCAAGGTCAACGACGACGGTTCGGGCGGCATGACGCTGCACGACCTGGCAGCGGTGTACGGCGTGAGCGCCGAGCGCATTCGCCAGATCGAAGTCGCGGCGATGAAGAAGATGAAGAAGGCGCTGGCCGACTACGCGTAAGCCTCGTTCGGCTCTTCGCTACTAAAAAAAGCCCGGCCATGCCGGGCTTTTTCATTCACGCCTGCTTAGAAAGCGTTCGCAGCGCGCGCTTGGCGATGTACCGCGTTGCCGGCGTGTCCGACTCATCGATCCAGCGCATGCAAAGCCGGTCGACCCACTCCGGCTGGGTCTTGCTCGCGTCGTTGAGCCAGTTGGCCACCGAGTTCTGCACATAGCGGCTGGGGTCGACGCGCAGCGGCTCGATGAGCGGCAGCGCGCGCCAGGGCTCGGCCTTGAGCGCCTCGATCTGCGCGCACCACACGCCGCGCGGGCGCGTGAGCTCGCTGGCAAAGCGGCGGATGTTCGGGTCGGCATCGGCTGCCCAGGGCTGCAGCAGCGCCAGCGACTCGTCGAGCGAGGCAATGACCGCTTCGCGCACCGCCATCCAGGCGATTTCGCGCACGCCGAAGTGCGGATCGGCGGCAAACCGGCGCACCGCCTGCAACTGCGCCGCCAGCGGCAACCCGGAAAGCGCCACCCACTGCGCGGCCCAGCAGCGCGCCACGTCGCTGGCGTGCGTGGCCAGCCGGTGCGCGACGGCATCGCGCTCGGCATGCAGCGCCGCCAGGTCGTAGAGCGCACGCGCAATGTGGCCGTGCCGCTGCATCGGCTTGAAGGCGCCGAGCATGGCGAGCGTGTCGGCCAGCCGCTCGTTCGCCGGATCCAGGCCGATATGGCCCGCCACGCTGCGCGCCAACTGCGGCAGCTCCAACGCCAGGAATTCGTTGAGATTGACCGTCTCGAGCAACCCGTCGTTCAGTGCGCGCAGCACTTCGGGCGGAATGAGCGCGATGCGGAACGCGCCCTTGCGCGTCTTCAGGTGATCGACCGGGGCGTAGGCAACGGCAGCGTCCATCGGCCGATTCAATGCCTGGTCAGGCGTTGAGCAGCGCCTTCACGTCGGACACCATCGGCGCCACGCCGGTGCCGTAGCGTGCGTAGAGGCGCACGCGGCCTTCGGTGTCGTAGACGAAGCTGGCCGCCGAATGGTCCATCGAGTAGCTGGTCGGGGTCTTGCCCTCGACCTTCTTGTAGTAGACCTTGAAGTCCTTGGCGACCGCGGCGAGCTGCTCGGGCGTGGGAATCAGCGCGACGAAGGCCGGGTCGAACGCGCCCATGTAGGCCTTGAGCACTTCGGGCGTGTCGCGCGCCGGATCGACTGTGACGAACACCACCTGCAGCTTGTCGGCGTCGCTGCCGAGCTGCTGCTTGACCTGGGCCATTTCAGTCATGGTGGTCGGGCACACATCGGGGCACTGTGCGTAGCCGAAGAACAGAACCACCACCTTGCCCTTGAAGTCGGCCATGGTGCGGACCTTGCCGTCGGCGTCTTTCAGCGAAAAGTCCTTGGCGTAATCAGCGCCGGTGATGTCCACCGCGTTGAAGCTCGGCTTGGGTTCGCTGCAGGCCGAAAGCCCCAGGCCGAGGGTGGCGGCAGCACCCGCCCACCCTGCACTGCCGACGATCAACTTGAGAGCATTTCGCTTGTTCATGGATACGGACATTTCGATCAGCGGAGATAGTGGTCGACGAGCAATGCCGCGAACAGCACGCTCAGGTGAATGAGCGAAAACCGGAAGGTCTTGCGCGCCAGCGTGTCGGAGTAGTTGCGCCAGAGCGCAAAGGCATAGCCTGTGAAGCCGATGCTCACGCCCACCGCCACGGCCAGGTAGAGCCAGCCGCTCATGCCGTAGATGAAAGGCATGAGGCAGGCCGCGAACAATATGAAGGTGTACAGCAGCACCTGCAGCCGCGTGAACTCGTTGCCGTGCGTCACGGGCAGCATCGGCAGGCCGGCCTTGCGGTAGTCCTCGACACGGTAGAGCGCCAGCGCCCAGAAATGAGGCGGCGTCCACAGGAAGATGATGAGGAACAGGATGAGCGCCTCTGGGCCGACCTCGCCGGTCATGGCGGCCCAGCCCAGCACCGGCGGCATCGCGCCCGAGGCGCCGCCGATCACGATGTTCTGCGGCGTCAGCGGCTTGAGGATCACGGTGTAGATGACCGCGTAGCCGACGAAGGTCGCAAAGGTCAGCCACATGGTGAGCGGGTTGACCTTGAACCACAGCAGCGCCGAGCCGGCCACGCACAGCAGCGCGGAGAAAACCAGGGCCTGCAGGTCGCTGAGCTGTCCGCGCGCGGTGGGCCGCCACGCGGTGCGCTTCATCTTGGCGTCGATGCCCTTCTCGACCAGGCAGTTGAACGCCGCCGCCGCACCCGCGACGAGCCAGATGCCGGCGCAAGCCAGCAGGGCGCGCTGCACGTCGGGCCATGTCGGGGCACCGGGCACGGCCAGCACCATGCCGATGAGGGCGCAGAAAACGATCAGCTGCACCACGCGCGGCTTGGTCAGCGCATAGAACTGGCGCAGCACATTGGCGGTGCTCGCCTGTTCCACGGAAATCGGCGTGCTCACGCGGTAGCCCCCCTCTGGTTGTCTTGCAGGGCGCCGGGCGCCTTGTCCTTGTTGTGTACGGTGGCGGCCACGGTCCCGCGGCGGCTTTCGCAGATTGCCCAGGTCAGCACCACCGCCAGCGCAGCGGCGCCGCCCGTGTGCAGCACGGCGGCGGCGAGCGGCCAGCCGAGCAGCACGTTGCCCAGGCCGGTGGCAAGCTGCAGCAGGGCCAGGCCCGCGAGCCATCCGGCTTGCGGCCGCAGCGGCTCGATGCGGCGCAAGCGCCACGCGAGCACCCCCAGCGCGGCAAACACCGCGTAGGCCATCAGCCGGTGCGCATAGTGAATGGCCGTGAGCGCCGAGAAATCGAGCGGCGCGCCGCTGCCGGTCACGCCAAGGTGGCGCCAGATTTCGAAACCTTGCGCAAAGTTCATCGGCGGCCACCAGCTGCCCTGGCAGGTCGGAAACTGGGTACACGCCAGCACAGCGTAGTTGGTGCTGACCCAGCCGCCGAGCGCAATCTGCAGCAGGAGCAATGCAGAAGTGGCAAGCAACCCGTTGCGCAATGCGGGCGATACGGCAGTGGGCAGCCGGTCCGCAGCGGCCTGCCGGTAGCGCACGGCCTGGATGCACAGCAGCACCAGCAGCACCACGGCGCCCAGCAGGTGAAGCGTGACGATCGCGGGAAAGAGCTTCCAGGTCACGGTGAGGGCGCCGAATGCGCCCTGCAGGCAGACCCAGACCAACGTTACCGCCGGCCACCATGCGCTGAGGGTGGCGTGTTCGCCCTCCGCCGGCACGGGCAGGCGGCGCTGGCGCCGCCTCACGACCCAGGTGGCGCCTGCGAGCACGAGGATGAGCACGCCCACCCCGGTGGCGAGGTAGCGGTGGACCATTTCGACCCATGCCTTGCTGTGCGTGACCGGGCCGGTCGGCTGGGCCGACTGCGCCATTGCAATTTCGTGGCGCGCACCGACGGGGCTCGCGTTGCCGTAGCAGCCGGGCCAGTCAGGGCAGCCCAGGCCCGAATCGGTGAGCCGAGTGAAGGCGCCGAAGAGCGTGAGGTCGAAGGTGAGAAACAGCGTGAGCACGGTGAGCGCGTGCAGCCGGCGCGCCGGACCGGCGCCGGCATTGCGGCGCCACACCCACACCAGCGGGCCGAGCGCGATCAGCACGCCGGCCGCCATCAGCCAGGCGATCGGTGTGAGGTCGTAGAGCGAGCCGGTGTCCATGTGGTGTCAGCGGCCGGGCTCGTCCCAGGAGGCGGAAGCGCGCAGCAGGCGGTCGAGGTCGCGCTTGGCGCGGCTGGCACCCTTGGCATCCATGCCGGCCGGAAAACGCATCATCCAGTTGCCCATGGGATCGACCACGTACAGGTGCTCGGCCAGGGAATGGCCTTGAACCGGCGCAAACCACTGGGCAAGCTGCTCGGCAGGCACGCGCAGCACGGTGGCGCCGCGCAGGCCGTTCTCCAGGCGCGCGGGCACGGGGGCCGCGTCGCTCACGAGCCAGACGCGGTCGAGCCGGTCTTTTTCGCGGCCCAGGCTTTCGCGCAATTGGCGCTGCAGGTAGAGCTGTTGCTCGCACAGCGCATTGCAGGCCGCGTCGGCCACCGCAACCAGCAGCCACTGCCCCTTGAGCGTGGCAACGTCGACCGGCGCGCCGTTGCGGTCGGTGGCGGTGAGCGCCGGCAGCACGCGCTGCGGATCGATGAGCTCGCCATAGACGCTGCGGCCTTCGGGCCGGATCACGTAGTAGGTGAAGTAGGACGCGATGACGGGCGCGGCGCACATCAGCATCACGGCAATCATCTTCCAGCGCCCGACGACCGTGCGGCGGCCCTCGGCGCCGTCGAGTGCCTGGTTGGGCGACGGCATCGAGTGCACCGTCAGGCCCAGGGGTTCGTCAGAGGCTGCTTGCATCGTGTGTGCGGCGCCTGGAGCGGCGGAAGGGGGCAATGAATTGGAACCAGACATAGAGGATGACCACGAGGGCTGAGAGCCCGAACCACTGGAATGCATAGCCGTAGTGCTTCTCCAGACCCAGTGCGGGGGCCGGCCAGTCGCGCTGCAACCCCTCGGAAGCGGGGCCGACCTGCTGCAGCGACACGTCGGTGCGCAGCGGCAGCTTGGTTTCGGCGCGGAACGCTTCCAGGTCGAGATTCTGCCGGATGGGCGAAGACCCCTCGCCTTCCGGTGCCGAGGCGGCGGCCGCCGGCTTGCCGAGTTCGAACAAGTGGCCGGGCGGAGGCTCGATCAGGCCGGTGACTTCGACAATGCCCACCGGCGTCTCGACCGCGCCCAGTTGCGTGCGGTCATTGAAATTGCGCTGCACCCAGCCGCGCTGCACCATCACGGCCTGGTCGCTGCCTTCGAGGGCGAACGGGGTCAGCACATAGAAACCGGGCACGCCGTGCATCTGCCGGTTGTCCAGGTAGACCGTCTGCGGCGTCAGCCAAAGGCCGCGCAGCCGCACGGGCCTATGAAGCGCGCCGGCCGGCGCTTCCAGTGCGAGAAATTCGGCCTGGCTGAGCGGCGGCTTCTGCTTCTGGGCTTCGATCTCGGCCTGCAGCGCCTCCTTCTGCGCTGCGCGCGAGAGCTGCCACCGGCCCAGCGACACCGTCGCGGCCAAGGTCAGCACGGCAGCCAACGTAACCAGCAGGAAACGGCCTCGCCTCGGCACCCTGGCGGCGGGTTGCAGGGGTTCCGGCGTCACTGGAAGGGATGAGGCGCGCGGCCGATAATCGGGGTCATGAAATACTTCGTCGCCCTGGCTTTCGTGGGCATCTTCGCGAGCCTTGCCTTTGCGCTCTTCTACATGCTGAAAGACGGGCGCAACGGGCGCGCCAAAAGCGGCGGCATGGCGCGCGCGCTCACCTTTCGGATCGGCATCTCCGTGGTTTTGTTCCTCTGCATGCTGCTCGCCTGGAAACTCGGGTACATCCAGCCCACCGGGCTCCCGCTCGGCAAGTAGATGGTGCTCGTTCCACGAGAACCATGAAAAAGGCGCCTTTCGGCGCCTTTTTGTTTGTATGCCGCGGGTTTCGCTCAAAGCCAGTAGACCAGCACGTAAAGGCCAAGCCACACCACGTCGACGAAGTGCCAGTACCAGGCCGCGCCTTCGAAGCCGAAGTGACGCTCCGGCGTGAAGTGGCCCTTTTGCAGGCGCAGCGTAATGAACAGCAGCATCAGCATGCCGATGAACACGTGCAGGCCGTGGAAGCCGGTCAGCATGAAGAAGGTCGAGCCGTAGGCACCCGAGCTGAGCTTGAGGTTCAGGTCGGTGTACAGGTGGAAGTATTCGTAGCCCTGAACGCCCAGGAAGACCACGCCGAGCAGCACGGTGAGCCACATGAAGCGGATGCACTGGGCGCGATGGTCGGCGCGCAGCGCATGGTGCGCAATGGTGAGCGTGACGCCCGAGCTCAGCAGGAGCGCGGTGTTGATCGTGGGCAGCCAGAACGGGCCGACGGTCTGGAAGGGCTCGACGATGTCGGCCGGCGAACCGGTGGCACCAGCGGCAATGCTGGGCCACACGGCCTTGAAGTCGGGCCAGAGCAGCGCGTTGTCCAGGCTGCCGAGCGCCGGCAGCGCGTGGGTGCGGGCCCACCACAGCGCGGTGAAGAAGGCGCCGAAGAACATCACTTCGGAGAAGATGAACCAGCTCATGCTCCAGCGGTACGAGAGATCGATCTTGTGGCCGTACTGGCCGCTTTCGCTCTCGCCGATGGCGGCGCGGAACCACACGAACAACGTGGCAAGCCACACGACCATGCCGAGCAGCAGCGACCACGCGCCCCACTGGTGGCCGTTGATCCACTGGCCGGCGCCAAGAATCACGAAGAACAGGCCGATCGAGGCCATGACCGGGTAGGCCGATGGCCCGGGCACAAAGTAGTAGGGCGTGGTGCCGTGGGTGGTTGAACTCATATCAGCTCCTGGCTTTCTTTCTTCTCTCGATTCGATTCGATGGGGTCTGGATGTCGTGGGCCCAGCGGCGTGTGTTCAGGGCGCAACCACGTAGCGCACGAGCAGCACAAGGCCGACGATGAAAACAATGACCGCGGCAAATGCCACCGCGATGATGTGCAGCGGGTTCAGCTTGGCCAGGTCGTCCTGGTAGGCGCTTTTCTTTCGCACCCCGAAGAACGACCAGCAGACGGCCTTCACCGTGTCCCACAGCGTGGCCTTGCGCGGCGAATTCGGGTCGGCGGTCACGAGCGGGGCTCATGGGCGGCATTGGAAACAGCGGCGACCGGCGCCGCCGGCGTCTTGCCGCCGACTTCGAAGAAGGTGTACGACAGCGTGATCGTCTTCACGTCCTTGGAGATCTTCGGATCGATCACGAACGCGACCGGCCACTCCTTCTTCTCGCCGGGGTCGAGGGTGTACTGGTTGAAGCAGAAACACTCGAGCTTGTTGAAGTACGGCGCGGCCTGCTGCGGCGCATAGCTCGGGATGGCCTGCGCCGCCATGCGGCGGTTCTGCACGTTCTGGAACTCGTACACCACCGTGTTGAGCTGGCCGGGGTGCACCTGCATCGTCCGAGCAGCGGGCTTGAAGTCCCAGAGGCCGCCGCGAACGTTGGAGTCGAACTCGACCGTGATGGTGCGGCTGGTGTCGACCTGGGAGTTGTCGGGAACGCGCACGTTCTTGCCGCCGCTTGCGCCACCCGGCACTTCGAGCTCGTTGAGCGCGAGGATGTTGATGCCGGTCATTTCGCAGATGGCACGGTAGAGCGGCACCAGCGCATAGCCGAACGCGAACATGCCGCAGGCCACCACGGCCAGCTTGCCGACCATGCGGACATTGGCGCGCTTGATGCGTTGACCGAGGCTCATGCGTGCGGCTCCGTTCGCTTCAGCGTCCGCTGAACCAGATCATGCGGACCAGGAATCCGAGAAAGAACATCACGGCGATGGAGGCCAGCGTGAGCCCCATGCGTCGGTTGTTCTTTCTTTGTTCGGGCGTGGTCATTGTCGTCATGCGGGCCGGCGGCCGTGCAGCGTTCAGCCGATCACCTTGGTGGCGGTTGGGTCGAGCTTGGGCGGGTTCTCGAAGGTGTGGAAAGGCGCCGGCGAGGGCACTTCCCACTCGAGGCCTTCCGCGGCTTCCCATGGCTTTTGCGGCGCCTTCTCACCCTTGCCGAGCATGGTCGGCAGCACGATGAAGAAGAAGAAGTAAACCTGTGCAAGACCGAAGCCGAAGGCGCCAATGGACGCTACCGCGTTGAAGTCGGCAAACTGCATCGGGTAGTCGGCATAGCGGCGCGGCATGCCGGCCAGGCCCAGGAAGTGCATCGGGAAGAAGGTGATGTTGAACGAGATCAGCGACCACCAGAAGTGGATCTTGCCGCGCGTTTCGCTGTACATCACGCCCGTCCACTTGGGCGCCCAGTAGTAGTAGCCCGCGAACATCGCGTAGAGCGAGCCGGCCACCAGCACGTAGTGGAAGTGGGCCACCACGTAGTAGGTGTCCTGCAGCTGGATGTCGATGGGCGCAATGGCCAGGATGAGGCCCGTGAAGCCGCCCATCGTGAACACGAAGATGAAGCCCACGGCAAACAGCATCGGGGTCTCGAAGGTCATCGAGCCCTGCCACATGGTGGCGATCCAGTTGAAGATCTTCACGGCCGTCGGCACCGCGATCAGCATGGTCGCGTACATGAAGAACAGCTGGCCCGTGACCGGCATGCCGGTCGTGAACATGTGGTGCGCCCAGACGATGAACGACAGGATCGCGATCGACGAGGTGGCGTACACCATGGAGGCGTAGCCGAACAGCTTCTTGCGCGAGAACGCCGGCACGATCTGGCTGATGATGCCGAAGGCCGGCAAGATCATGATGTAGACCTCGGGGTGGCCGAAGAACCAGAAGATGTGCTGGTACATCACCGGGTCGCCGCCGCCGGCGGGGTTGAAGAAGCTGGTGCCGAAGTGGCGGTCGGTCAGCGTCATGGTGATGGCGCCTGCGAGCACGGGCATCACGGCAATCAGCAGGTAGGCGGTGATGAGCCAGGTCCAGCAGAACATCGGCATCTTCATCAGCGTCATGCCGGGCGCGCGCATGTTCAGGATGGTGACGATGATGTTGATCGAGCCCATGATCGACGAGGCGCCCATGATGTGCATCGCGAAGATGCCGGCGTCCATCGAGGGGCCCATCTGCAGCGTGAGCGGGGCGTAGAGCGTCCAGCCGGCAGCGGGGGCGCCGCCGGGCATGAAGAACGAACCCACGAGCATCAGCGCCGCGGGAATCAGCAGCCAGAAGCTGAAGTTGTTCATGCGCGCGAAAGCCATGTCGGATGCGCCGATCTGCAGCGGGATCATCCAGTTCGCAAAGCCCACGAACGCCGGCATGATGGCGCCGAACACCATGATCAGCCCGTGCATGGTGGTGAACTGGTTGAACAGCTCGGGGTTCACCAGTTGCAGGCCGGGCTGGAACAGCTCGGCGCGGATCAGGAGTGCGAGCACACCGCCCACCATCAGCATTGTGAAGCTGAACAGCAGGTAGAGCGTGCCGATGTCCTTGTGGTTGGTGGCGAACACCCAGCGGCGCCAGCCGGTGGGCGCTGCGTGGTGCTCGGATCGTGTGCGTGGCCGTCGTGGGCGTGACCGTGGGGGTCGAGGACTGCACTCATTTCATTGTTCCTTGCAATTTCTTCGTCGCGGGGCGCTTGGGCTCGATCTTCGCGATCACTTGCCGCGCAGGGCCAGAACTTCGGCCGGCTGCACCAGCTGGCCCGTCTTGTTCGACCAGCTGTTCTTGGTATAGGTGGCAACGGCGGCCAGGTCGGTGTCGCTCAGTTGCTTCCAGGACGGCATCGCGCCGTTGTTCTGGCCGTTGAGCAGCACCAGCAGCTGAACCTTGTGGTCGGCGTCGACCACCTTGGGGCTGGCATCCAGTGCCTTGATCGGGCCCGCGCCCTTGCCGTTGGCCTGGTGGCAGGCCGCGCAGTTGGCGGCGTAGACCTTTTCGCCGCGAGCCATGAGGTCGGGCAGCGTCCAGACCTTGCTCGGATCGTCGAGCTTGGCGGCGGCTTCCTTGCGCTTGGTGTCGACCCATGCCGTGTAGTCGGCGGCCGAAACCACCTTCACGTGGATGGGCATGTAGGCGTGTTCCTTGCCGCAGAGTTCCTGGCACTGGCCGTAGTAGTCGCCCACGGTTTCGGCGCGGAACCAGGTGTCGCGCACGAAGCCGGGAATCGCGTCCTGCTTGATGCCGAGTTGGGGCACGGCAAATGCGTGGATCACGTCGTTGGCGGTGGTGATGATGCGGACCTTCTTCTGCACCGGCACGACCATCGGGTTGTCGACCTTGAAGAGGTAGTCGGCGGGCATTTCGCCCTTGGCGCCGGCATCCGACATGGCGCGGTGCGAGCTGTCGAGCGTGGAGATGAAGGCCAGGCCCTCGCCTTCGCCCGTGAGGTAGTCGTAGCCCCACTTCCACTGGTAGCCGGTGGTCTTGATGGTGAGGTCGGCGTTGGTGGTGTCCTTCTGGGCCACCAGCACCTTGGTGGCGGGCAGCGCCATCACGATCACGATGATGAACGGCACGATGGTCCAGATGACCTCGACCACCACCGATTCATGGAAGTTGGCCGCCTTGTGGCCGACCGACTTGCGGTGCTTCCAGATCGAATAGAACATGACCGCGAACACGGCGACGAAGATGACCGTGCACAGGATCATCATCACCGTGTGCAGGAAGTGCTGTTCCTGCGCAATCTTGGTAACGCCAAGCGGAAGATTCAGCTGGCGCACCGAAGGGCCGCCGGGCAGATCGTTGACTGCGTGCGCCGCGCCGCTGAAAGCCGCGCCGGCCGCCAGCAACAGATTCGCCGGCCTGTACTTGTTGCGCCAAATGCTCTTCATCGTGTTCACGTTTCTTCAATTTTTTCAACAAACCCAACCGTGCAGTGCCGCGCGAGCCTTCAGGCGCCACGCAACGCCATGCGAATCTCGCGCGCCAGTGCGGCTCGCAACTCCGGGCGTACATAGCGCCCCACCCTGACCGATCGACCCTGACCCGAGACCTCGATCAGCGAGCGATCGCCGGCCTGCGGTTCGATCCGCACCTGGTGCGGCAGAAATTCCGTGCGCTCGTAGTCTCCACCGTTCTCGAGCTCCACCACCAGCCGTCCGCCCTGCAACGCGATCTTTTCTCCATCGGTCGCGTGCCGCGCGTACAGCATGAATACAAATCCCACCGCCGCCAGTTCCAGCCAGGCAAAAGGCAGCACCAGCGGCGCACCGAGCAGCCAGAACACCGTACCGATACCGAGCGACACCACGCACAGCGAGGCGTAGAGCCAGCCCAGCTGGCTCGGCGTCACCGAGCAATTGCGCTTCAGGAACCAGTGGATGTTCTGGCCTGAAACGGTGGCAAAACGAAACACGGAATTCGACACGGGCGAGTTCAGCAAATCGGTGCGTCGACGGCCGGCCAACCCCTTGTCTCCACAGGATCGGACAGACCTCGTTCGCGGAACAACACCCGCGAGTTTCACGCAACGGCGGATTGTAGCGGGTAGACACAGGTGCCCGCCCGCAAGATGCGCAGCTTGACGGGCCAGCCGCTCATCGATAGCCCGCGCGCTGCGCGCTACGGTCTTCGCCTTGGGAACGGCCCTGCGGCTCAGCCCCCGGCCGGCCGCGCTGCAGCATCGAGCGCATCTCGCGCAGCGACACCGCGCTCTCGGCCGAAAGCGCCACGCGCGGCGCCGGCTTGAAGGCGTGGCCATAGATGACTTCGAAGGTGAGCGCAATGCGCCCGCCGCCCTCTTCCGCCGGCGCCAGTTCGGGCAGCGCCTCTTTCAGCGACCGGTGCCACGCCTTGCCGCGCAGCGCCGGAAAGCGCGCCGGGTGCAGGTTGCGTCCGAGCGTGCGCAGCTCGGCAAGCGCCGCCTCGGGCGTGGCCCAGGTAAGCACGATGCGTTCCATGTCCATCACCGGCTCGGCAAAGCCGGCATGCACCAGCATGTCGCCCCAGTCGTGCATGTCGGTGTATTCGTGGCCCGCCGCCGGCCAGCCAAGCCGCGCATGCAGGGCCCGCAGCTCGCGGACCGTGTCGGGGCCAAGGCACGAGAACATCAGGAAGCCGTCGGTCGCCACCAGCCGGTGCCACTGTGCGATGAGCGCTTCGGGGTCGGCGGCCATGTGCAGCGACATGTTGGCCCAGAGCAGGTCGACGCCGTCCTCGGGCGGCGCATCGAAGCGCGCCTTGCCACCCTGCCAGCGGCGCGCGCTCCACCAGGGTGATGCCAGCGCCTGGCTGGTTGCGGCGGCAAGGGCCGGTTCGGTTTCGATCACGAAGCATGCGGCTTCGCGGTAGCGCCGGGCGACGAGTTCGTGCGCCTCAAGGCCGCCGCGAAGGGGCGACCAGTCGGCCCAGGTGCGCGGCTGCGCCTTGATCCATTGCAGCCGGTCTTCCATGCGGCGCCCGATTTCCTCGTGCAGCCACGGCGAACCGTCGGCAGGCGCGAGCCGCGTCCAGCGTGCGGCCGCCGTGGGATCGATGGTCGGCGGTCTTCTTGCGGGGTCGGTGGCCATGGGGCCGTGAGTATATTGAGCCCATGTTCAGCCGTTGGGCCCGTCGGCCTTTGACCTCTCTGCTTGCACGGCTGCCCAGCCAGTGCGAGGTGTGCCGCGCCTGGCCTTCCCGGCGCGTTTGCGATGCCTGCGTGGCCCGCTTTGCGCCCCCGGCCGACCGATGCGGCAGCTGCGCGCTGGCCGTGCCGCAGGGCGTGGTCCGGTGCGGCGAATGCATGGGCGATCCGCCACCGCTCGATACCTGCCTTGCGGCCTGCGACTATGCGTGGCCGTGGCCCGAATGCATCGCCCAGTTCAAGTTCCGCGGCGAGGCGGGCTGGGCCGGGCCCCTGTCGACGCTGATGCGCAGCGTGCCCTGGGTGGAACCGGCGCTGGAAAACTGCGACACCGTGCTGCCGATGCCCATGGCCCCCGCCCGGCTGCGCGAGCGCGGCTTCAACCAGGCGCTCGAACTGGCGCGCCGGCTGGCGCCCGCCAAGACCGACGCCACGCTGCTGCTGCGCACCCGCGACACGCCGGCGCAGATCGGCCTTGCGCGTGCCGAGCGCCTTCGCAACCTGCGCGGCGCCTTCGCGGTTGAGCCCCTGCGCGCGAACCAGCTGCAGGGCCGGCGTGTGGTGCTGGTCGACGATGTGATGACGACGGGTGCGTCGCTCTTTTCGGCGGCCGCGGCGCTGCGGCTGGCCGGCGCAGCGCACATCACGGCCGTGGTGCTGGCGCGGACCGCTGCGCCGCACTGAGCAGGCGCGCCGCCGCGACAATCGGCGCATGTTCCATATCGTCCTGGTCCAACCCGAAATCCCGCCGAATACAGGCAACGTGATCCGCCTGGCGGCCAACACAGGCTGCGCGCTGCATCTGGTCGAGCCGCTCGGCTTTTCGATGGACGACCGGCTGCTGCGCCGCGCCGGGCTCGACTACCACGAGTACGCCGAGGTCAAGCGCCATGCCAGCTGGCAGGCCCTGCTCGACACCGAAAAGCCCGCGGCCGAGCGCATGTTTGCGCTCACCACCCGCGGCACCCGCGCCGTGCACGACGTTCGCTTCCAACCCGGCGACTGGCTGGTGTTCGGATCAGAGACGAGCGGGCTGCCGCCGGCGGTGCGAGAGGGTTTTGCCGAGCCCCAGCGCCTGCGCCTGCCGATGCGCGAGGGGCAGCGCAGCCTCAATCTTTCGAACGCGGTGGCAGTGACCGTGTTCGAGGCCTGGCGGCAGAACGGATTCAGCTGAGCGGTTGTGTTCCTGCCGCCGGCCGAGGCGAACTCAGCGGTAGCGGCGCACCACCGACTCCGCCACGCAGGCCGGCTTGGCCGCGCCTTCGAGCTCGATCGTGGTTTCCCAGGTCATCTGGATGCCGTCGTCCGCAATCGGCTCGGCGGTCAGCAGCTTCATGCGCGCCCGCAGCCGCTTGCCGACCGGCACCGGCGACATGAAGCGCACCCGGTTCAGCCCGTAGTTCACGCCCATGCGCGACTCGACCACGTCCAGCGCCGTCTCGTAGAAGCGCGGCAGCAGCGACAGCGTCAGGAAGCCATGGGCAATCGGCCCACCGAAGGGGCCCGCCTTGGCCCGCTCGATATCGACATGAATCCACTGGTGGTCGCCCGTGGCTTCGGCGAACTGGTTCACCTGCTCCTGCGTGATGGTGATCCAGTCGCTCACGGCGACTTCCTGGCCAACGCAGGCGGCAAGATCCTGAAGGGTCTGGAATGTCTTTTTGGTCATGCGCGGCATTCTGGCGCCAAGGGTGCAGGGGCAGGTGTCGGCACCGCGACAGCCGAAAGCCTCAGCCCTCCAGCCACTCGCAGATCGGCTGCCACTGCTCCAGGTCGCGCTGCACACGCCCGGGCGCAATGTCGAACAGCGTGAGCCCGCGCGCCGCAAGCTGAACGTAGTTCTGCGTGTCGCGCAGCTCGCCCAGCACCGGCACGCCCAGGCTTGCGATGAACTCGTTCAGCCGGTCGGCGGCCAGGGTGCGGGCGTTCACGCGCATGCCCACGAGGCTGATCTTCGTTTTTTCGGCGCGGCGCTGCTCCATCAGCCGGTCCAGAAAATCGCGCGTGGCGTAGATGTCGAAGATGCTCGGCTGCAGCGGCACGATCACGCGGTCGGCCAGGGCCAGCACTTCCTTGAAGCGCCATCCGTGCAGGCCGGCCGGCGTGTCGAGCACCGCATGGGTGGTTCCGCGTGGCGGCCGCACCACGGCGCTGTCGCCCGTGGCCTCCCAGGTGGCGATGGGCCGCGCCTGCGGCGGCCGCAGGCCGAGCCAGAGGCGCGACGATTGCTGGCGGTCCACGTCGCCGAGCATCACGGCATGGCCGCGGCTCGCAAAATAGCCTGCGATGTTCGTCGCGAGCGTCGACTTGCCTACGCCACCCTTGGGGTTGGCGACCAGAACCACCGGCATGAGCATCTCCTCCAGAGCTGGAACAGCCCGCATCGTAGCGACACGAGGCGCGCCCGGCCGGCAGGAGCCGATCTTGAGCTATGTTCGCGGCATGACGACAACAACATCCGCGGCCGCCGCCAACGCCGACTCCGGCGGCATCTATGTGCTTGCGGCCCATCCGCACTGGCGCGATTCCCGCGTCAACCGCCGGCTCCTGGCCGCCGCCCGCTCGGTGCCCGGCGTCGAGGTGAACGACCTCTACGGCAGCTACCCCGACTTCTCCATCGACATCGAAACCGAGCAGGAGCGGCTTGCCAAGGCGAGCCTGGTGGTGCTGCTGCACCCGATCCAGTGGTATTCGATGCCCGCGCTGCAAAAACTCTGGCTCGACGACGTGCTCGGCTACGGCTGGGCCTACGGCCCTGGCGGCACCGCCTTGCAAGGCAAGGACTTGTGGCTGGCCGTCACCACAGGCAGCCCCGAGCAGAGCTACCACCCGCAGAGCTATCACCGCTATTTCTTCGACGCCTTCTTGCCGCCCTATGAGCAGACCGCGGCGCTGTGCGGCATGCGCTTCTTGCCGCCGCTGGTCTTTCACGGCGCGCGCAGCGCCAGCGAGGCCGAGGTGGCAGCCCATGTCGACGTGTTCGCCCAGCGGCTCGGCAGCTACCCCGACTGGCCCGAACTGGAAGAGCTGGATGTGTGCGTGGCCTGCCCCGTGCCCGAGACCGATCGCCCCGCCGAGCATGACGAACCGGGCGCGGCGGCCTCCGGCGCCTTCCAATCCGCAATGACCCATGGCCTGGCTTTCATGTCCGCCGCCAACGAAGAAGAAAACAGCGGCGAGAAAGGCTCGGCCTGAGCATGGAACACGCACCCGCCTGGCTGACCAGCAGCCTTATTTACCTGAGCGCCGCCGTGCTGGTGGTGCCGCTTTCCAAGGCCCTGGGCCTCGGCTCGATCATCGGCTACCTCGTGGCCGGCATCGCCATCGGCCCCTGGGGGCTGGGGCTCGTCTCCAGCGTGGAAGACGTGCTGCATTTCGCCGAATTCGGCGTGGTGCTGATGCTGTTTCTCGTGGGCCTGGAGCTTGAACCCAAGCGCCTGTGGAACCTGCGCCGCCCCATCTTCGGCTGGGGCGCCGCGCAGGTGCTGAGCTGCGCGGCGGTGCTGTTTGCCGCGGGTTGGGCGGCCGGTGCCGAATGGCGCGTGGCGCTGGTGGCGGCGCTCGGCCTGGCGCTCTCGTCCACGGCCATTGCGCTGCAGGTGTTCGGCGAACGCAACCTGCTCAAGACGCCGAGCGGCCAAGCCGGCTTTTCGATCCTGCTGTTCCAGGACGTGGCGGCCATTCCCATCCTCGCGCTGCTGCCCCTGCTGGCGGGCGCCACGGCGGCCGAACAGTCGCTCAGCGGGCTCGACCGCACGCTCGAGGGTCTGAAGATCGTCGGCGTGATCGCCGGCATCATCCTCGGCGGCCGTCTTGCCTTACGCCCGCTGCTGCGCTGGATCGCGCGCAGCGACACGCCCGAGATCTTCACCGCCGCGGCGCTGCTGCTGGTGGTGGCCATCGCGGCGCTGATGCAGTTCGTGGGCCTTTCGATGGCGCTGGGCGCCTTTCTTGCCGGCGTGCTGCTGGCCGAAAGCGAATACCGGCGCGAGCTCGAAACCGACATCGAGCCCTTCAAGGGCCTGCTGCTGGGCCTGTTCTTCATCGCCGTGGGCATGTCGATCAACTTCGGCGTGCTGATCGCAAGCCCCTGGCTCATGGCCGCGCTGGTGGTCGGCTTCATGGCCATCAAGCTGGTGGTGATCTATGCGCTGGCCAAGGCCATGGGCCTGGCCTACCAGGAGCGCCCCGTGTTCACGCTGCTGCTGGCGCAGGGCGGCGAGTTCGCGTTCGTGGTGTTCCAGGCCGCGGGGCCCGACGTGCTGCCGCCCGAAATCACCTCGCTCCTGATCGGCGCCGTGGCGCTGTCGATGCTGCTGTCGCCGCTCTTGCTGGTGCTGCTCGACAAGTTCGTGCTGCCGCGCTACAGCCGCAACAACGGCGCGCAGCTCGAAGAAATCTCGGAGCAGCAGGACGCCAAGGTGCTGATCTGCGGCTTCGGCCGCTACGGCCAGATCGTCGGCCGCATGCTGATGTCGCAGGGCCTGCGCGTGACGGTGCTCGACCATGACGCCGACACCGTCGAAGGCCTGCGGCAGTTCGGCTTTCGCGTGTTCTATGGCGACGCGACGCGACTCGATCTGCTGCGCACCGCGGGCGCCGGCACGGCCAAGGCCATTGTGGTGGCGGTGGACGACATCGAGCAGTCGCTCAATATCGTAGACCTGGTGAGAGAGCACTTTCCGCAGGCACGCATCATTGCGCGGGCCCGCAACGTGACGCACCTTTTCCAGCTGCGCGACCGCGGCGTGACCGATGTGGAACGCGAGGTGTTCGAATCGTCGCTGCGCAGCGCCCGCACCACGCTCGAGGCACTGGGCTGGCCCGCGCACGAGGCGCGCGAAACGGCCATGCGGTTCCGCCGCCGGAACATCCTGCTGAGCGAGGAGATCTACCCGCACTACAAGGACCGCGCCAAGCTCATTGCGGCCAACAAGGCAGGCCGCCAGCAGTTCGAGGAGCAGATGGCACGCGAGCGCGAGGAACGGCAGCGCCGCTCGGGCCGCGACTGGGACCGGTTCGACGAGACGGAAGAGGCGGACGGCTGAGCCCGCCCTTCGGCTGACCCCGGTCAGCCTTCCAGCTTGAGCAGCCGCACCGCGTTGCCCTTCAAGATGCCCGGCATCACCTCGGGCTTGAAGCCGGCGGTCTCGAAGTCCTTCATCCAGCGGTCGGGCGTGATCAGCGGGTAGTCGCTGCCGAACAGGATGCGGTCCTTCAGCAGCGTGTTGGCGTACTGCACCAGCTGCTTGGGAAAATACTTGGGGCTCCAGCCCGACAGGTCGATCCACACGTTGGGCTTGTGCGTGGCCACGCTCAGCGCTTCGTCCTGCCACGGAAAGCTGGGGTGCGCCATCACGATCTGCATGTCCGGAAAGTCGATGGCCACGTCGTCCAGGTGCATCGGGTTGCTGTACTCCAGCCTGAGGCCGCCGCCGCAGCGCATGCCCGAGCCGATGCCGCTGTGTCCCGTGTGGAAGATGGCCGGCAGGTTGTACTCGGCAATCACCTCGTAGATCGGCCAGGCCATCTTGTCGTAGGGATGGTAGCCCTGCACCGTGGGGTGGAACTTGAAGCCCTTCACACCGTGCTCCTCGATGAGCCGCCGCGCCTCGCGCGCACCCATCTTTCCCTTGTGCGGATCGATGCTGGCAAAGGCAATCATGATGTCGCTGTTCTTCTGCGCGGCCTCGGCAATTTCCTCGTTCGGAATGCGCCGGCGGCCCATGTTCGACTCGGCGTCGACCATGAACATCACCAGCCCGATCTTTCTTTCACGGTAGTACGCCACGCTCTCGGCAATGGTCGGACGGCCGCTCGAGCCGAAGTACTTGTCCGCGGCGCGGTCGTATTCCTCGCCGTAGTTGTCGAACGGGTTCCAGCAGCTCACTTCGGCGTGGGTGTGGATGTCGATCGCGATGAGGTTCTTGTGGTCCATCTCGTTGTCTCCAGTACGGGTAAGTCCCTAGGATTTGGGGCGCTCAAGTGCCTTGAATTGATTATTTATCATAACCATAATCCAACTCACACACGAATGCAATCATGACCAATCCCGACCTCCAACTCGACATTCGCGACGAAGTCGCCATCGTTCGCCTGACGCGCGGCGCCAAACGCAATGCCCTTTCGGACGGGTTGATCCTCGCGTTGCGCAATACCTTCGAGACCCTGCCCTCCACGGTGCGCGCGGCAGTGCTCGACGGCGAAGGCCCGCACTTCTGCGCCGGCCTCGACCTGAGCGAACTGAAAGAGCGCGACGCGGGTCAGGGCATGCAGCATTCGCGCCTGTGGCATGCCGCGCTCGACCTCATCCAGCACGGCCCGGTGCCGGTGGTTGCCGCGCTGCACGGCGCGGTGGTGGGCGGCGGCCTGGAGCTGGCCAGCGCCTGCCACATCCGCGTGGCCGACCGCTCCACCTTCTACGCGCTGCCCGAGGGCTCACGCGGCATCTTCGTGGGCGGCGGCGGCTCGGTGCGCATTCCCAAGCTGATTGGCGTGGCCCGCATGACCGACATGATGATGACCGGCCGCGTCTACAACGCGGAAGACGGCGAGCGCGCCAACTTTGCGCAATACCTGGTCGACGAAGGCGCGGCCTTCGACAAGGCCTTCGAACTCGCCAAGCGCATTGCCACCAACGCGCCGCTCACCAATTACGCGCTCATGCATGCGCTGCCGCGCATTGCCGAGCAGTCGGCCGACCACGGCTTCTTTACCGAGGCGCTGATGTCCGGCATCGTGCAGAACGCGCCGGAGGCCAAGGAGCGCGTGCGCGATTTCCTCGAAGGCCGCGGCGCCAAGGTGAGCAAGGGATGACCACGATCCGATACCGTCCGCTGGCGTTCGGCGTTACCCGCGCAGTGCTGCGCGAAGGCGCGCCGGGCACGCAGTACCTGCGCGCCGAAACAGAGCTCGGCCCTTATCGCGACCGCATGACCGACCGCCTGGCGCACTGGGCCGAAGCGGCGCCCGAGCGCACCTTCATCGCCCGCCGCGAGCGGCTGGCCGACGGCAGCACCGGCGATTGGCAGCGCGTGAGCTACGCCGAGGCGCTGCAGAAGGCCCGCAGCATCGGCCAGGCCCTGCTCGATCGCGGCCTGAGCCCGGACCGCCCGGTCGCGATCCTCAGCGAGAACAGCATCGAACACGCGCTGCTGGCCCTGGGCTGCCTCTATGCCGGCGTGCCGTATTGCCCCGTGTCGCCGCCCTACTCCCTGGTGAGCCAGGACTTCGAAAAGCTGCGCCACGTGCTGGAGACGCTCACGCCCGGCCTCGTGTTCGCCGCCGACGCCGCGCGCTATGCCCGCGCCATCCAGGCCGTGGTGCCGGCCGACACCGAAGTCGTCCTCGCCGAAGGCCAGCTCGAAGGCCGCGCCACCACCAGCCTGGACGCACTCGCCGCCACGCCCGCAACACCGGCCATCGACGCCGCGATGCGCGCCACCGGGCCGGACACCATCACCAAGTTTCTCTTCACCTCGGGCTCCACCAAGATGCCCAAGGCGGTGATCAACACGCACCGCATGTGGTGCGCCAACCAGCAGCAGCTGCGGCAATCGATTCCCGCGCTCGGCGAGGAGCCGCCGGTGCTGGTCGACTGGCTGCCGTGGAACCACACCTTCGGCGGCAACCACAACGTGGGCATCGTGCTGGACAACGGCGGCACGCTCTACATCGACGACGGCAAGCCCACTCCCGGCGGCATGGCCGAGACGCTGCGCAACCTGCGCGAGATCGCGCCCACCATCTACTTCAACGTGCCGACCGGCTTCGAGGCCATTGCGCACGCGATGGAAACCGATGCGGTGCTGCGCCGCAACCTGCTGTCGCGCGTGAAGATGTTCTTCTATTCCGGCGCGGCGCTCGCGCAGCCCATCTGGGACAGCCTGCACCGCACGCAAGAAGCCGAAGTGGGCGAGCGCATCGTCATGGGCACGGGCCTGGGCATGACCGAGTCGGGCCCATTCGCGCTGTATGTCACCGGCCCCGAGGTCAAGTCGGGCGACATCGGCCTGCCCGCGGCGGGCATCGAACTCAAGCTGATCCAGGTCGATGGCAAGACCGAGGTGCGCTACCGCGGCCCCAACATCACGCCCGGCTATTGGCGTGCGCCAGAGGCCACGGCGGAGGCGCTGGACGAAGAGGGCTTCTTCTGCACCGGCGACGCGGTGAAGTGGATCGACGAGAACAACATCCACCGCGGCTTGCGCTTCGACGGCCGCATTGCCGAGGATTTCAAGCTGGCCACCGGCACCTTCGTGAGCGTGGGCCCGCTGCGCGCAAAGATCATCGCGGCCGGTGCACCCTATGTGCAAGACGCGGTGCTGACCGGCATCAACCTCAAGGAAGTCGGTGCGCTGATTTTCCCCACGCAGAAGGTGCGCGAGCTCGCCGGCCTGCCGGCAGACGCAACGATGCAGCAGGTGCTCGAAAGCGCGCCGGTGCAGGCGCACTTCCAGCAGGTTGCCAACGAACTGGCGGCCATGGGCACCGGCAGCGCCAATCGCATTGCGCGGCTGCACCTGATGGCCGAGCCGCCTTCCATCGACAAGGGCGAAGTGACCGACAAGGGCTCCATCAACCAGCGTGCCGTACTCAAGCACCGCGCCCACCTGGTCGAGGCGCTGCATGCCGACACCCTGCCCTTCACCCTGAAGCCCCGCTGACCCACATCCAGGAGACACACACCATGAAGATCGAAGGACAAGCAGCACTCGTCACCGGCGGCGCATCGGGCCTCGGTGAAGCCACCGCGCGCGAACTCTCGCGGCTGGGCGCCAAGGTGGCCGTGCTCGACCGCAATGCGGAGCTCGCCGAAAAGGTGGCTTCGGAGATCGGTGGCGTGGCGTGTGTCTGCGACATCACCGACACCGAGAGCGTCAATGCCGCGCTCGACAAGGCCGCGGCGGCGCACGGCCCCGCGCGCATTCTCATGAACGTGGCCGGCATCGGCAGCGCGAAGCGCATCGTCGGCAAGGACGGCAACCCGGCGCCGCTCGAAGACTTCGTGCGCGTGGTCAATATCAACTTGATCGGCGGCTACAACATGGCGCGCCTGTTCGCAGCGCGCTGCGCCAAGCTCGATGCGCTCGACAACGGCGAAAAGGGTGTGATGCTCTTTACCGCGTCGGTGGCGGCCTTCGACGGCCAGGTGGGCCAGCAGGCCTACAGCGCATCGAAGGGCGGCCTGGTCGGCATGACGCTGCCGATGGCGCGCGACCTGGCGCAGCACGCCATTCGCGTGTGCACCGTGGCGCCGGGCCTCTTTGCCACGCCGCTCCTGATGGAGCTGCCCGAAGCCGTGCAGCAATCGCTGGCTGCATCTATTCCGTTTCCGCCGCGCCTGGGCAAGCCTTCGGAATTCGCCGAGCTGGCCTGCCACATCGTGACCAACGGGCATTTGAACGGCGAAGTGATTCGCCTCGACGGCGCCTTGCGCATGGCGCCGCGCTGATTCCAGCCCCTCGAAAAAATACAGGAGACAAGACCATGACCAATCGACGTCAGTTCGTGACAGCACTCGGCGGCGCAGCCGCATTCGGCGCCCTGCATCCGCTTGCCGCACTCGCCCAAGCCGTGCAGCAAGCAAAGATCTACTACGGCTTTCCGGCCGGCAGCGCGGGCGACAGCGTGGCCCGGCGCGTGGCCGAGAAGCTCGGCGATACGCCGTTCTCGAAGACCAATGCTGTGGTCGAGAACAAGCCCGGCGCCGGCGGTCGCATTGCGCTCGAAACGCTCAAGACTTCGGTAGCCGACGGCTCGGTGCTGTGCCTCGCGCAGGCCTCCGCGCTGTCGACCTACCCGCACATCTATACCAAGCTGAGCTACGGCCTTGCCGATTTCGCGCCCGTTTCCATCGGCGCCGTCATGACGCACGGCCTGGCGGTCGGACCGATGGTGCCGGCCACTGTGAAGACGCTGAAAGACTACATCGCCTGGGCCAAGGCCAACCCCGGCCAGGCCAGCTATGGCTCGCCGGGCGCGGGCTCGACGCCGCACTTCCTCGGTGCGCTGCTCGGCCTGAACAGCGGCACCGACCTGCGCCACATTCCCTACCGCGGCTCACTGCCCGCCATCAACGACGTGGTGGGCGGGCAGATCGCATCGAGCATGACGCCGGTGGGCGACTACCTGCCCTTCGCCAAGGCCGGCAAGCTGCGCGTGCTCGCCACCTCGGGTGCGCAGCGCGTGGCCTACCTGCCCGACGTGCCCACCTTCGTCGAGCAGGGCTTTCCGGAAATTGTGGCCGACGAATGGTTCGGCTTTTTCGTGCCCGCCAAGACGCCGGCCAGCGTCGTCGCCGCCGCCAGCACCGCGATCCAGGCTGCCCTCAAGGACAAGACCGTGGCCGATGGCCTGCTGTCGGTCGGCCTCATCGCGCACGGCTCCTCACCCGAAGACATGAAGAAATCGCTTCAGTCCGAATACGAACGCTGGGGCCCGCTGGTCAAGAAGATCGGCTTCACCGCCGAATCCTGATCCTCTGTTCCTGATATCTCGATGGATTACCGCCCCCGCCCCGAAGACAGCCGATTCATCCTGAACGCGGTGCTCGATGCGCCTGTGCGGCTGGGCGCGCTCGCGCCCTTTGCCGAAGTCGACGAGGCGCTGCAGGCCCAGGTGCTGGAGGAAGCCGCCCGCTTCGTGGCCGAGGCGGTGGCGCCATCGAACCGGGGTGGAGACGAGATCGGCTGCCGTTTCAGCCAAGGCGAAGTCACCACGCCGCCAGGCTTTCGCGAGGCCTACCGGGCACTGGTCGACGGCGGCTGGCCCAGCCTTTCGGCGGCGCCGGAAGACGGAGGCCAAGGTTTGCCGACCGTGCTCGAAGCCGTCCTCTTCGAATGGCTGAGCGCGGCAAACCACGGGTTCACCATGGCACCCGGGCTTCTGCACGGCGCCTATGCCTGCCTCAAGCACCACGGCAGCGACGAACTGAAGGCCCGCTACCTTTCGAAGATCGCCACCGGCGAATGGCTCGCCACCATGTGCCTGACCGAAGCCCACGCAGGCAGCGACCTGGGCCAGGTGCGCACGCGCGCCGTGCCGCAGGCCGACGGCAGCTTTCGCGTGAGCGGCGGCAAGATCTTCATTTCAGGCGGTGAGCACGACCTGACGCCGAACATCGTGCACCTGGTGCTCTGCCGCTTGCCCGATGCGCCCGCCGGGCCCAAGGGCCTGTCGCTGGTGTTGGTGCCCAAGCAGCTGGAAGACGGCACGCGCAACGCGGTGCACTGCGAACGGATCGAAGAAAAAATGGGCCTGCACGGCAGCCCGACCTGCGTCATGCGCTTCGACGGAGCCACGGGCTGGCTGGTCGGCGAGGCGGGCCGCGGCCTGGCCGCGATGTTCGTGATGATGAACGCGGCGCGCCTGCATGTGGCGCTGCAGGGCGTCGGCCTGCTCGATGCCGCCTGGCAGAAGGCCGACGCCTACGCCGCGGAGCGCCGCCAGATGCGCGCGCCCGGCACAGTGCCCGCAAGCCGAGGCAGCGAAGCCGCCGACCTGATCGCCGAACATCCAGCCATCCGGCGCATTCTGGATACGCAACGCGCCTGGGTCGAAGCCGGGCGCACGCTCGCCTACCGCACCGCGCTGATGCTCGACGTGGCCATGCACGATGCCAACGCCAAGGCGCGCGACCGCGCGCAGCGCTGGTGCTCGCTGGTCACCCCGGTCCTGAAGGCCGCCTGCACGCAGCAGGCATTCCATGGCGCGAGCGAATGCCTCCAGGTGTTCGGCGGCCACGGCTATGTGCGCGAATGGGGCATCGAGCAGATCGTGCGCGATGCACGCGTCACCATGATCTACGAGGGCACCAACGAGATCCAGGCGATCGACCTGCTGGTGCGCAAGGTGCTGCCCGACGCCGGCGCCGCCATGTCGGCCGTGCTGCTCGAACTGCGCGACACGCTCGACGCCTCTCGGGAGGCCGATGCCGACGTGCAGCGGCGGCTCGCGCAGCTGCGCTACCTGGGCACCACCATTGCCATGGCCGCGCATGCCAACCCCGTGCTGCCCTATGAAGTGGCCGACGACTACCTGCGCGTGGTGATGCTCACCCTGATGGCCTGGGCCTGGGCGCGCATCGATGCGGCCGAGACACCCGATGCGGAACGCGCCGCCAGGGCCGGCCCCGCCGCGGCATTCCGGCGCTGGGTGCTGCCCGAGTTCGAAATGCGGCTGGGCATCGTCAAGCGCGCCTGCGAAGGCGTTGCCATGTCGCACGACGCTGCAAAAACCTCCGGTACTTAAAGCTGACGGAACCCCGACTGGGCCGGCCGCGGGTTACGCTCGGGCCATGCCTCGTCCATCCAAAAACAGTTCCGCCAAGGCAGAGCCGGCAGCGCCTGGCAACGGCAAGTCCGACCGGCTCGACGCCCGCATGCTCGAAGCCCTGGTCGGCTATAACGCGCGCCGCGCCTGGCTGATCATCAGCGGCGTATTCGCCGAACGCATGGCGCCCTACGGACTCAAGCAGATCGACTTTTCGGTGCTCTCGCTGCTGGCGCACAACCCGGGCGCCACGTCGCGCCAGCTGTGCAACACGCTCGACATACTGCCGCCCAACCTGGTGAGCCTGGTGGCCACGCTGGACAGCCGCGGACTCATCGAGCGCAAGCCGCATCCGCACGACGGCCGCGCCGTCGGCCTGCATCTCACCGAAGCGGGCGACAAGCTGATCCGCGAGGCCGAGCAGACGGTGATGCAGCTCGAGGCCGATGCCAGCGCACGGCTCACAGCGCGCGAGCGCGAAACGCTGATCCGGCTGCTGCAGAAGATCTACCTGTAGCCCTCCGCCTCCGGGGAGCTGCAGCTAGAGGCCGCGCTCCACCATGTCGATCAGGCGCTGCCCGAGCGCGTGGGCCGCTTCGGCGCCAATGCCTTTCAGCGGCCCGTCGATGATCAGCAGTGCCAGCCCGTGCACGGCCGACCAGGCCAGGTACTCGGCATCAGGCCGGCGCGAAGCCTCGAGCGCGCCCGCCTCCACGAGCCGGTCGATCGCGGCGCCCAGCAGCTGAAACGGCCCCATCCCGCTGGCGCCCACGCTCGCCGGGCCCACCTCGCCTTCGGCATCTTCGGACGAGACCACGAAAGCCGTGCGAAAAAGCCCCGGCTCGGCCTGCGCGAAACGCAGGTAGGCCGTGCCGATGGCCCGCACCTGCGCCCGCGCGAAGTCCAGCGGCGGCTGTTCGCGGGGCAGCACCGCCAGTTCCTTTTCCATGGAGACGGCGGCCGCCGAGAGCGCGGCCGCCCGCACCGCCAGCAGCAGTTCCCGCCGGCTTGCAAAGTGCCTGTACGCCGCGTTGGGCACCACGCCCGCGCGCCGCGTCACCTCGCGCAGCGCCACCGCATCGGGGCCGCCGTCGCGCGCCAGCTCCACGCCCGCTTCGAGCAGCGCCCGTCGCAAGTCGCCATGCCGGTAGGTACTTCGGGCGGCAGGCGGAACGGGGGCGGGCGGAACGACGGGGGGGCTCATCGGAATCTCCATGTGGACAGTGTCCATTATGTCTGCTATTCTTTGTGGACGGTGTACACAAACTAGGTATTCCGTATTCGCGCAGGTCTTCTGCGCACCCTTTCTCCTCAGTCCAAAGGATCTGCCATGAAAGTCCAGTCTTATCTGTCGTTCGAAGGCCGCTGCGACGAAGCCATCGCGTTCTACAAGAAGGCGCTCGGCGCCGAAGTCGTGCAGCTCATGCGCTACAGCGATGCGCCCGAAATGCCGGCGGGCGAAGCCGAAGCAGGTTGCGCCGGCGGCATGCCCGCCGCCGACAAGGTGATGCATTCCGTCTTGCGCATCGGCGAAACCGAGCTGATGGCTTCCGACGGACGGTGTTCCGGTCAGGCGGAATTCAAGGGCATCATGCTCGCCCTCAGCGCCAGCACAGACGCCGAGGCGCGCCAATGGTTCGACGCGCTGGCCGATGGCGGCCAGGTGATGCAGCCGCTGACGCCGACGTTTTTCAGCTCCAGCTTCGGCATGCTCACCGACCGCTTCGGCATCGGCTGGATGCTGGTGGTGGACTCACAAAAGTAACCGCCGAAAGGAAACACCATGTCTCCCATCCACGCTTACCTCACGTTCGACGGCAATGCAGCCGAAGCCATGCGCTTCTACGAGAAGACGCTCGGCGGCACCATGCAGATGATGATGACCATCGGCGAAGCGCCCGATACCGGGCAGATGCCGGACGACGTCAAGAAGCGCATCATGCATGCGTCCCTTGCCTACGGCGACGGCATGCTCATGGCCTCCGACACCATGCCCGGACAGACCTACGAAGGCATGAAGGGCTTCGGCGTTGCGCTGACGCTCGAGACCGTTGCCGAAGCGCGCCGCGTGTTCGACGCCTTCGCCGAAGGTGGCACCGTCTCCATGCCTTTCGAGAAAACCTTCTGGGTCGAAGGCTTCGGCATGGTGACCGACCGCTTCGGCACGCCGTGGCTCATCAACGGCGGCAAGCCGCTGGTCTGAATCCGCGTCACTCGCAAGCTGCAGGGAATCACTCTTCATGACCGACACACTCGACAACAACCGCAAGCGCTGGCTCGCATTGATGGTGCTGTGCCTTGGCGTGCTGATGATCGTGCTCGACACCACGATCGTGAACGTGGCGCTGCCTTCGATCCGCACCGACCTGGGCTTTACCGAGACCTCGCTGGTCTGGGTGGTGAACGCCTACATGCTGACCTTCGGCGGCTTCCTGCTGCTGGGCGGGCGGCTCGGCGACCTGTATGGGCACCGCAGGCTCTTCCTCATCGGCCTTGTGCTCTTCACGCTTGCGTCGCTGGCCTGCGGCATTGCCAATTCGCAAGGCGTGCTGATTGCGGCGCGCGCGGTGCAGGGGCTGGGCGGCGCGGTGGTTTCGGCCGTCTCGCTCTCGCTGATCATGAACCTGTTCACCGAACCGGCCGACCGCGCGAAGGCGATGGGCGTGTACGGCTTCGTTTGCGCGGGCGGCGGCAGTATCGGCGTGCTGCTGGGCGGCCTGCTCACGAGCTCGCTGAGCTGGCACTGGATCTTTCTGGTGAACCTGCCGATCGGCGTGGCGGTGTATGCGCTGTGCGTGGCGCTGCTGCCCAACGCGCGCGGCCAGGCGCACGGCGAAAAGCTCGACGTGGCGGGCGCCGTCACCGTCACGCTGTCGCTCATGCTCGCGGTCTACGGCGTGGTCAACGGCAACGAAGCCGGCTGGGGCTCCACGCAAACGCTGGGCCTGCTCGGCGCTGCGGTGGTGCTGCTCGCGATCTTCATCACCATCGAGGCACGCGTGCAGCATCCGCTGATGCCGCTGGGCCTCTTTCGCCTGCGCAGCGTGTCGGTCGCCAACGTGGTGGGCGTGCTGTGGGCGGCGGCAATGTTCGCGTGGTTCTTCATTTCCGCGCTCTACATGCAGCTGGTGCTGAACTACACGCCGATGCAGATCGGCCTCGCCTTCCTGCCGGCCAACATCATCATGGCGGTGTTCTCGCTCGGCCTCTCGGCCAGGCTGGTGATGCGCTTCGGCATCCGCAAGCCGCTTGCGGCCGGGCTCTGGCTCGCGGCCATCGGTCTTGCGCTCTTCGCGCGTGCGCCGGTCAACGGCAGCTTCGTCGTGGACGTGCTGCCCGGGATGATGCTGCTCGGCCTGGGCGCGGGCATGGCATTCAACCCGGTGCTGCTCGCGGCCATGAGCGAGGTCGACCCGGCCGATTCGGGCCTGGCCTCGGGCGTGGTGAACACCGCCTTCATGATGGGCGGCGCACTCGGCCTTGCCGTGCTGGCCAGTGCCGCCGCGGCGCGCACCGGCTCCATGCAGGCAGCCGGGGCGCAGTTGCCTCTTGCCCTCACCGGCGGCTACAACCTTGCGTTTCTTGTCGGCGCCGTGTTTGCGGCGCTGGCGGGATTGCTCGGGGCATTGCTGCTTCGCACCGCATCTCCGGGGTCGACTCAGAACGACAAGAACAACAGCAACAACATCAACAACGAAGAGGCCGCGGCATCCGCAAGCACGGCAAACCGTGCGGCGGCATCTTGAGGGCACGCCCGTTCGGCGGCCCGCTTTTCTTTTCTACTTTCCTTTTCTTTCAAGGAGACTTCCAATGGCTCGCTATGTCGATGGCTTTCTCGTTCCCGTTCCCTCGAACAACGTCGAGGCTTACCGCAAGCTCGCGCGCAAGGCCGGCAAGATCTGGATGGAATACGGCGCGCTCGAATACGTGGAGTGCATTGCCGACGATGTGAAGCCCGGCAAGCTCACTTCGTTTCCGCAGAGCGTGAAGCAGAAGGCGGACGAAACGGTGGCGTTCTCGTGGATCGTCTACAAGTCGCGCAAGCACCGCGACACGGTCAACGCCAAGGTCATGGCCGACCCGCGCATTGCCGCGATGGACCCGAAGACCATGCCCTTCGATGCGAAGCGGATGATCTTCGGCGGGTTCAAGTCGATCGTCGAGTTCTGACCGGGCGCGCCGGGCTCAGGCAAGAAACCCGTCGTAGACGAGCTTGAGCCCGGTCAGCAGCATGCCGAGGTACAGGAAGCGGTAGAACCATGTGGCGCTGATACGCCGCGCAATGCGAATGCCGACCCACACGCCGAGCGGCGCAAGAGGCATCAGCACCGCCGATGTGGCCAGGGTGCGCAGGTCGATGAGGCCGAGCCAGGCGTACGGAATCCACTTGCTCAGGTTCACCACGAAGAAGAAGTAGGCCATGGTGGCCGTGAACACCACCGGCTTGAGCCGCAGCGGGATTACATAGGCGTTGATGGGCGGCCCGCCGGCGTGGGCAATGAAGCTCGTGAAACCCGAGACCGCGGTGAGCGCCGCGCCCACGGCGCGCGAAGGCAGCGGGTCGTCCGGCTTGGGCGGAAACACCAGCCGCTGCGCAAGAAACAGCAGCGTGAACACGCCGACGATGCCCGCCACGGTGGGGGCCGAAAGCGTTCGGAACAAGAGCGTGCCGATGACCGTGCCGAGCAGCCCGAACGGAACCAGGAACTTGAGCAGCGCCCGGTCGAAGTCGCGCCGGAAGGCGGCAATCCCGAGCAAGTCCATCAACAGCAGCAGCGGCATCAGGATGGCCGCGGCCTGCGGCACCGTGACCGCGAGCGCCATCAGCGGCACCGCGAGCGAACCGAAGCCGGCGCCGAACCCGCTCTTGCTGATGCCGAGCAACAGCACGGCCGGAACGGCAACCGCATAGAAGTGCGGATCGGTGATGACAGGAAAGAGCATGGGAAGGCTGCGCAGAAAAAGCCCGCCGTGTGGCGGCGCAGAAAAAAGCCCGCCGTGTGGCGGGCGGTGCAAGCGTAGCAGGACGGCGCCGGGCCTGCAGGATTCTTCGGGCACCTGTGCAAACGTGTGCGTAAACGCACAGCCGTGCCGGCCGCGGCTGCGCACACTGGAACTGCAACCGCCGCACTCCGCGGCGGGCTTCAACATTCCTCAAGGATCTGCCATGAACACCCAGGCCGTAGCCGCCGACTCCGCGCGTGCGCCGATCGCATCTTCGTTCGCTTCTCCCTCGCCCGCCACGCTGGACGATTCCGGCAAGCTGCTGCTGCGCGTGGCCATCGGCGTGCTGGTGCTGCTGCACGGTATTTTCAAGATTTCGGCCGGCGTGGGCTTCGTCAGCGCCATGCTGGTGAAGGCCGGCCTGCCGGGCGGGCTGGCCTACCTGGTATACGTGGGCGAGATCGTGGCGCCTCTGCTCATGATTGCCGGCTTCTGGACCCGCGCCGCCGCCGGCGTGGTCGTCATCAACATGCTCGCGGCCTTTGGCCTGGTGCACATGGCCGACCTGTTCGCCCTGACCAAGCAGGGTGGCTGGGCGCTGGAACTGCAGGGCCTGTACCTGTTCGGCGCGCTGGCCGTGGTGCTGCTGGGTGCGGGCCGCTTCAGCCTGGGCGGTTTGCGCGGCCGCTGGAACTGATCCGGCCAGGCCGCTGGCTCAACCCGCGTCGCCGCGCACTTGCGACACCATGCGCTCGAGCCGCGCGGCGTCGGCCACCAGCAGGGCCTTGCCGTCCTTGCGCAGCACGCCGCTGCGTACCAGCACATTGAGTTCGCGCGTCACCTGCTCGCGGTTGGTGCTGATCTGGCTGGCCAGGGCCGCGTGCTTGGGCGCCGGGTCGAGCCTCGACTGGTTGCCTTCCACGCCCGCGATTCGTGCGAGCCGCAGCAGCTCGGCATGCAGGCGGTTCTGCACACCCAGCGTGCTCAGGTCGATCACGCGTTCCGACAGCTGTCGCACCAGTGAAGCGAGCCGCTGCATCACGCGCTCGGCCACCACCGGCTCGTCGCGCAGCAGCGCCATGAAGGAAAGCCGGTCGAGGCTGGCGAGGACGCTGGGTTCGAGGGTGACCACGTCGGCGGAGCGCGGCCCGCCGTCAAGGGCGGCAATGTCGCCGAAGTGCTCGCCGGCTTCCGAATCCCTGAAAGTCACCTGCCGTCCGTTGGCCGAATAAGTGGTCACCCGCACCCGCCCCGAGACCAGCAGGAACACGTCGCCTTGCTGCTCGGCGCGCAGCAGCAGCGGCTTGCCGGCCTCCACGCTGTGCCACAGGCACTGCTGCGCGAGCAGGTCCAGGCGCTGGTCGGAAAGCCCCTCGAGCAGCGCGATGCGGCGCAGCGCAAGGCTGGAACGAAGAGTGGTCGAAGGAGTGGTTGGGGCCATGCCGGGTGAGAGGGGCGCGCGCATTATGCTCGGGTGCCCCTTCGAACCCGTTCATGGACAGACGTTCCCCCCAAGCCCTTTTTTTGCCGAGACTGCCGACCCGGCGCAATCTCCGCTGGGCGAGCGGGCTGGTGCTGATGGCCTATGTGACGGCGCATTTGCTCAACCATTCGCTGGGCATCGTCTCCTTTGCCGCGGCCGAGACGGTGCTGCGCGGCGTGCAGCACTTCTGGCACAGCCTGCCGGGCACGCTGCTGCTGTACGGTGCCGCCACCGTTCACCTGGCGCTTGCCGTGGCCGCGCTGTGGGAGCGCCGCACGCTGCGCATGCCGCCGCTGGAGGGCCTGCGCATTCTGCTGGGCTTCGCGCTGCCGCTGCTGCTGATCGCCCACGTGACGGCCATGCGCGGCGCCTACCAGGCTTACGGCATCGAAGGTTCCTATGCGCGCGTGGTTTGGGGCCGGTGGAACCTGCCGGGCGCCACGGCGCAGTTCACCATGATGTTCGCGGCCTGGATCCACGGCTGCATCGGCATGCACTTTGCGCTGCGGGCACGGCCGGGCTACCGCCGCTTCTCCCATCTGCTGCTTGCCTTGGCAGTCGTGCTGCCCCTTGCCGCGGCGATGGGTTTCGTCTCCATGGGACGCGAGTTCCAGTGGACCGGCGTGCCGCCCGCGGTGGTGCCGAACGCGGCCCAGGGCCGCACGCTCGACGCCGTGGAAACCGGCATCGAGGTCTTCTACGCACTTGGCCTGGCCGCCCTGCTGGCGGCGTTTGGAGCACGCCACTGGCTGGCGCGCCGGCCGCGCGGGCTTTCGGTTTCGCTGCGCTATCCGGGCCGCACGGTACAAGTGCCGCGCGGCTGGAGCGTGCTGGAAGCGAGCCGCTCGCACGGCATCGCCCATCTTTCGGTGTGCGGCGGGCGGGCGCGCTGCTCGACCTGCCGCGTGCGCGTGCTCGGCCCTGCCGAACACATCGGCGAGCCGGGCCGTGACGAGCAGCGAACGCTGGAGCGCGTGCGTGCGCCCGGCGACGTGCGGCTGGCCTGCCAGCTGCGGCCCCGCGGCGACATCGAGGTCACTCCGCTGTTTGCGCCACCGCCCAACGGCGGCCGGCCCGCGCCGGTCAGCAGCTTCGGACGCGAGCGCGACGTGGCCATCCTGTTCGTGGACCTGCGGCGCTGGTCGGGCTTGTCGGAGCGGCAATGGCCATTCGACCTGGCCTATGTGCTCGACCGCTACTTTGCGACGGTGGGTGCCGCCGTGCGCGAAAGCGGCGGCGTGCCTAACCAGTTCATCGGCGACAGCGTGATGGCGATCTTCGGACTCGAGACCGACCTGCCCACCGCATGCCGCCAGGCGCTACGCGCGACCGAGCTCATCGGCGAGCGCATGGACGCCTGGAGCGAAGGCTTCGAGGCCCAGTTCGGCCAGCGGCTGGACTTTGGCATGGGCCTGCACGCCGGGCGCGCGGCAGTGGGCGAAGTGGGCTACCTCGACACGACCACCTTCACCGCCATCGGCGAAGTGGTCAACACGGCAAGCCGGCTGCAGGACCATTCCAAGGCCGCCGCATCGCGACTGGTGGTTTCGCTGTTCGCGGCGCAGCAGGCCGGCCTGGCGCACCCCGCGGAGCAGGTCGATACGCTGGTGGTGCGCGGGCGCTCCGAACCACTTGCGGTGATCTGTTCGCAGCACGCCCCCTTGGCAGCGCCCCTGTAGCAGTTGCCAAAAGCGGTGCGCAAACGCACAGCGCAGGCTGCGGCGCGGTTTCACACTGCATCTGTGGCAACGACGAATGTCCGCCGACCACACCACTTTCAGTCAAGGGGACTCTCACCATGAACACGAAGCAACTCATCGCCGTTTCCGCCGCCGCACTCGCCATGCTGGGCGCCGCGGGTGCACATGCCGAAACCTACGAAGGCGTGCAGGCCCTCACGTCGTACGCCAACCGTGCGGACGTGCAGGCCGAAGCCGTGGCCGCTGCGCGCGGCGGCAACACGTATTCGGACAGCGCCGCCGAGGGCGTGGTGGCCGTCCAATCCACGCTCGACCGCAACGCGGTGCGCGCCCAGGCCGTGGCCGCCGCGCACGATCCGCTGCAAAGCCTGGACCGCCGCGCCTTCTATCGCGACCAGGTGCCATCGGCTTACAGCAAGCCCGCCGTTTCGTTCACGCAGCAAGCCGGCCTGTAAGGCAACCGCTCAGGCCCGCGCCACCTTCACGGTGGCCGCGCCAGCGGCTTCTTCGATGGCATAGCGCACCGGCAGAAAGCGCTCGATCACCGCGCAATTGGTTCGCGTGTGCTCCGTTACCTCGCTGCAGGTGAAGGCGGCCGCACCGCCGCTTTGCCATGTCGCCAGGCCCAGCAGCAGCGCCAACTGGTCGGCCAAGTGCGGCCCCACGGCCGCCTGGCTCTTCTGGAAGTCGCGCAGCTCCCTCACCAGCGCATGCGCCACCTGCTCTGCGCTGAGCGTCTTTTCGCCGAAGGCCGTGAAAACCTCGGTCGCGTGCTCGTAGGCCAGCGTGGCGAGCAGCGCGTTGCCCGGCCCTTCGTTCTGCCGCGCCGTGCCGACGCGCAGTTGCTCGCCCGACCAGCCCATCGCCTTGCCCAGCGTTTCCAGCTCGCGCGCGGCAATGTGCCGTGCGAGCCCCGGCGCCAGGCACTCGGCGTGGCCCGACAGCAATGCGCCGCGCTCGACCAGGTCGAAGGGCTTCAGCCCATCGGCCGACGGAACGATGGTCACGTCGACCTCGCCGCCGCCGGCGGGATAAAAGCCGCAGCGGCGCAGCACCAGTTGCAGGTCCGCGCCCAGGCGGCGCACCAGCGGCGCAAAGGCGCGCTCCAGAAAGTGGAACGGCGGCGCCATTGGGTTGTGCGTGCCGCCGCGCAGCTGCACTCGGCTCGGCGTGCCGGCCAGCAGCAGCGGCGGCAGTACCGTTTGAAGCACCAGCATGCAGCTGCCCGCGCTCGCAATCGTGAAGCTGTAGTCGCCCGCACGCACCGGACCGGGCACGAAGCGCAGCGATTGCGATCCGAGCTCGGCCCCTTCGACCTGCGCGCCGCTGATCTCGGCCGCCGCGTTGACGCACGCGAGATGCTGCCGCATCAGGCCCGGCTTGGCGCGGCCCGCGCGAATCTTCTCGATGGAGACGGGCTGGCCCGTTGCCACCGACAGCGCGAGGCTGGTGCGCAGGATCTGGCCTCCGCCCTCGCCTTGAGAGCCGTCGAGTTCAATCATGCGCGGCCTCCTTTCTTCACTGCGGACGCGGCCGCGTCGAAGCGCAGCACGGTCTCGCAAAGAAACGCATCGAGCCCGGTGCCATCGGCCTGCGGCAGCGGCGTGACAGGTTCGGCTGCGTTGGCCGCCAGTTCGCTTTCGATAAACGCGTGAATGCCCGGCCAGCGCGGGCTGGTCGCCGCTTCGCCGGCGCGCATCTTCACTTCGAGCAGCGCGTTGATTTCTTCGATCAGCGCGGTGTCGCGCACGGGGTCGAGCGTTTTCTGCGCCAGGTCGGCAAAGCGCATCGGCGGCACCCCGGGCTGCGTGCGGATCCACCGCGCGGCCAGCAGCGGGCGCAGCACATAGAGGTATTTCTTGTAGCGCACCTCGTCGGCCTGCAGGTGCTCGCGGAAGTTCTTCTTTGCCATCGACGCGTAGTGATGCCAGCCGCGCGCGTTGGAGAACACCGCTTCGGAGAGCGCACGAAAACGCGGCATGGCCGCTTCGTCTTCGCGGTACACGACCGGCGAGCGCAGCCATTCGAGCAGCGTGGGGTTCGACTCGCGCATGAGGCCCAGCGCCTTGCGCAGGTCCCAGCCGTTCACGTCGAGGTCGCCACTGATCGGCAGCTCGATCACGTCACGCCGCGGGGTGACCGTGAGGTACCACGGCAGACGGTTCACGTAGATGAAGCGCACGTCGTAGTCGCTGTCGGGCGAGGCAAAGCCCCAGCCGCGGCTGCCGGATTCGCAGGCGAACAGCACCGTGACGTCGTGGCGCGTTTCGATGTCGCGCAGGGCATCCATGATCTGCACGCGCATGGCGGGATCGATGGGGTGCGCCGAGCGCAGGAATTCTTCTTTGTTGCTCATGAATAAAAATCTTCTTCTAGCCGCCGGATGTTCTCATTCATCCGATCGGGCACGGGTGACAGCCACGTTGCCGGCGCTGTCGAGTTCAAAAACGTCCAGGTCGTTGGCCAGGAATGCGTTGCCGCGGTAGTGGGCCTGGGTCTCCACCATCAACGCGGCCACGCCCTCTTCGTTCTGATGGCGCGGACTCACGTGCGTCAGCACCAGGTTGGGCACTTTGGCGGACTGCGCAAACTCCGCCAGCAGGCGCGCGGAGCTGTGCATGGGGCCGGGCCCGACCTTGTCGAGCGCTTCCTGCGTGTAGGTGGCCTCGTGCACCAGCAGTTGCGCACCTTCGCAGGCCGCGCGCAGCAGCGCGGGCTCGGCGTTGTCGCCTCCCAGCACAGCGCTTGCCGTGTCGATTTGCGTCTCGGCAAAGTCGGCACTGCGCAGCACCGCGCCGTTGAAAGGTACGTCTTCGCCGTTCTGCAGCGCGCGCCATGCGGGCCCGGGCGGCAGGCCGGCCGCACGCAAGGCGTCGGCCTTGAGCCGCACGCGCCGGGTTTGCACCTGCACGCGGTAGGCGTGGCTGGGCACCCGGTGCCGCAGCCCATGGCGCTCGATGCGCAGGCCCGGGGCTTCGTAGACCAGCGCCTCGGTTTCCAGATCGACATGCTCCACTTCGTACGGCAGATGCAGGTCCGTCAACCGGTGCGTGGTTTCGAACCACTGCCACACCGGCAGCGGCGCGACCAGCTTCAGCGGCTTGGTGCGCTTGCCCATGCCCGCGCTGGCGAGCAGGCCCGGCAAGCCGTAGCAATGGTCGCCGTGCACGTGCGTGATGCAGACCGCCGCCATGTCATGCAAGGACAGCCGCGTCTGCTGCAGCCGGTGCTGCGTGCCTTCGCCGCAATCGACAAGGAACCAGTCGGTGCCGAGCACGGTCTGCACCGCAAGGCCGGAGACGTTGCGCTGGCGCGTGGGGACTCCTGAGGACGTGCCCAGGAAGGTGAGCTTCAACATTCCCCGCTCTCCTCCTCGGCCCGGCGCGCCAGTGCCTTCGTTGCGGCATCCGCTGCTTCGCGTTCCCACGTTCCGTAGCTGCTCGTGCGGTTCGCTGCAAATGCCTGCAGCCGCTCGACCTGCTCGGGCCCGCCCCACTTACCCATGACTTCGATGGCGACTACGCGGAGGCTCCGCCACTTGCTTTGCAGGGCAGCTTCCACTTGCGCGAGCGCGTCGGCGCCAGGCTTTTGCACCGCAAGCGCGCGCAACCGGGCCACCTCCTCACCCAGCAGGTTGGCGCCTTCGTTCCGAAGCGCCGCATCACGCAAGGCGCGACGGGCCTGCCGGCATGCACGGCATCGCACGGCGTGGCTGTACACCGAGCCTTGCGCAACCTCATGCCACCACTTCTGCTGCTTTGCCGTCCACACCTCCTGGGCGCGGCAATCGCGGCAGGTGAAAGCCTGGTCGAGGTAGAAATCCGGCACCTCGCCGAAGGTGGTGTTGTAGTGCGCAAGCCGCGACTTGTCGGCCATGACCATGCCAGGCACGAGTCCGCCCGCCGAGAGCTGACGGGCGTCCTGCGTGCGCAGCTGCGCCTTCAGCGCGGCGGCGCGTTCGAGGCGGTGCGCCTTGATTTCGGCGCGGCGTTGCTTGTTGCTTTTCACGGTCAGAACCTCGCGCCGGAGATATCCCTCATCGACGCCGTATTGCACTCATCCTCTCCAAAGCTTCATGCGCAATCAATTGCTCATTGGCCATGACCGCTGCTTGTGCCAATGAACTCAGCGCTATCGAATCGACGAACTCCAAGATGCTCTCCACCTGCTCAGGCTCCTGACGCGCACAAATCTCCTCGTCGTTCCACTGCTGAAGAAGCTGCGCGATTCCTGTGTGCGTCAGATCGCATAGCTCGGAATAGTGCGCCCGATGGAAAGCCGACAGGATGTCAGGAGGGAGCTCGTCCGCGACTTCCAATGCAGCTACGATTTCTTTCTGAGGCGGCGGACTCCCGCCTGCAAGAAATGCCGCGACCGCCTCGTCCCCGGCAGCTCGGCTCAGCCACATCCCGCGGATGTAGGCATCCCAAGCACAACGCAAAAGTGCAGTTGCGGGCGCAATGAGACCTTCCTGATAAAGGCGCGAAACAGCGGCTTGGTGTTGCCACACTACGTAGTAGCAGGTAGCGGCGAACTCACTTCGGCCGTCTCTAACAACGCCGATGCCATCGAATTTCGATGCAATCCAATCCGCAATGTCACGGCTCTTTTTCAGTCGTTCATTCATTTTTACCCCTTCACGCAAACCACCTGCTTGAGCGTGTAAACCACCTCCACCAGGTCCTTCTGCGCTTCCATCACCGCGTCGATGTCCTTGTAGGCCATCGGAATCTCGTCGATCACGTCGGCGTCCTTGCGGCATTCGACGCCCTCGGTCGCGGCGATCTGGTCGGCAATGGTGAAGAGCTTCTTCGCCTTGGTGCGGCTCATCTTGCGGCCGGCACCGTGGCTGCAGCTCATGAAGCTCTCGGGGTTGCCCTTTCCGCGCACGATGTAGCTCTTGGCCCCCATGCTGCCTGGAATGATCCCGAGTTCGCCGGCCTTCGCGCTCACCGCACCCTTGCGCGTGACGAGCACGTCTTCGCCGAAGTGCGTTTCGCGGCTCACATAGTTGTGGTGGCAGTTCACCGCTTCCACATGCGCCTCGAACGGCTTTGCGATGACCTTGCGCGCGGCCGCGACCACGCGCTGCATCATCACCTCGCGGTTGGCACGCGCGAACTTCTGCGCCCAGCCCACCGCGCGCACGTAGTCGCCGAAGTACTTGGCGCCCTCCTCGAAGTACGCCAGGTCCTGGTCGGGCAGGTTGCGCTGGTGCAGCTCGGCGTCCTTCTTCGCGAGTTCGATGAAGTGCGTGCCGATGGCATTGCCCACGCCGCGCGAACCCGAGTGCAGCATGAACCACACCGCGCCCGCCTCGTCGAGGCACACCTCGATGAAGTGGTTGCCGGTACCCAGCGTGCCCAGGTGCTTGTGGTTGTTGGTGTTCTTCAGGCGCGGGTAGTCCTCGCAGATCAGGTCGAACTCATCCACCAGCCTGGCCCAGGCCGCATCGGTTTCGTCGGGCGGCGTTTCCCACGAGCCCTTGTCGCGGCCCATGCGCTTGGGGTTCGATCCGTGCGGCACGGCCTTTTCGATGGCCGAGCGCAGCGGGCCCAGGTTGTCGGGCAGGTCGCGCGCGTTCAGCGTGGTCTTGCACGCCATCATTCCGCAGCCGATGTCCACGCCCACCGCGGCCGGGATGATGGCCTTGAAGGTCGGAATCACCGAGCCCACGGTCGCGCCGATGCCGTAGTGCACGTCGGGCATGGCCGCGATGTGCTTGAACACGATGGGCAGGCGCGCCGCGTTCTCGAGCTGCTTCTGCGCCTCGTCTTCCACGGGCACGCCGTTCGTCCACATCTTGACCGGGACGCCGTTGGCTACTTCATGCAGTTTGTAGTTCTGTTCCATATTCTTTTCTCTCCGACTGTCTATCTATCTATTCTTACGACTGATGGTGGACACGGTGGGATTCGAACCCACATCAATACGGCGACCATGGTGTTTGAGTCCGATGGCCCAGTCGACGATTGGAAACGCGCGCCAGTGGCAGACCCGTCATCTGAGCCAGCACCTGCATCCTCAACCTTGCTCGTCAACCGGCTGGCCCGCCGCATCCGGTGCTACCCGGACTGCCGGCAATAACAACATTTTTGGCAGTGGCGCTCCCTTCTGTGCCTGCGTGCCCGATATACAAAAAAGAGGTGACGAGGAGCGACGGGTTGTGTACTGAGCTATCTGCCGAAACAGACCGGGGATTGAACCCGGGACCTTCACGGCCAAGACCATGACGCTCTATCCTGTAAACCCGCCTGCATTCACCTCAAAACAAAAAAAGCAGCGACAAAAATCGACGAAACGTTTTCGTGCTCTAACCACTGAGCTACGGTCTTTCGACCGGCGGGATTCGAACCCGCGACCCCGAGCGTTGAAGGCTGTAGTTCCGCCAGCATTCGCTGCAAAAAACAGTGCGACGAGGATGGCAAGACGTAGACCACGCCGGAGAACCGGCGCCGGGAGTCGAACCCTGGTCGCACCAATGTAGTCCTGCCTGCATTCGCACAAAACCGCTCTCATCCCCGTTCGGCGACAAACAATCGATGCGAGGAAGAACATGGTTGGATGTACTCGCATCTGCATTCGCCGAACGACGACGTTCAATTCATTTCGAGTCGGGCACCACAGGCCGAAGCCTGGGGCGTCCTCTCTTTTTCTTCTCTCAGATCGAAGTCTCTTCGATCACACCCACCCAGTGCTCGGCGCCCAGGCCGCCCGCGGCATACACCGCCAGCAGCTTGAACACTTCGTCGCTGAAGCCGCCGATGTTCAGCACATCGTCGCGCTCCTGCGCCTGGGTGGTCGCATAGGGCTGGATGTCGATGCACACCAGCCGCGCCTTCGGATTGCGCTGCTTGAACGCCTCCCACTCCTGCATGGTCGCGGTTCCACGGCCACGTGCAGCATCGGCCCACGATTCGTTGTCCGACACCAGCACCACCAGATCGGCTTGCGCCTTCTCCTTGTTCAGCAGCGCCAGCGGCGCGCTGCAAGAAGTTCCGCCGCCGCCCACCGCCGCCAGCTTGGCCGCGTTGGTCATCACCGAATCGCGTGGATTCAGCTTCAGCGGCACCACCTTCGTTTCGAAGGGCAGCACACGCGCATCCGCATTGCGGCGCAGCACGGCGGCAGCCACCAGCGCGGCCACGTCGATGCAGCGCACCGCCGAAGTCGCCGAACCGCGGTGGCCCGTCACCGGCGAGCTCATCGAGCCCGACACGTCGGGGCACACCACCACACGGCCCTCGAACACCGGCACGTTGGCCAGCGCGAGTTCCATCGCGTCCTGCAGCGCTTCCTTCACTGCAACCGGCACCTCGGCGCCTGTTGCGGTGTAGGCCGCCATCAGCTGGTACGGCAGCACGCGTGCCTTGGCCACGGCCTGCGGGTCACGCAGCTTGGCAGCCACCGCTTCCGCGAGGCCGGGCAGCTCGAACACGCCATGGCGGGCGAAGGTGTTCAGGTTCTGACGCACCATCTGCCACGATCCGCGCTGCGCGATCTGCGCCCAGGCCTGGGCGTCCAGCTCCAGCGCGGTCAGCATCTGGAATGGCACGTCGGGCACCGGTTGTGTCCGGTCGCGCTTGAAGCGTTCGAAAGCCTGCGTCACCGGAGGCAGCGCCTCCAGCGCATACGGACGATCGATCAGCCATGCGAACCATGCGGCGCGCCAGGCTTCGGCGGGCTTGGGGTGAACCATCTTCACCACGTCGGCCAGCGACGGCGTGTTGCCCACGGCGGCATTGAGCAGCTGCGCCTCGGTCGCATCGAGCAGCCATTGCTGCACAAGCTTCTTCGGACGCGTGCCGAGCGACTTGCGGCCCACCGCGCCGCTGCGCAGCATCTGCACGAAGTTGCGCAGCATCTTGCCGTTGTCGACCACGCGACCGAACACCTTGGCGAGCAGCGCCACGTCGCGCACGGCGAGCGTGGCGGCCAACAGCGCGGGCATGTCCTTCATGTGGCCGGCAGAGCGTGCATACACGGCCGTCTTGGCGACGAACACCGGATCGACTTCACGGGCCAGCGCCAGCACGGTGTCGAGCTGGTCCTGCGCCTGTGCATAGAAGGTGCTGTTCAGGCAGCCGGTGGCCGCGAGCTGCGCCAGCTGGTGCTTGGGCGACAGCACGTAGGCCGCGCCGCCCGCTTCGTTGAGCGTATTGGCCAAAGGCAGCAGTGCGCCGCGCAGGCTCTGGAAGAGTTGAAGGTTGACCATGTGACTTCTCCTTGTGGCGTTCTTTTTGTTCGTTCGCTTTATTGAATGTGTGATCCTTATTGCAACGGGTGTGCCAGCCAGCAGCCTCGTAGCGCCAGCCGAATTTAAGTTGTTGATTTAAAAAAGATTTTTCTGTTTTCCTGCTGCCCACACCAAATTCAGCAGACTCAAACGGACAGCAGTTCTTATAATTTTGGATAGTCATTTATCCAGATAATGAAGAAATCCACCGTCGTCATCGGTTTCCTCGGCACCCAGCTCGACGCCGGCCAAGGCACAGGCCGCTGGGAAAAATGGCGCCCGACCATCTCTCTTGCGCAGCACGAGGACATGGTCATCTCGCGCATGGAGCTGCTCTACACGCTCAAGCACAAGGCGCTGGCCGAGGTGGTCAAGGCCGACATCGCCACCGTCTCGCCGGAGACCACCGTCAACCTGGTGCCGCTCGACCTGGCGGACCCGTGGGATTTCGGCGAGGTGTACGCGCGCCTCTACGACTGGGCGCGCACCTACACCTTCGACACCGAACGCGAGCAGTACTGGACGCACATCACCACCGGCACGCACGTGGCGCAGATCTGCATGTTCCTGCTGGCCGAATCGCGGGTGATTCCGGGCGTGCTGGCGCAGACCTCGCCGCCCAAGCGGCAGCGCGCGGGCAACCCGGGCGAAGTAGCGCTGATCGACCTCGACCTGTCGCGCTACGACGCGATTGCGCGGCGCTTCGATGCCGAGCAGCGCGATGCGGTGGCCTTCCTGAAGAGCGGCATCGCCACGCGCAATGCGCGCTTCAATGCGCTCATCGACGAGATCGAACGCGTGGCGGTGCGATCGCGCGCGCCGATCTTGCTGGTGGGGCCGACCGGTGCGGGCAAGTCCTTCCTGGCGCGGCGCATGTTCGAACTGAAGCAGGCGCGGCACCAGATGACGGGGCCGTTCGTGGAAGTGAACTGCGCCACGCTGCGGGGCGACGGCGCCGCGTCCACATTGTTCGGCCACAAGAAGGGCGCGTTCACCGGCGCGGCGGGCGAGCGCGCGGGCCTGCTGCGCACTGCGCACCAGGGCGCGCTTTTTCTGGACGAGATCGGCGAGCTCGGCCTCGACGAACAGGCGATGCTGCTCAAGGCCATCGAAGAGAAGCGTTTCTTCCCGGTGGGCGCCGACAAGGAAGTGGAGAGCGACTTCCAGCTCATTGCCGGTACCAACCGCGACTTGCGCAGCGACGTGGCGGCCGGTCGCTTTCGCGAAGACCTGTTCGCGCGCATCAATCTCTGGACCTATGACCTGCCGGGCCTGGCAAAGCGGCCGGAAGACATCGAGCCCAACCTCGACCACCTGCTGGCCATTCACGCGGCCGAAAACAACCGCGTGGTGCGCTTCAACGCCGAGGCCCGCGCCGCCTACCTGCGGTTTGCGCAAAGCGCCGAGGCGCTGTGGTGCGGCAACTTTCGCGACCTGTCGGCCAGCGTGACGCGGCTCGCCACGCTGGCGGACGGCGGGCGCATTCCGGTCGCGCTGGTCGAAGCCGAGATTGCACGGCTTCGTTGGCTATGGAACCGCGAGAGCCCGAAAACCGATGGCAGTGGCGCCGAGGACGTGGACCTCGACGCATTGCTGGGCGATGAACGCGCGGCGGCGCTCGACCTGTTCGACCGGCTGCAATTGGAGGCGGTGGTGCGCGTGTGCCGTGAATCGCGCAGCCTGTCGGACGCGGGGCGGCAGCTTTTCCAGGCGTCGCGCGCGCAGCGCAGCGTGGTGAACGATGCCGACCGGCTCCGAAAGTACCTTGCGAAGCATGGGCTCGAGTGGAGCCGCATTGCCGCGGGCTGAGCTATCCTCCGCCGCAACTCCGCCGCACTGGCGACACCCCGCGCATGACACCCATGAACTGGAAGCTGGCCTTGCTCGCGCTGCCCGTGTTCCTCACCGGCTGTGTTCAGTCGATGTTCTATTACCCCGACCGGGTGCGCTACGAAACGCCCGATGCGCTGGGGCTGCGATATGAGGCGGTGCAATTTGCCAGCGCCGACGGCACGCGCCTGAGCGGCTGGTTCATTCCCGCCGCAAGCCGCCAGAACCCGAAGGATGCCAAGGGCACGGTGGTGCATTTCCACGGCAACGCGCAGAACATGTCCGCGCACTGGCGCTTCGTTGCGTGGCTGCCGAAGCAGGACTTCAACGTGTTCGTGTTCGACTACCGCGGCTATGGCGAGTCCGAAGGCAAGCCGGAGCCCAAGGGCGTGTTCGAGGATTCCAATGCCGCGCTGGACCATGTGCGCTCGCGCGCCGACATCGACCCCGGGCGCCTTTTCGTCTTCGGCCAGAGCCTGGGCGGCACCAACGCCGTGGCGGCGGTGGGTTCGGGCAACCGGGCCGGCGTGAAGGCAGCGGCCATCGAAGCGACCTTTTATTCGTACTCATCGATTGCCAGCGAAAAGCTCCCGGGCGCCGGCCTTCTGGTAACTGACGAATACGCCGCATCGAAGTACATCGCGGCCGTTTCGCCGATTCCGCTGCTGCTCATCCATGGCACGGCCGATGCGGTGATTCCGCATTCGCATTCGCGCCGCCTGCTCGAAGCCGCACGCGAGCCCAAGCGGCTGATCGAAGTGGCCGGTGCCGCTCATCTGGAGCCCATGACCCATCGCTTCGGCACCACTTACCAGCGCGCGCTGGTCGAA